>JANLTC010000210.1:0-12993 GCA_031362725.1 Deltaproteobacteria bacterium | reverse complement strand
GTTATTGGGCCGCGACGTCGCCATCAGCCGCGTGCGCGGCACCTGGCACGACTACCGCGGCTTCCCGGTGATGCCCACCTTCCACCCCGCGTTCTTGCTCCGGCAGTACACCCCCGAGAACCGACGGCTGGTGTGGGAGGATCTGAAGGCGGCGTTGGAGAAGAGCAAGCGCTCTTGACCGGTTTGCGTGTCAGCGAACGCCGCCAGGGACGACAACCCAATAGCCGCGCCGATGCTTGATTGGCCTTTGGATGGGCAGGCAGATGACCTCGCTCTCCTCAGGCGGGTCGCTTGGGGCCCAACAGTCCGCGTCGTATTCGATATCTCCGACGACCCATACCAAGAGGCCGTTGAGCGAGCGGCGATCGACCCAGCGCGGGACATGGACCGCACCGTCGACACCGACCTTCGGACTCGACGCGCTCTCCGGGGGAACGTCGATGTAGAAGTACTCCGAGTCCGCGTAGATCCGTCCAGTGAAACAGACGTTCTGACGTTGGGACGTGGGCGGTGGTGACAAGACCTCTTCCGCCGAGAGCAGTTCGCAGCCCGTAAACAACTCGTCCGCAGCCTCGCGGGTCGCGATCAACAGTTGCGGCGGCCGGGTCGCGCACGCGACCGCGGACACGGCGATCAATGCTGCCGCAAGTCCTGGCCGCCTGTTCCGCAAAACTACGGCCTCTCCGGCACGCTCGCACTCTGCTTTGCCCTGAACTCCTCGAGCTTCTTCCGCACCGCGGGGTCGCGGCCCGCGATGATCGCGCCGGCGAAGAGGCCCGCGTTCTTCGCGCCCGCTTTGCCGATCGAGAACGTCGCGACGGGAATGCCGCCGGGCATTTGCACGGTGGAGAGCAGCGCGTCGAGGCCTTGCAGCGGCGACGAATCGATTGGCACGCCCAGCACGGGCAGCACGGTGTGCGCGGCGGTGACGCCCGCGAGATGCGCGGCCGCGCCGGCGCCGCAGATCACGACCTCGATGCCGTTCGCCTCCGCGTCTGCGAGGAAACGAACCAAGCGGTCCGGCGTGCGGTGCGCGGAGATCACCCGCACGTCGCTCTCGATGCCGAGCTCGCGCAGCGCGTCCTCGGCGGCCTTCATCACCTCATAATCGTTCGCGCTGCCCATCAAGATTCCGACGCGCGCCGCCATGTGAACTCCTCGTACTGGAAGGCGCGCAAGGTAAGCTACGCCGCCGCTGCCGGGGAGACATGATGCGCGCTGTCGTCTCGAGAACGCCTGGGGAGCTCGTGCTCGAGGACGTCGCGGAGCCGACGCCGGGCCCGGGGCAGGCGCTGCTGCGCGTCGTCGCGTGCGGCATCTGCGGCAGCGATCTGCACCTGCATCAGCACAAGCTGCTGCCAGCGGGCGCGATCATGGGCCACGAGTTCTGCGGCGAAGTGATGGAGACGGTCGGCACGCTGCGCGCGGGTGAACGCGTGTGCGCGATCCCGAATCTTTCGTGCGGGACGTGCGAGCGCTGCCGCTCGGGGCTCGGCGCGTACTGCGGGGCGCAGACGCCGATCGGGCTCGGGCAGCCGAACGGCGCGTTCGCGGAGTACGTCGTAGTCGCTGCGCACGAGGCCGTGCGCGTGCCGAGCGGAGTCAGCAGCGGTCTCGCGGCGCTGGTCGAGCCGCTCGCGGTGGGCGTGCATGCCGTGAACGCGAGCCGCATGCGGCGCGGAGACCGTTGCCTCGTGGTGGGCGCCGGCCCGATCGGGCTCTCGATCGCGCTCTGGGCGCGCCACTTCGGAGCGCGCGAGGTGATCGTCTCCGAACGCGCGGCCGGGCGTCGCGCGCTCGCCGAGAGACTCGGCGCCACCCGCGTCGTCGACCCACTGCACGAAGACCTGACAGCCGCGCTCGAGCGCGCTGCGCCGGGCGGGCCCGACATCGTGTTCGAGGCCGTCGGCGCGCCGGGCCTGATCGACGACTGCGTTGGCCGCGTGCGCTTCCGCGGGCGCGTGATCGTCGCAGGCGTGTGCGTGGGCGCGGATTCGTTCACGCCGCTGTCGGGCGTGATGAAAGAAGCGTCGCTCCAGTTCGTGCTCGCGTACGAGAAGGACGATTTCCAGTACACGCTCGACATGCTCGCGCAGGAGCGCATCGACCCGAGCGCACTGATTACGGAGCGCATCGGGCTGGCTGGCGTGCCGGCGGCATTCGCGGCGCTCGCGACGCCGCTCGGGCAAGGCAAGGTGCTCGCGTGCCCGGCGCTGTGACGCGCGCCCCCATCTCGGCGAAGACGGCGCTGTGCGGGATCTTCCTGCACCCCGCCGGCCACACGCGCTCGCCCGCGATGCACAACGCCGCGTACACAGCGCTCGGCCTCGACGCGGTCTACCTCGCGTTCGACGTGGCGCCGGTGCAGCTCGGCGCCGCGATCGCCGGCGCGCGCGCGCTGGGCGTGCGTCAACTCGCGATCTCGATCCCGCACAAAGAGACGGTGGGCGCGCACCTCGATCGCGTAGATGACACCGCGCGCGCGATCGGCGCGGTGAACACCGTTACGCGCGCGGGCAGCGAACTCGTCGGCAGCAACACCGACTGGATTGGCATCGCGCGCGCGCTCGAGCGCGAAGTGCAGCTCGCGGGAAAACTCGCGGTGGTGTTAGGGGCCGGCGGCACCGCCCGCGCGGCGCTCTACGCGCTGCGGCAGCGCGGCGCGCGCGGGGTCGTGCTGAACCGCTCGCCGGGCAAGGCCGAGGCGCTCGCAGCGGAGTTCGGCGCCGAACGCGCAGGCGCACTCGAAGAACTCGCGCAGATCCCGCACGACGTGCTGATCAACGCCACGAGCGTGGGGCTCCGAAGTGAGGTGTCGCCGGTGGCGGCGAATGCGCTGCGTGAAGGCAGCGTCGTGCTCGACGCGGTCTACGACCCGCTCGAGACGCGCTTGCTGCGCGATGCGCGCGGCCACGGCGCGAAGCCCATCTCGGGCAAGTGGATGCTGATCGAGCAGGCGCGCGAGCAACTGCGCATCTGGACCGAGCGCGATGTCGCAGCCGAAGTGCTCGCCGACGCCTTCGACCGCGCGAGCATCCCCTAACAACGCCCGTCAGAAGGATCAGCCGCAGCGCGAAGCGCTGCCGGCTGCATCTACTCGCGCGACTGCGGCGCGCCCACCGTGACCGAGAGCACCCAAGCTGGCTACTTCAGCTTGGCCTCTTTGTAGACCACGTGCTTCCGCACCACCGGGTCGTATTTCTTGAACTCGAGCTTGTCCGGCGTGTTGATGCGGTTCTTGCTCGTCGTGTAGTAGTGGCCCGTTCCGGCCGTCGACTCGAGCTTGATCTTCTCGCGCTTGCTCTTCTTGGCCATTTCCAATGCCCTCTCTTGACTCAGTCGGGTTCGCGAGCTTCCTGTCGGTCAACAGCGCGGAGGCCACTGTTCGACTCCGCTCGCCTGCGGCTCGCTGCGCGTCCGCGCCGAGCGCGGACTTGCATCCCCTACTTCTTTGCCGGCAGTGGCACGAGCGCGCCGCTCTTCTTGAATACGCGCACGCGCTTGCCGTCGCGCTCCTCGATCTTCACGCGGCTCGGCTTGCCCGTCTTCGCATCGACGAGCTGCACGTTCGACACGTGGATGAAGCCCTCGCGCTCGACGATGCCGCCGGCGCGGTGCCCGGGGCTGCCCGGCTTGAAGTGTCGCTTCTGAATCCGCACGCCCTCCACCTTCACGCGATCGCGCTCGGTGTCGACGTCGATCACCTTGCCCTGTTTCTTGGTGTGGCGTTCTTTGCCGGCGATCACTTGCACGAGATCGCCCTTGCGAATGCGTTGAGCCATCGGAGCTTCCTTTGCGAACTAGTGTCTGGCGGGCAGCGTTGGCCATCGCCACGAAGGCGGGCCAGGCGGGGGCCCGCCTCAAAAGAGCGCGCAGTTTTCCCGCTTATCGAGTGCGGGTCAACCCGCTGCGCACCGATGGCGTTTTGCGCCGGTATGCTGCTCGCCCATGAAAGCACGCTGGCTCCAGTTCGTGGCGATCGCGGCAGTCCTCGCCTTCGGGGGATGCGCGGTGTTGCGCGCGTTCTTGCCGGAGAAGTACGCGGTGAATGCGCCGATCACGAACTCGCTGTTCGGCTGGGCCGGGGAACCGCCAGCGGAGAGCGAGGTTCCGCAGCGCTTGAAGGTGCCAGCCGAGTACGAGGTCGCGCTTTACGCGCTCCTCCCCGGGGTGCGAATGCTGCTCGCAACGCCGCGCGGGGACCTGCTCGCGAGCCTGCCGCGCGAAGGGCGCGTGGTCCTGTTCGCTCGCGACAAGAACGACGATGGCCTGCCCGACGAGGTTCGCGAGCTGTTCACGGGCCTGAACCTGCCGCACGGGCTCGCGCTGTCCGCCGACGGCTGGCTGTACATCGGTGAAGGCTCGGCGATCGGCCGGGTGCGCTTCGACGTCGCGACGGGTACGACGCAAGGCGCGCTCGAGTACGTCGTGACGGGCCTCCCCGAAGGCGGCAACCACTGGTCTCGCAACGTCGGCATTGGCCCCGACGGCAAGCTCTACGTGACGGTCGGCTCGAGTTGCAACGCGTGCGTCGAGACAGACGAGCGCCGCGCCGCGATGCTGCGTTACGCGCCCGACGGCAGCGGCTTCGAGCTGTATGCGCGCGGCCTGCGCAACGCGGTCGATTTCGCGTGGCGGCCCGAAACTGGCGAACTGTTCGCCACCGACAACGGCCGCGACTTATTGGGGGACGACTTCCCGCCCTGCGAGCTCAACCGCGTCGTGGCGGGTGCTGACTACGGCTGGCCGGTCGCGAACGGCGATCGCGTGCCGGATCCCGAAAACGGCGGCGGCCAAGAGGCCCGCATCGCGGCATCGACGCCGCCGGCGTTCGGCTTCAATGCGCACAACGCACCGCTCGGCATCACGTTCTTGCAGCACCCGGCGCAACCTGCGCATTATCAGGGCGCGGCGCTGGTGGCTTTGCATGGCTCGTGGAACCGCTCGCGCAAGGACGGCTACCGCGTCGTCTCGTTGCATTGGGACGCGAGCGGCGCGATCCGCGCCGAGGATTTTCTCAGCGGCTTTCTCGTCGACGACGAAGTCTCTGGCCGTCCCGTCGATGTGGTCGAGGCGCCGAACAGCGGCACGATCTTCGTGTCGGACGACTACGGCGGCGCGATCTACGCGATCCGCCGGCGCGGCGCGCTGAGCGCAGGCGCTCCGGTGCCACCCCCTAAGCTGACGACCGCGGCCGGCCCGCGAGGGGATCCGCTAGCGGCCCTCGGCGCCGAAGAACGCGCGGCTTTGGTCGCGAAAGGCGCCGCGGCTTGGCAGGGGCTCGCCTGCGCGAGTTGCCACGAGGCAGCCTCGGCTGCGCCCGGCATGGTCACGAAGAAGCTCGAGAAGCTCAGCGAGCGCTTCGACCTCGATTCGCTCGTGATCTTCTTCGCCGCGCCGACTCCACCGATGCCGCCGCCGCCGCTCGACGAAGCCGGCCGGCGCGAGTTGGCCGCTTACGTGCTCGATCGTTTCGGAAGCTGACACGCTGCGCAGACGCTCAGCCAGCGTCCGCGCGTCGCCGAAAAGGGACCCGTGCGACACCGCCGACTCGTCAGAGAACTCGCGATCGCCGGCGTCATCGGCGGGCTCTTCACTGCGAGCCCGCTGACCGGGGACGGGCTCGGGCGAGCAGCGGCGGCGGGGCTCGCAATCGCCGCTGCGGTGTTCGGCTTCCGCGTGCGGAACGGATTGCCCAAGGACGACGAGGTTGGCGCCGAGGCCATCCCAGCCAAAGCAGCTGCGGTTCCACTCGCCGTGTGGGCGGCGTTCGCCATATGGGCGGCCGCATTCTGGCCGACGATGGCGTGGCTCTGGCGTTACTGGACAGCCAGCGTCTGGATCAATAACCACGGCGTCTTCATGCCGCCGCTGATCGCGCTGTTGGCGTACAACGCGCTACGCGACGATCCGGACGATGCTGCCGAGAGTTCGCGTTGGGGCTTCGTGTGGATGATCGGCGCCCTCATTCTGCTCGCGATCGATTCCGCGTTGCACACCGGCTACCTCGGAGTGCTCGCACTCATCGCGAGCCTTCCGGGCTTCAGCATGCTCCTGCTCGGCGCGCGCCGAACCCGCCTGCTCGCGGTGCCGCTGTCGCTCGGGCTGCTGATGGTGCCCGTACCCAACGCGCTCGCGACGAGCGTCGGCCTGCGACACTTAACGGCCGAAGGCGTCGAGCCGCTGCTGCATGCGCTCGGAGTCTCGGCGCTGCGCAAGGGGACCGTGATCCAGCTCGCGGGCGAAGGGAATGTATTCGTCGTCGCAAACGCGTGCAGCGGCATCGCGACGCTCTACGCCGGCGTCGCGGTCGCGGTCGTGCTCGCTTGTTATGCGCGATCGCACGGGCGCCGCATCTTTCTGTTGCTCGCAGCGGCGCCGCTCGCGATCGCCGCGAACATCGTTCGCGTGTTGGCGCTGATCCTGATGTCGTCGGGTATCGGCAAGTGGATCATGGAGAGTCCGCTCCACCCGCTCACGGGCGTCGCGACTTTCGCGATCGTCGTCGGCGGCTTGCTGCTCGCGGCGGGACGAGACCCGTTCCGAGACCTCGCCTAATGCGTGTATCCGGCAAGTACGCCGTCGCGCTCCTCGCGCTGCTCGCAGTGGGCGCGGCGCCTCGCATCGCTGCTTACCGCGGCGTCCGCGGCGACGATCTCTGCAACGCGCCGGGTGCGATGAAGGCGACGTCGATGATTCCTGGCACGCTTGCGCTCGGCGAGCGCCTCGAGTCGCTCGGGCCGGCGACGTTCCAGTGGAGTGAGGGTGAAATCGAGAACCCCGCGCTCGCGAAAACGCCGATGCAGTTCCAGGTCATCCGCTCCTTCGACGGACCGTTTCTTTACGAGAACCCTGTACGATTCGCGAGCGCTCGACTCGAACCCGAGGAACTCCGCGTTCGCGAGGTCGAAGTGGACGCTGAGCGCATCCCGGTTCACATCGCCTGGGACCACACTCAGCTTCCGAGCCGCCTCGTCGCGTACTTCTTCGCCTTCGACGGGCGCCCCGTGCGCTCACCGCTCGCGGCGCAATTGCGGCGCGCAGCCGGCTTGGCGCTCGGTGGGCCTCGCCCGACGACCCTCGTGTTGGTGTCAGGCGTTGCGTCTCCCGACAACGCCTCGGTCGTCGAAGATGCAGCCGCAGCGTGGCTCGGTGACGCTTGGCGCTACTTCGCGCACGCGTGCAGAGAGCGATGAGCCGGCCCGCCTGGATTGATTGGCGCGCGCTGTTCGCAGCCAGCGTCGTGGCGATCGGCGTCGCCGACGCCGTCGTACTCGACCTCACGAAGGCGTATTTCAGCAGCGGCTACAACGGCTTCGCGTTGCACGGACTAGGCGAGCGTGCGCTGTTCTTCGCGAGCGGGGCGATCCTCGATGTTGGCGCGGTCGCGGGTGTGTGGTTCATCGTGCTCGGGATCGCGCGCGCTCTTCGGGCGAAGCCGCTTCGCGCGCTCGCGTGCGCGAGCGTGCTCGGTGTCGCGGCGCCACTGGCCTTTGACCTCGCCATGCATCGCCTCCATCGCGTGCTCGGGGACGTGCTCGAACTCGGGCTGATGCTGGATCTCGCGGCAGGCAGCTGGCGCGCGGCACTCGGCGAGGCCGCGCAAGATCTCCCGCCGCTCGCGCTTCTCTCGGCGATCGCGGGCGTGGCTTGCCTCGGGCTAACGCTGTTCGTGCGTCAGTTGGAACGCATGCGCAGCGATCTCGCGCCGCTCGAGTTACCGCGCGCGTCGAGGCTGGCGTTTGCTGTGGCAGCGTGCGTGCTTGCTGGCGGGACGACGCTGGGAGTGACGGAGTCAAAATCCCCGCAAGTTCAATTTGGCCTCAGCTCCAAACCCGCGGGCAGACTGATTGCTGAAGCGGTGGACGTGCTGACCGATTTCGATCGCGATGGCGTTGGCTGGCTTTCGCGGCCCGGCGATCCCGCGCCATTCGACCCTGGGATCTACCCCTGGGCGATCGAGATCCCTGGAAACGGCGTGGACGAGGATGGTTTCGCAGGCGATCTGCCGCTCGACTTCGAGGTTCCGCAACCGATCTCGGTGCCGACGCCGCGCCCGCGCCCCGGGGCGCCGAGCGTCGTGCTGATCTTCCTCGAAGGTTTTCGCGCAGATCTCGTGGGCCTCCGTGAGGGCGGTCGCGAGGTAACGCCGAACATCAATCGTCTCGCAGCGAGCGGAATGAGAAGTGACTCCGCCTACACCCAGTTCCCGGTGACGTGGGCCTCCCGGGCTTCGTTGATGCAAGGGCGAGTAGTGCCGACCGCGAACGCTGCGACGCTCGTCGATGATTTTCTTGCGCGCGGTTACGAAGTGGCGTGGTTCTCGGGCCAACACGACGGGATCCGGGCGAGCGATGCACGGCTCGGCACGGAGCGCGCGAGTTTCTTCTATGACGCGCGGAGCGATACCGATCGCCGGACCTCTCGATCCATGCAGCCGATCAGTCTGCAGGTGTCGTGGAAGACCGTCTACGAGCGGGTGAATGCGTATCTCGAAACACGTACATCGCCGTCTCCGCTATTTCTCTACGTCAACTTTGTCGACACGCACTTCCCGTACTGGCACCGAGAGATGGACGACATGCTTGGAACCGGAGAGCTGCCGAGAAGCGCGATCCGGCCCGAAAACCGCGAGGCGGTCTGGAAGGCGTACTTGAACGCGGCCGCGAACGTCGATCGCGCGATTGGCGACCTGCTATCGCTGGTGGACGAGCGCGTCGGGCCCGAGGCATTGGTGTTGGTCACGGCGGACCACGGGCAAGCGTTCTACGAACACGGGCAACTCGGCCACGGGCAAGCGTTGGATGACGAGCAGACGCGCGTTCCGTTCGTCGTTCGCGGCATGCGCTCGCAGCTTCCCGCGCCGCTCGCGTTGAGCGACGTGAGAGGGCTACTCGGCCATTGGCTGAGCGCAGAGCCGATCGCGAGTGGCGAGCTAGAACGCGGCGAAATCTTTCAGAGCCTTGGTGAGATCGCCGGACCGAAGAGAGTCGCCTTGAGGAGGCTGAACCTCGTGACGTCGATCAATCTCGCCGTCGACAACCAGCGCGGCTGGACGGAAACCATGCGAAACACGGCCCGAACCTGGGAAGTGCTGCGCGGCCGCTCTGCCCGGGCCTCGTCACGGTAGGAAGCCCGAAACGAGAAACGGCGCCGACTCGATTCCTCGAGTCGGCGCCGCGCTTAGAGATCCCACCGTCTAGCTACTCTCCCACCGGGAAGCCCGGCAGTACCATCGCCGAAGCAGGGCTTAACTTCCGTGTTCGGAATGGGAACGGGTGTGGCCCCTGCTCTATGGACGGTGGGAAATTCAAAGGATCGAACCACGGTCAGTGGTCAATCAAATAGTTTTCTGGATCCTCGCGGAGTTTCTGAAATCAGCGCCTGTGCGAGCGCGCGAGGCGAGTGGTCAAGCCTCACGGGCGATTAGTACCGGTCAGCTTCACGCGTTACCGCGCTTCCACCTCCGGCCTATCACGTCATGGTCTCTGACGGCCCTTTAGGGGACTCACGTCCCGGGAGACCTCATCTTGGGGTGGGTTTCCCACTTAGATGCTTTCAGCGGTTATCCCTTCCGAACATGGCTACCCGGCGGTGCTCCTGGCGGAACAACCGGTACACCAGTGGTTCGTCCATCCCGGTCCTCTCGTACTAGGGACAGCGCCCCTCAAGTCTCCTGCGCCCACGGCGGATAGAGACCGAACTGTCTCGCGACGTTCTAAACCCAGCTCGCGTGCCGCTTTAATTGGCGAACAGCCAAACCCTTGGGACCTGCTTCAGCCCCAGGATGCGACGAGCCGACATCGAGGTGCCAAACCTCCCCGTCTATGTGAACGATTGGGGGAGATCAGCCTGTTATCCCCGGCGTACCTTTTATCCGTTGAGCGATGGCCCTTCCATACGGAACCACCGGATCACTAAGGCCTACTTTCGTACCTGCTTGACTTGTAGGTCTCGCAGTCAAGCTCCCTTATGCCTTTGCACTCTACGGCTGGTTTCCAATCAGCCTGAGGGAACCTTTGCACGCCTCCGTTACTCTTTTGGAGGCGACCGCCCCAGTCAAACTACCCACCACGCAGTGTCCCCGACCCGGATAACGGGCCCAGGTTAGATCGGCAGCACAATCAGGGTGGTATTTCAACGTTGGCTCCACCGAAACTAGCGTCCCGGCTTCAAAGCCTCCCACCTATCCTACACAGACTGAACCGACGATCACTGCGAAGTTGTAGTAAAGGTGCACGGGGTCTTTCCGTCCTGCTGCGGGTCGCCGGCATCTTCACCGGCAATTCAATTTCGCTGAGTCTCTGGTCGAGACAGTGGGGAAGTCGTTACGCCATTCGTGCAGGTCGGAACTTACCCGACAAGGAATTTCGCTACCTTAGGACCGTTATAGTTACGGCCGCCGTTTACCGGGGCTTCGGTTCGCCGCTTCGCCTTGCGGCTAACGGTTCCCCTTAACCTTCCGGCACCGGGCAGGCGTCAGACCCTATACGTCCTCTTTACGAGTTCGCAGAGTCCTGTGTTTTTAGTAAACAGTCGCTACCCCCAGGTCACTGCAACCCCAGTTGGCTCCGAGAGCAAGTCTCTTCACCAACCAAGGCGCACCTTCTCCCGAAGTTACGGTGCCAATTTGCCGAGTTCCTTGACCAGAGTTCTCTCAAGCGCCTTGGCATATTCTGCCCACCTACCTGAGTCGGTTTGCGGTACGGTCACCAGACAGACTCCCTACGAGGCTTTTCTAGGAAGCATGGGATCACTGACTTTGTGAGCCTTGCGGCTCTCGGCGTCACTTCTCGGCGTTTGGAATGGAGGCGCGGATTTGCCTACGCCTCCCGCCTACGGGCTTGCACCGGGACGTCCAACACCCGGATCAGCTACCCTTCTCCGTCCCCTCTTCAGTCAAACGTCTGTCTACTGGTACGGGAATATTGACCCGTTTCCCATCACCTACGCCTTTCGGCCTCGGCTTAGGGACCGACTAACCCTGAGCAGATTAACTTTACTCAGGAACCCTTAGGCTTACGGCGAACAGGTTTCTCACCTGTTTTATCGCTACTCATGTCCGCATAGGCACTTCCAGAGCCTCCACCCGTCGTTACCGTCGAGCTTCGCAGGCAACTGGAACGCTCCCCTACCGGACGAGAGTTCCGAGGAACTCTCGAACCCGCGGCTTCGGTGTCACGCTTGAGCCCCGTTACATTTTCGGCGCAAGAGCACTAGACCAGTCAGCTATTACGCACTGTTTAAAGGGTGGCTGCTTCTAAGCCAACCTCCTGGTTGTCTATGCGCTCTCACTTCCTTTCCCACTTAGCGTGAACTTGGGGACCTTAGCCGGCGGTCTGGGCTGTTTCCCTCTCGACTACGGATCTTATCACCCGCAGTCTGACTCCCGTGCTGCACTTGTCGGTATTCGGAGTTTGGTTGGGTTCGGTAATCTGGTAGGACCCCTAGCCCATCCAGTGCTCTACCTCCGACAGAGATCACACGAGGCTATACCTCAATATATTTCGGGGAGAACCAGCTATCTCCAGGTTTGATTGGCCTTTCACCCCTAGCCACAGCTCATCCGGGTAGTTTTCAACCTACTACGGTTCGGTCCTCCACTCGGTTTTACCCGAGCTTCAACCTGGCCATGGCTAGATCACCTGGTTTCGGGTCTACCCCCGGCAACTAGACGCCCTATTCGGACTCGCTTTCGCTACGGCTACACCTCACGGCTTAACCTTGCTGCCGAGGAGTAACTCGCGGACCCGTTAAACAAAAGGTACGCGGTCACTCATTCCGTCTTGCGACGGCATAGAGCTCCCACTGAATGTAGGCAGACGGTTTCAGGTCTATTTCACTCCCCTCACCGGGGTGCTTTTCACCTTTCCCTCACGGTACTGGTTCACTATCGGTCGCCAGGTAGTACTTAGCCTTGGAGGGTGGTCCCCCCAGATTCCCACGAGGTTTCTCGTGCCTCGCGGTACTCGGGAACTTCCTAGAGCCGTTTCAGATTTCGCGTACGGGGCCATCACCCGCTTTGGCCGGCCTTTCCAGACCGTTCCGCTATCTGATCCGATCTCACGTTGGAGTCCCACAACCCCGACAGGAATTGCTTCCCGTCGGTTTGGGCTATTCCCCGTTCGCTCGCCGCTACTGAGGGAGTCTCGTTTGATTTCTCTTCCTCCGGGTACTGAGATGTTTCAGTTCCCCGAGTTTGCTTCCGAGCACCTATGTATTCAGTGCTGGATGACTGGGCATGACCCCAGCCGGGTTTCCCCATTCGGAGATCCACGGATCAAAGCCTGGTTAGCGGCTCCCCGTGGCTTATCGCAGCTGCCTACGTCCTTCATCGCCTCCTGGCGCCAAGGCATCCGCCATCTGCCCTTACTAGCTTGACCAAAAGTCCTTGGTGGTAACGACCGGCAATGCATCGGCCACGAATGGCCAAGACACGACTGGTCGTCTCAAGACGCACTCAACGTACTGAGAACTTGGATCGCTATTCGATTGTCAAAGACCGTCGGAGAGACACCGACTCTCAACCTGTTACGGGTTGAGTGTCCTCAAGGGACATAACACTCCGGGGCCGTTGCACGGTACCCGGGCTTTCATCTAGAAGACCTGTTGGTGGAGCTGATCGGGATCGAACCGACGACCTCGGGTTTGCAAAACCCGCGCTCTCCCAACTGAGCTACAGCCCCATACAATTCCGGGTGCTGCCAATAGAAGCATCGGACTGCGCAGCTTGGCCGGCGCGATGGTGGGCCTAGGTAGATTTGAACTACCGACCTCCCGCTTATCAGGCGGACGCTCTAACCAGCTGAGCTATAGGCCCACGCTCGCTATCTGCGCTCCATCCCGCCAGATTCGATCATTCTCGCATGACGGAATCGCGTCCTGGAAGCTGCTTCCGGTCTCCGAAAACAGAATAGCGTGCGGCGATACGGCATAGAGCGACCGACTGAAAGCCCCCCGATTTAACGAGTTACCGGGAGAACCCGGGATTCA
>JANLTC010000191.1:0-2234 GCA_031362725.1 Deltaproteobacteria bacterium | reverse complement strand
GACACGTTGAGTAGGGCGAGAGGCGGCCTGCTGCACATCTGAGGTGATATAGTGCTCCTACGATCGTTGTATGGCAGCAGTGGAAGGTATCAGGAGCATCGGCGGCACACGGGCGTGGTCTTGACCGGTGTGGCTTGGGGTGGCCTAGGATGGCACTGAATGCGCCGGTTGACGACGATTGCGCAGATTCCTCAGGATCTTCTCTTGACGGCGCTACCCCTGGTGGCCACTGTTATGTAGTGACTATCGGAGCACCCAACACACTAAGCGAGTGCCGCAAGTTCTTCTTGGAGCCCAACTGCCCCAAGCAGCGCCACTACGAGGCGTTCCGCGCCTTCTTTGTCGAGGGACGCTCATCCGCCGAAGTGGCGCGCGCCTTCGGTTACACGCCTGGCACCTTCCAGGTGATGTGCCACCGCTTCCGTCGTGAGGCGGATCCGACCTTCTTCGTTTCGCCCAAGCCGGGGCCCCGCTCGCAACCGAAGAAGTCCGCGGCGCGCGATGCGATCGTGGAGTTGCGCAAGCGCAACCACTCGATCTACGAAATCAGCGAAGCCCTCAAGGCTCGCGACATCAGCCTGAGTCCAACTGCAGTTGGCGAAGTGCTCAAGGCCGAGGGCTTTGCTCAGCTTCCCCGCCGCCTGGACGATGAGCGCCCCGACCGCGTGCGCCCGACGGCCGAACCCACCGCCGATGTTCGACAACTGTCGCTCGCGCCGCGGCGCTTCGAAACCACCTGTGGTGGCTTGTTCCTGTTCGTCCCCAGCCTCGTCGCCCTCGATCTCGACGCGATCGCCAAGGCAGCAGGACTCCCCGGCTCGAAGATGATCCCGGCCAGCCATGCGCTGCGCGCGATGCTCGCGCTCAAGCTTTGGTCAATCGAGCGGCGCAGCCATGTGATGCCCAAGGTCGCCGACGAAGGACTGGGGCTACTTGCCGGCCTCAACGTCATCCCCAAGCGGAGCTTTCTCTCCGAGTACTCCTCGCGCGTCGGCCATCGCCAGATCCTGAGCGTCCTGGAGGCATACCACGCACGCATCGCCGGCGAGAAGCTCTTCGCGGGAGACTCGTTCAACCTCGACTTCCACTCGATCCCCTACTTCGGCGAGCACGAAGTCGTGGAGCGGCACTTTGTCGCGATGCGCAGTCGTCGCCAGAAGAGCGTTCTCTCCTTCCTCGCCCAGGACCTCGACGGTCGCGCCTTCTGCTACTCAAACGCCGATCTTCGCAAGGGTGAAGAAGCGTCCGAGATCTTCAAGTTCATCGAATTCTGGAAACGAACGCACGGAGAGATGCCGCGCCACCTCGTGTTCGACTCGAAGCTCACCACGCACGCCAACCTCGCGCGACTCGACGAAATGGGCATCACGTTCATGACCCTGCAAGCGCGTGCGCAAAAACTGGTTCAGGAAGTCGCGCTGATCCCGCCCTCGGCATGGCGCACCGTCGAACTCGATGTGCCAACCCGAAAATTCCGTACACCCAAGGTCTACGAAACCACGGCCTGCATCGCCGGTCACGACTTCCGGCGAATGTTCATCAAGGAGCTCGGCCACGACCAACCCACCATCCTCGTCACCAACGATCACAAGACCAGCGCGGCCAAGATCATCACCCGCTACGCCCAGCGAATGCTGATCGAGAATGCACTGTCCGATGCGGTTCGCTTCTTTCACGTGAACGCGCTCTCCTCCGCCGTCGGCATCAAGGTCGACTTCGATGTCGCCTTGATGGTCGTCGCCAGCGGCTTGTACCGGCTGCTCGCCCGCAAAATGCGCGGCTACGCTGATGCACAGGCGGGCCGGATCTTCCGCGACCTCGTCGACATGCCCGCCACCGTCACCGTCGACGACAACGAGGTCGTCGTCCGATTCCACCGACGGGCTCATCTGCCCATCATCGTCGACTCAGGGCTACTCCACAGCCCGGTCCAAGTGCCGTGGTGGAACGGCAAGTCCCTTCGCCTGACGGTCTGATCGCCTTGGATTCGCTTCCCGAGTTCTTAGGCGGATTCCCAGGCGTGGAAATCCAGGCTAGTGCGGCGTGCAGCATGCGGCGCATCTACCATGACCGCGTAGCCAGTCATGCCGTGCCGACGACTGCAATCGAACAGCTGCGCTACCTGCTGATCGAGCCGACCAGCGAGGTGGTGCCGGTGCCCACCGTCCTGGTTGCGCCACCGTCGCCCGGCCGCGACTCGCCGCGCTACCCATTGATCTTGTTTCTGCATGGAG
>JANLTC010000175.1:0-4930 GCA_031362725.1 Deltaproteobacteria bacterium | reverse complement strand
GCGAGCGCACGGTGCTGCGCGGCGATCGCCGTGCGCGCAGGGCGGTCGCCGCCCAGCTCGATCGGCTGGAACACGGTCAGCGTCGTCTGCGCTTCGCTGCGATCCTGAAAGGCGCCGGTGCCTGCGACGTCTTCCACGCTGAGCACGAGGTCGGGATTGCGACGCAACGCAGCCTGACGCTCGGCGCCTTCGAGTGCGCGTTCTTCGGCCGCGGCCGCGACGAGTTCAGGACGCGCACGCAGCGCGGCCACTTGCGCATCGGCAAGGCGAAGAACCGAGGCAGAATCGGCGACGTCAGCGCTCTGCGCGATGTCGCTGGCAAGGAATGCGAGCAGCGCGAACGCGACGGTGTCGCGACGCGCGAGAGACGAGAAATCCATGCTCCCCCCGTGCAGATGCGATGGCGCGACGCGCGACGAGGTCGTGCGCGCCCAGCCCACGCGCAACGACGCGTGGGCGATCGCGATGCACAGCTGGGATCAGATGCGGAGAACGACGGTGCTCTGGTGACGGCGCGCGATGAGCGCCACAGGCGCCAAGCCCGGAAGCGTCTCGCACGGTTCCACCGCAATCTCTGGCGACAGAACTGCGACGAGCGCGCGCTGCGCGTCGTGCGAAAGAGCTGCAGCGTCGTGGCGTGAGATCAGGCTCTCGATGTTCGAAGCGTGGAAGCGGTGATCGTCGGCGCAGTCGGTCGCGGCGAAAGCCAACTCGAAGCGATCCGTGTCGTCTCGCCCATCGTGACAGAATACGAAGTCGTCGTGGCCAAGGTCCTGCTGGACCGAGACGTTGTGCGCGTGATCGCCGCCCAAAGAATCGAGCGCGGTGAGCGTCGCCATGAGTGCACCGGGACCTGCAACACCAGGCGTGATCACGAGCAGCGCCAGCCAGACGAATCCACGAACGCTGCTGGCAGAGATGGACGGGTTCATGGCCGCGGCAGAGTCGACGACTCGTCGGCACCTGTCAATCGAGAGCGAGCGCGAGTCACTGACGCTCCCCTGGATGCATGATTTCGATTGCACTGCGCTGGCGTAGACTCCTCCGCGCCCACCGCGAGGAGACGAGATGTCCGACGCACCCAAGTCCTTCCAGCTCTCGCCAGAGATTCACGCCTATCTGATCGACCACGGCACCCCGCCCGACGCGATCCAGCGCGAATTGATCGAGGAGACCCAAAAACTGGGCGGCATCTCGATGATGCAGATCGCGCCCGAACAGGGAACCTTCATGACGATGCTCGCCCGCGCGATCGGTGCGACACGGGCGGTCGAAGTCGGCACCTTCACCGGCTACTCGTCGCTGTGCATCGCGCGCGGCCTGCCCGACGACGGCAATCTGCTCTGCTGCGACGTCTCCGAGGAGTGGACGTCGGTGGGCCGGCGCTTCTGGGAGAAGGCCGGCGTCGCGCACAAGATCGAGTTGAAGATCGGTCCCGCCGTCGAGACGCTGCGCGCGCTACCGGAACAGGATCTCTTCGACCTCGCCTTCATAGACGCCGACAAGCCCGCCTATCCGCTCTACTACGAAGAGATCCTCGCGCGACTGCGGCCGAACGGATTGATCCTGGTCGACAACGTGCTGTGGATGGGCAACGTCGCGCGGCCCGAGGCGCAGGATCCGAACACGCTCGCGATCCGCGCGTTCAACGCGATGGTCGCCGCCGACGCGCGCGTCGATTGCGTGATGCTCGCGGTCTCGGACGGTCTTTCGATCCTGCGCAAGCGCTAGGTGACGGGCGCAAAGCGCCTCCGATAGACTGCAACGATGCGTGCGCGATCGTCGCGCGAATCGAGTTAGCGCGTCGTGCTCTACGCCTTCGACGACATCGAACTCGACGACCGCCTCTACCAACTCCGGCGCGACGGCGCCGTCCTGCACGTCGAGCCGCGCGTTTTCGATCTGCTGCTCTACCTCGCGAAACACCGCGACCGCGTCGCGACCAAGGCCGAACTGCTCGCCGCCGTCTGGCAGGGCGTTGCGGTCAGCGACTCGGTGCTGTCGACGGCGATGAACGGCGTGCGGCGCGCGATCGGTGCGAAGGGCCGCGGCGCCGGTCCGATCGAGACCGTCTATGGACGCGGCTACCGCTTGCGCGCCGAGGTCGCCGTGCGCGCCGAAGCGGAAACCGAGACGTCGGCGTTGCCGAAGAGCGACGACGCGTTCGTCGGTCGCGAAGCCGTGCTGGTGACGCTGCGAACCGCACTCGACGGCGCCATCGCGGGCCGCGGCGCCGTGGTGCTGCTCTGCGGCGAAGCCGGCATCGGCAAGACCCGCACGGCAGAAGAAGTCGCGCGCGAGGCAGCGGCGCGCGGAATGCTGGTCGCGGCGGCGCGCTGTCCCGAGACGACTGCAGCGCCGGCCTTCTGGCCGTGGACACAGGTGCTGCGCGCTTTGCTCGCAGGTGACGCTGCGACGGTGTTTCCGCCGGAGGTCGCGGTGCTCGTACCCGAGATCCACGGCGAAGAAGTGTCGGACCCGCAGCGTTTCCGGCTCTTCGACGCGGTGACGGAGCAACTGCTCGGCGCCGCGCGATGCCATCCGCTGCTGGTCTGGATCGACGATCTCCAGTGGGCCGACGCGGCGTCGCTGCAACTGATCACCTGGGCGGCGAGCGAGATGCGCGATGCGGCGGTGCTGCTGGTCGCGACCGTGCGCATCGCACCGGACGCCTCGCCGGCGCTCGGCGCCGTGCTCGCCGAACTCGCGCGACTGGATCATGCGACGCGCATCGATCTCGTCGGGCTCGGCGCCGCGGACGTCGCGCGCTATCTCGAAGTGACGGCGGGTGCCGCGCCGGACGACGCGGTGCAGGCGCTGCTGACGCGCACGGACGGCAATCCGTTCTTCTTGCGCGAGCTGGTGCGACTCGGCGCGAGCGAGGGAACCGCGGCCAATCGGCTCGCTGCGTGGACCGACAGCGTCCCGGCTGGCGCGCGCGCGGTGATGCAACGCCGGCTCGCGGCGTTGCCCGCGCAGACCCGCGCGGTGCTCGCGCTCGCGGCGGTGATCGGTCGCGAGTTCTCGCTGCCGCTGCTGGCCGAAGCGGCGAAGCTGCCGCGCGACGCATTGCTGACCGCGCTCGACGAGGCGAGTGCTGCACGCGTGCTCGCCGACGTGCCCGGCGCGCTCGCGCGTCAGCGTTTCACACACGCGCTGGTGCGCGACGCGATCTACGAGGAACTGCCGCCGGGCGAGCGCGCGGGATTGCACGAACGCGCGGCGCGCGCACTCGAGCAGCTCGCACCCGATCGCGGCGAGCCGCTCTGGGCCGAACTCGCCCACCACTTCCACGCGGCGGCGCTGCGCGGCTGCGCTGCCGAGGCGGTGCACTACGCCGTGCTCGCGGCGCGCCACGCCCACGCGCGCAGTGCATACGAGGAGGCTGCGACGCAGTACGAGCGCGCCATCGCGGCTCGCGAACTGGCCGACGGCGCCCCGGAGCGCCCGCTCGATCTGCTGCTCGCACTCGGCGATGCCCCGTTGCGCGCCGGCGACATCGCGCCGACGCAGGCCAGCTTTGCTCGCGCGGCCGATCTCGCGCGCGCGAGTGGCGAGACCGAGGCGTTCGTGCGCGCGGCGCTGGGCTTCGCCGGGTCGGCGCTCTGGGGCAACCGTCCCGACGCATCGACGCGCGGCCTGCTCGAAGAAGCGCGGTCGCTGCTCGGCGATGGCGACCCCGCGCTGCGCGCCCAACTGCTGAGTCGCCTTGCGGTGATCCGCGCGTACTCCGGACCACTCGCCGACGAACACGAGCCGAGTGCGAAAGCCGTGGCGCTGGCGCGCGCGTCGGGGTCGCGCGAAACGATCTCGGAAGCGCTGCACGCGCGACACTACGTGCTGCAGGGCGCCGATCATCTCGATGAGCGCGCTGATCTCGCAGCCGAGATTCTCGCGATCCAGCGCGAGCTCGGACAGAGCGATCGCAGCTTCGCGATCCGCGAGGCGCACGCGTCGGATTGCCTGGTGCGCGGCGATCGCCCGGGTTTCGAGAGCGCCGTCGACGACGCGTTGCGCACCGCGCGCGAATCGCACCACCCGGCCTTTTTGTGGCTCGCGCACGGCGCCGCCGCGAGTGTCGCGCTGCTCGATGGGCGCCTCGTTGAAGCGGAGCGGGCGATCGCCGAGTGCGCGTCGTGGGGGAGTCGCGCGCGCAATCCGGGCGCGGTTGCACTCGGTCTCGGTCACGCGCTGGCACTGCGTCGCGATCAGGGCCGCCTCGCCGAGTTGCGCCCGCTCTTCGACGGACTCGGCGATCGCTTCGACTGGATCGGAGGTTACCCGCGGATCGTGCGTGCCGTGGTCTACGCAGAAATCGGTGACCTCGCGGCGGCGCGCACGGTTTTCGAGCCGTTCGCGGAGCGCTCGTTTCGCGACCTGCCGCGCCGCGCGGATTGGCTGATGGCAATCTGCGAAACCGCCTTCGTGTGTGCGGCGCTGGGCGACCGGGAACGCGCCGCGCAACTCGATGCCGCTCTCGAACCCTACGACGCGCTGCACGCGGTGTTCCCGGGCCCGCTGCTCTACGCGGGTCCGGTGGCGCGCTTCCGCGCGCTACTCGCGCGCGTGCAGGGCGATCGCGCTGCCGCAGCAGCTGGATTCGAACGTGCGCTCGCGGCGTGCGCAGCGATCGGCGCGCGACCGGCGTGGGCCCGCGTCGCCTGCGAACTCGGCGAGACGCTCGCCACCGACGCAGCGCCGCCAGTGCGCGCGCGGGCGCTGCTGACCGAGTCGCTCGCGGTCGCCGAGTCGATCGGGATGGCGGCTCTCGCGACACGCGTCCGGGTTGGGCTCGAAGTCTTGCCTGACGTACGAGGAACCTGATCGAGGATGAGATCGATCCTCGAGGAGCCGCAATTCCAGCTGCTGCGCACGATCGCGACGCCATTCGCGATCTGCGACGCGTGCGGATGGACGGCTTCGACGTAGC
>JANLTC010000140.1:0-10112 GCA_031362725.1 Deltaproteobacteria bacterium | reverse complement strand
GCCGCCGAGCCGCCGTTGCCGAACAGCAGCGCCTTGCCGCCGCTGCGAAAGCACGCAGCCAGCCGCGCGGCACCACGCGCGACCGCGTCCGCCGAATCGGCTGCAAACGCGCGTTTCACGCGCGCACTTTCTTCGAAAATGGCGCGGACACGGGCTGCGGGTTCGCTGAAGTCTGCGGGCATCGGCCCTCCCTACCTCGTCGCAGCGCTGTCACAGCCAGGATCGGATCGACTGCGGGGCGCTGGCGGAGGCTTGCTCGAGACCTGAAAGCATCGAGAATCCGAGGGGATGCGGTGAAGGCAAGATACCGGCGAGGGTGTCGAGCGTCAACGCGGACGCTCCGTCTTCGCTGCTATGCTGGCGCTCCGTGCGGGTCCGCGTGGCGCTCATCGCAGCACTGTTTGCCTGGGAGACCGGTTGCGGCCCGGGCGGTCCGGGCGTCGGCGATGCCCGCAACTTCGCCGAGATCGATGTGCTGGCCGCGGCGCGTTCGCTGGCGCGCGATCAGGCCCGACTCGTTCAGGTTCTCGACCCGGAGTTCACAGACCCACGAGCCGAGGCGGCGGAGAGGATCGGGCCCGGGGAGTCGGTGCCGGACGCGTGGCTCGCCGAAGCGCGCCCGATGCTGGTGATCGGTCACGACGAGGCGGCCGCGCGGCGCCTTGCGGCGCGGTTGCTCCGGCTCGGCGCCGTCCGTGTCTCGGTCGTGCGCGGCGGCATCGGAGCCTGGTCGGAATTTCTCGAAGTCCCGAGCCCGTCGTCGCCCACTTCGCGAGTGGGGCTGTCGAACGAGTCAGACGCTAAACCTTCCCAGCGCGAACCCGCGAGGAGAACCAGTCCATGGCAGCAGTCGCAGAAGTGACGGATCAGAACTTCGACGCCGAGATCCTGAACTCGGACACGCCGGCGATCGTGGACTTCTGGGCCGAGTGGTGCGGTCCGTGCCGCGCCATCGGACCGATCATCGCGGAGCTGGCCGCCAGCTACGAAGGTCGGGTGAAGGTCGTCAAGATGAACGTCGACGAGAATCCGGCAACGCCGGCTCGCTACGGCGTGCGTGCGATCCCGACGATTCTCGCCTTCAAGGCAGGCACGGTGGTCGAGCAGATCACGGGAGCGCGGCCGAAGGCGGCGTTCGAGGCGATGGCGAAGAAGCTGACCGTTTGAGCTCCTTGCGGGCTCGTACGCACACTCATGAACTTCGCTCGCCTTCGGCTCGTTGCGCGGCGGCGACCGGAGGCTGGTAGAACTTCACAGGCCAGTGGCGCCGCCTTGCCGCACGAAACAAGAATGGGTCGGGGTTGACTGCGACCGGATGGCCGACGAGGTCCATCAACGGCAGGTCGGTGACCGAGTCGGTGTAGAACCAGCTCTTCGCGAGATCGATGCCGCGCTCGTCGATGAACTGCTGCAGCCAGTAGATCTTGCCTTCCTCGAAGCAGAGCGGATCGATGACGCGGCCGGTAAAGCGGCCGTGTTCGACCTCGAGGCGCGTGTAGAGGTAGTGCTTGATGCCGAGCGCCTCGGCGACCGGGCGAACGACGAACTTGGTGGCCCCCGAGACGATCGCCACCACGTGTCCCTGCTTCTGATGCCAGCGCAGCGTCTCGACCGCTTCGGGGTAGACCGTCGGCACCACCATTTTCTCGACGAAGTCGCGCGCGTCGCGCAGCAGCTTGCGTTCGCTCTGGCCGCGGAACTCGATCATCGCCTGCTGCGTGAAGGCGCGGATGTCGAGGATTCCGGCCTTGTAACGCAAGTAGTCGAAAAGGCCCTTCGCGAGATCCCAGCCATCGACCTCGCCTCGCTCGTAGCGGTACTTCATGTACAGCGACCCGGAGTTCTCCGAAATCAGCGTCTTGTCCATGTCGAAGAACGCGCCGATGCGGGGGGCCGTGCGTTTGCGGGTGGGCGGGGTCATCGATCAGAACAGGTAGCGCCGCAGCGACACGTTGATGAGCAGGCCCAATGCGATCAGCGATGCAAGCATCGACGAGCCGCCGTACGAGAACAGCGGCAGCGGCACTCCGATCACGGGCGCCAGCCCGACGACCATCAAGACGTTCACGACTGCGGGCCAGAACAGCATCCCCACCACGCCGATGGCCAGTAGCGCGCCGAACAGATCCCTCGAGCCGCGTGCGATCACGAGGCCCCAGATCAGCAACGAGAGGTACAGCATGAGCACCGTCGCGGCACCGACGAGTCCCCACTCTTCCGCCAGCACCGAGAAGATGAAGTCGGTGTGCTGCGTGGGCAGGAAGCGGAGCTGCGTCTGTGTACCCTCCATGTAGCCCTTGCCGAACAGACCCCCCGAGCCAATCGCAATGCGCGACTGATTCGCCTGATAACCCGATGCGAGCGGATCGCGACCTGGTTCCGCGACGTCGAGGATGCGGCTCTTCTGGTAATCCGCGAGCACGAAGACCCAGATGATTGCGAGCACGGCGAGCGCAGTGCCCGCGACCACCGCCCACGAGCGGATCGGGATGCGCACGAAGATCAAGTAGGTCGCGGCGACCGCGAGCGTGAGCACCGCGACGCCCATGTCACGACTGAGCACGATCAGCCCAACGGTCGCGGCCGTGATCAAACCGGGCAGAAAGAGTTCGCGCAGCCGGCGCACCTCGCCCGGCGGATTGCGACGGAAGTAGCGCGCCAGCATCAAGATCATCGCGACACGCGCCAACTCCGAGGGCTGGAGTCGCAGCGGCCCGAGCACGATCCAGCTCTGGTTTCCATGCGTCATCGTTCCGACTACCAGCGTCGCGACGAGTAGCCCGAGACTGCCGATGTAAAAGAACGGTGCCCAGCGCTCGAAGCGGCGGTAGTCGATTGCGATCGCGCTGGCGAAACCCAGCAGCCCGAGCAGCAGCGCGAAACACTGCCGCTTCACGGTCGGAGTCATCCACGCCTCGGATTCGGGATGCGTCGCCGACATCAGGTTCGCGATCCCGAGTGCGAGCAAAAGCCCGATGAGACCGAGCAACCACCATTCATTGTGTTGCGCCAGGCGCCGTTCAATCCGCGCCATCGGGATCCCCCCCTGCATCGCGTTCTTCGTGGGCCGCATCGTCTTGTTCCGCATGGGCGACCGGGTCGGCCTCCGAGTCGGTGACGACGGCGGCCTGCAACACCGGCGCAGGCGCAGCGTTTCTTTTCTCCCACCACTTCGCGAGCACACGCTGTGCGATCGGTGCTGCCGCCGATCCGCCATGGCCGCAGTGTTCGCAGAGCACCACGATCGCAATCTCAGGTGCGTCGACCGGTGCGATCGCGCCGAACCAGGCGTGGTCGCGGTACTTCCACGGGATCGCGCGACCGCGCAATCCCGCGGTCTTCTCGAGCTTCACGACTTGCGCGGTACCCGTCTTGCCGCCGACATCGAGGCCGGCCACCTGCGAACGCCGACCGGTGCCGCCCCCTTCGACGACGACACCGCGCAGTGCCTTCCGCACCCGTGCCAGATTCTCCGCATCGATCGGAAGCTGGTTCACCACCTGCACCGGCTCCGGAACGCCGGTGCCGTCGGGCGCAAGTCGTTCGAGAACGATGCGCGGGCGCACCAGCTGACCGGTTCCCAGCGCGCCGAAAGCGGCCGCCAGTTGCAGCGGGGTGACGACCACGTAGCCCTGACCGATCGAGATCGACACCGTCTCGCCCGCCATCCACGGCTGCTTGAAGCGATGCTGCTTCCACTCGCTGCTCGGCAGGATGCCGCCGCGCTCGCCCTCGAGTCCGATCCCGGTCGGCGAGCCGAACCCGAAAGTCTGCATGTACCGGGCCATGCGATCGACGCCGATGTCGAGACCCGCCCGATAGAAGTAGACGTCGCACGACTGCACGATTGCACGGTGCATGTCGACGGTTCCATGCCCTTTCTTGTTCCAGCAGCTGAACGACCGATTGCCAAACCAGAAGCTCCCTGGGCAGAACGTGCCCGCACTCGGCGTGCGCACCTTCTCCTGCAGCGCGATCGCAGCGATGAACGGTTTGTAGGTCGAGCCCGGCGGAAACTGGCCCGCGATGCTGCGATCCTGCAACGGCTTCAGCGGATCGTCCTTCAGCGCTCGCCAGTTGGCGAGCTCGATGCCGCCCGGAAACTCGTTCGGGTCGAAGTTCGGCAGTGAAGCCAGGACGAGCACGTCGCCGTTGCGCGGATCCAGCGCGACGACGCTGCCCGCGACCGGATCGCCCGGGGCCGCGCTCTCGCGCAATCCGTTCTCCGCGGCCAACTGCAAGTCGACATCGATCGTGAGCACCGCGCGCCCGCCCGAGCGCGGCTCGACGGCGTCGAGCACTTCCACCGTGCGCCCCGCAACGTCCACCACGACATTGCGCCCGCCGAAACGCCCGCGCAGGTGGGGCTCGAGCAGTGACTCGACACCCGACTGTCCCACCTGTTCGCCGGCGCGATAGCCGGTGAAGCGACGCATATCGAGTTGATCCGTGCGGACCTCGCCGATCGTTCCCACGACATGTGCCGCGAGCGATCCGTATGGGTACTCGCGTCGCGGATGCACTTCGGTGATTACGCCGGGCAGTGCATACCGATGCGACTCCACGCGGGCGAGTTGTTCGAAGGAAAGATCATCCTTGAGGCGAACGGCCTGGAAACGTGCGCGTCCACGCGCCGAGCCCACGGCTGCGCGCACGCCTTCCTTGGGCTCGTCCATCAGCGCCGAGAGCAGCGCAAAGGTGCGTTCCTTGTCGCGCAGCTCGCTCGGCACGACTTCCAGTTCGAAGGCCGGGCGCGTCGACGCGAGCACGCGGCCGTCGCGATCGACGATCTCGCCGCGTGGCGACGCAATGCGCTCGGTTCGGATCGAGTTGCGCTGCGAGCGCTCGAGATGCTGCTCGCCCTCGACGATCTGGAGTTGGAAGAGACGCACCAGGAACAGCGCGAAGAAGCCCGCAATCACGATGCCGAGCACGCGCAGGCGCTGGTCGAAATAGTCGTCGCTCCACGAGCCCATGCTGCCGAGCGTGCTCATCGCAGCGGCGCTCCCGCATCGAAGCGCAGCCCGATGCGACTCGGTTCTGGCGAGTCTCCGCGGCCGACCGAAGCGCCGAAGACGCGGCTCGCAAAGGGCACCACGAGCGCATTCACGAGTGCGTGTAGGATGAGCACCGGAAGGGTGCGCGGATCGTCGAAGCGCGGTCCGTCGGCGATCCCCATCACGAGCAGCGCCTGCGCAACGGTCAGCGCCGCGGTGAACGGCACCAGTGCGACCGCACGTGCGAGCGCCAGCTGGCGCTCCCCGAGTCGGGTCGCTGCCCACGCGAGCAGTTGCAGTAGCGCGAAGAGCCCGAGCGGAGCGCCGGAGAGCAGGTCCTGCTGCCAGCCCACACCCCACGCCGCGACGATCCCGCGCAGGCCAGGCATGTGCAGCCCGAGCGCGACCGCCGCCAGAAGCGCGGGATCCGGCAACATGCCGCGCGGGACCCACGGCGCCACGGCGCCGACGACCCAAAGCCCGATCGCAGTGAGCAACCACGCGGTGGCAATCGCTCTCACGAGCCGGGGACCCCCGAGGATCTGCCGTCGGCTTGCACCGGTGTGTCGCCCTCTCCTTCGTAGAGCAGATCGAGCGTGGGTCCGCGCCAGAGCATCACGAACACCTGTTCGAGGCGGCCGAAGTCGACGGCGGGTCGCACCATTGCGCTCTGTAGCAGGCGCTCTCCATTGGCCTGCACCGCGAGGATCTCGCCGATGCGCAGACCCTTCGGGTAGACGCCGCCAAACCCCGAGGTGATGACGATGTCGCCCACCTGCACGTCATCGCCGCGCACGAAGAACTCGAAGCTGAGGCGGTCGGTACCGTCGCCACGGACGATCCCGCGCGCGCGAGACCGCTGCACCAGCGCGTCGACGGCGCTCTGCGCATCGAGCAACAACATCGTGCGGCCCGCGTGCGGGGACGAGGCGGTGACGAGGCCGACCACGCCCGTCTCGGTGACGACTGGCATTCCCGATCGCACGCCGTCGGAGCCGCCGCGGTCGACCAATACCGAACGGAACCAGGGCGACACGTCTTGTCCCACCACCTGCGCCGGCTGCATGGGTGCCTCGAAGTCCGTGCGCATCTCGGCGATGCGCTGCAGGCGACCGCTCTCGACCAGCGCCTCGCGATACTGGAGATTCTCTTCCTCCAGCGCCGCGACCCGCGCGATCAGGCGTTCGTTCTCGCCACGCACGCCTTGCAGCGCGACGTAGCGACCCCAGCCGCTGCGGGCGAGTTCCGCGGGCAGCGAAAGCACCTTCTGCACGGGCGCGGCGATTTCGATCAGGACGCCCGGCAGGAAGCCGCGCTCCTGGGCGCCGCTCGTCATCACACGGCGATCCGATGCAACGACTACCAGCGATAGAGTGGCCAGCACTACGAGCAGGAGCGGTACGCGCAATCGCTCGAATAGCTCGCGCATCACGGAGCTCCGATCGCGGTCTCGATTTGGTTCCCGATCCGCGTGGCGCGCCGCGCCGCTACGAGCGAACTGCGACTTCGCGCAGCAGGTCCAACTCGTCGAGACAACGGCCCGTGCCGAGCACCACGGCGGTGAGCGGGTCCTCGGCGAGCATCACCGGCAGACCGGTGGCCTCGCGCAACAGCAGGTCGAGATTGGCAAGCATCGCGCCGCCACCCGTCATCACGATGCCCTTGTCGACGATGTCGGCCGAAAGCTCGGGCGGGGTCGACTCGAGTGCGACCTTGACGCTCTCCACCATGGTGTTGACCGGTTCTGCCAGCGCCTCGCAGATCTCGTCGGATTTCAACTCGAGCGTCTTGGGTACGCCCGCCACCAGGTCACGGCCCTTCACCTCGAGCGTGCGGATTTCGTCGGTCGGGTAGGCGGTGCCGATCTTGATCTTGACCAGTTCCGCCGTGCGCTCACCGATCAGCAGGTTGTATTTTCGCTTCACGTAATTGATGATCGCTTCGTCCAGCTTGTCGCCACCGACGCGCGTCGAATTCGAATAGACGATGCCGGAGAGCGACAGCACCGCGACCTCGGTGGTGCCGCCGCCGATGTCGACGATCATGTTGCCCGACGGCTCGGTGACCGGAAGTCCTGCGCCAATCGCGGCCGCCATCGGCTCCTCGATCAGGTAGACCTCGCGCGCGCCAGCCGACATCGCCGATTCGCGCACCGCACGCTTCTCCACCTCGGTGATGCCCGACGGAACAGCGACGACGATGCGCGGCCGTACCAGCGTCGAGCGATTGTGCACCTTTCGGATGAAGTAGCGAAGCATCGCTTCCGCGATCTCGAAGTCGGCAATCACGCCTTCCTTCATCGGCCGAATTGCGACGATGTTGCCGGGTGTGCGTCCGAGCATCTCCTTCGCCTCGCGGCCCACCGCGCGAACCTTGTCGGGCCCGCGACCGTCCTTGGTGACGGCCACCACACTCGGCTCGGACACGACGATGCCGCGTCCCTTGACGTAGACGAGTGTATTCGCGGTCCCGAGATCGATGGCGAGATCGTTCGAGAACCAACCGAGGATGCGATTGAACAAGGCTTGGGCCGCTCCTGGCGCGACGCGGTCCGGGATCCGGCGCGCCGCTCGCCTCAGTGCTGGATTTCAGGAGATCCTTCGATGCCTGGGGGGTAATCACGCAGCTTAACAGCCGCGCCCCCGGGCGATCAACCGCTGTCCCACTCGAAAGACGCGGCTTGCTGGCGGCGATGCGCCCCCGTAGGCTCCGCCGCTCGCCGCCATCGGGGCAACCGAGCCCCGTTCGAGCATGGGACTCGCCCGCGGACACAATCGATTCGGACGGAGAAGGAGCGGAGATGCTCGAGCTCTTGCGACGCAGCCATCGATACTTCATCGGCGGCGTGGTCTTCGCGATCGCTGGCGTATTCGTCGCCTATCTCGGTCTCGGTGGACCCGGCAAACTGAGCAGGGACGGCGACCAGCGCGGCGCGCTGGTGGAACTCGGATCGCGGCGCTACTCGCTCGCCGACCTCCAGCGCGTGCGCGACGATCAGGAGCGAAACCTGCGCGAGAACCTCGGCCAGTCCTTCGATGCGAAGGCCGCCAGCCAGTATCTCGACCAGATCTCGGCCGATCAGCTGATCCAGCGAGCCGTGTTGGCGAGCGAGGCCGAGCGGATGGGCCTGCAGGCCAGCGACGAAGAAGTGAAGCTGCTCGTTCGTCGCGCCTTCGGCAGTCCAGACGGCGACTTCGACGGCAAGGCCTTGCGCGACTACGCGGTGCGCCGATTTGGGAGCGAAGGTCGCTTCATCCAGGAAGTTCGCGACGACATCCTCTTCGGGAAGCTTCTCGATCTGATCGACGCCAACGCCGCCGTCTCGGATGCGGAAGCTCGAGACGCAGTCCGCAGCCGACTCGAGGAACTGCGGATCGTGACGGTCGCGCTCGATCAGCAAGAGCCGCCGCCCGGAGTCGAGGCCGACGACGAGGCCGTGGAGAAACTGCTGCGCGAGCAGAACGAGCGCGTGCATCGATTCTACGACGAGCACGCCGATCGCTATCACGTACCCGCGCGGGTACGCGCACGCCACGTGCTGGTGCGGATCGAGAAGGACGCTGCCGCGGACAAGGTTTCGGAAGCGCAAAAGCGCATCGACGTGGCGCTCGCCCGTATCAAGGCAGGCGAGGACTTCGCGAAGGTCGCAACCGAGGTGTCTGAGGATCCGGGTTCGAAGGAGCGCGGCGGCGATCTCGGACTCTTCCCGCGCGGGCAGATGGTGCCAGCGTTCGAGGACGTTGCGTTCAAGCAGACGGACGGCGAAACCAGCGAGGTCGTTCGGACCGACTTCGGCTTCCACGTGATTCGTACCGAGGCCCACGAAGCCGAGAAGGATCGCAGCTTCGACGAAGCAGCACACGAGATCGCCGAGCAGTTGGCGGGTGCGGATCGGGCGCGTGCGCTCGCGCGCGAAACGACCGACCGCCTGGTCGCCGGGGTTCGAGCGGGCAAGTCCTTGGAAGAAGCTGCGCGCGAAGCGAAGGTCCCGACGAAGACCAGTGAGTGGCTGCACCGCCGCAGCGATGGCTATCTGCCCGGGCTCGGCGCTGCGCCGCAGGTCGTAACGGCAGCCTTCGCGGCTACCGCCGAGAAGACGAGTCTCGATCGCGTGTTCGAAGTGGGCAGCAATCTGGTGATGGTGCAGGTGATCGAACGCCGCGGTCCGACTGCCGAAGACATCGCACGCGAAGTCGCGACGGAACGGCCCAAACTGGTAGAAGCGCGCCGCAATCAGCTGCGCGGCGAGTGGCTCCGCGAGGCTCGCGCTCGTCTCACTCGAGACGGCGATCTCGTGGTCGATCTTTCAGCGCTGACACCAGCTTCGTAGCAAGCTGCGAGCGCGGTATCGGGCGCTTCCGCCGCTCGATACCGCGCTCGGCTCGAAGCTAAGAGCGCTCGGAGGCGAGTACGAACGCGCGCAGTCGCTCGCCGTGCTCGGAGGCGCGCAGCTTCGCGAGCGCGCGAGCCTCGAGCTGCCTCACGCGTTCACGCGACAGACCCAGCTTCGCGCCGATCTCCTCCAACGTGTGCTCCTTCTCGCCACTCATCCCGAACCGCCAGCGCAGGATGTTCTGCTCGCGCGCAGAAAGCAGCGAAATACCGTCTTGCGTCTCGCGCTCGAGCCGGGCGTGATCGAGACCGTCCACCGGCGACACCGCGTCGGGATCCTTGACGTAGTCCTTGACCTGCTTGGTGTCGGTTCCGCGTACCTCGGCCTCGAGGCTCACCGGCTCGCGCGTCATGCGCTGCAGTTGCTCGACCTGCTCGGTCGGCACCTTCAGCGCCTTCGCGAGATCCACCGGTGTCGGGTCGCGACCGAGTCGCGTCTCGAGCTCCGCGTAGGCGCGGTGGTACTTGAGCAGCGTGTCGTGCACGTGACTCGGGATCCGGATCGTCCGCGAGTGATTCTGGATCGCGCGGATGAAGGCCTGACGGATCCACCACACAGCGTAGGTCGAGAACTTGTGACCCCGGTGGTAGTCGAACTTCTCGACCGCGCGAATCAGGCCCAGGTTCCCCTCCTGGATGAGATCCTGGAAAGTGATGCCCATATTCCGAAAGTCTTTCGCGATCGCGACGACCAGCTTCAGGTTGTGCTGAACGAAGGTGTTC
>JANLTC010000264.1:0-25614 GCA_031362725.1 Deltaproteobacteria bacterium | reverse complement strand
GATCGTTCGCTTGCGCAACGTGCTCGCGATCGACGCGAGCGGGCTGCACGAGCTGGAGCTGCTACACGGCGACGGCGCGCGGCGCGGCACCACGCTGGTGCTGTCGGGTGTGCACGCACAGCCGCTGTTTGCGCTCGAACGCAGCGGCATGCTCGATCGCTTCGGCGAGGAAAACGTCTGCGCCGACATCGACACTGCACTCGACCGTGCAAGGGCGCTGCTCGCCAGCGCGGGTCCGTCCATCGCCGCGTAGCGGTCGCTAGCTCGTGCTGGGATGCGGCGTATCCGCGTGCGTCGATCGCGCGAGCGTGCGTGTCGCGCCCGCGCCGGCCCTTCGCGAGCGCTCTACCAAGTCGCGGAAGCGCTGGGCGATCGGAAGGCGGTACCGGCCGCGTGCGCTGCCCAGCCGCGGCAGGAAGGGTTTGATCGCCGATATCGGTAGTGCAGCGATCTCGACCGGCCTCGCTGGGCGATCCGAGAAGCAGAGCGGACACAGCCCCGACTTCCCCTTCACGAACATGCGATGGCTGCAGCGGTCGCAGTGCTGCGCTTCATGTCGCGCCAACGCTCGGATCAGGAACGCGCTCGGGATCTCGTTGTGCGCCATTGCAGTCGCCTCCGCAGCGGATTCGAAGCTCGTCCGTTCGTGGCCCGAGCTGGCCGCGGGGTGACGAACTACACGGCGGCCGCACATGCAAGAGGCGTCGCAACGTCTTGCAACTGCACGCCGAGAGAAGCGGCGCGCGGCGCTTCTCTCGCCTCGCAGGTACGAGGCGATCCGCGAAGCAGCGATTGCTTCAGACGGCGGAGCGACGGGGCATCGCGGCGAGAGCGCGCAGGCGCGCCCAGAAGCTCGCGCGTTCTGCTTCCCGGGCGGCGCGCGCGAGCCGGAGTCGCTCCCGCGCGAGCCTCGTCCGCTCGGCCCGACGCAGCGCTTCGGCGATGTCGAACGAAGCGATCATTCCGTAGCGATCAGCCTGATAACGACGCACAGATTCCTCCTCTGCTCATCTCGCAACCCAGGCGTAGGATGCCCTTCATTTCGCCGCGTGACATCCCTTCATCTTGAGTCGCCGACTCGCGCCGCGAGGTTCCAGGCCCGGCTCCGGGCGTCGGGTCATTGAGATTCCAAGTTGTTGGGTTGTCAGGTTTTCACGCGCGGTCGCTCGTTGCGCACGTCTCGGGGCTAAGTGCGAACCCGGGATCCACCGAAGAGGGAGGCGATGAGCGGTCTCGTCGTCGACGTCGTCTTCCGCGATCGGGTCCTCGAGACGGTCCCGTTCGACCGGCCCACGCTGCGGGTCGGCCGCATGCCGGAAAATGACCTCGTGATCGACAACCTCGGCGTCAGTCGCTTTCACGCGCGGCTCCTCCTCGACGAGCGGCGCGTGTTCCTCGAAGACGCGGGCTCGGAGAACGGCTGCCTGGTGAATGGCGAACGCATTGCGGGCCGCCGCGAGATCGCCCCCGGCGATCGCATCGCGATTGGCAAGCACGAACTACGGGTGCGCAGCGCGTCGCCAGCCGACGAGTCAAGACGAAAACCCGGACGGCGCAAGAGCGACGCCTTCGACGGCGCGCGCACGTACCTGGTCGGCATGAACGAGGGCGCCCCGCCCGTTGCGTCGGCAGCGCCAGGAAAGGAAATCACTCCGATGACTGAGAAGCGCTCGGCATCCAATTCGTCTCCCGTCGCACCCCCGGCTTCGCCGCCGCGATCGACTTCAGGCGACTTCGATTTCGACTTCGTCGGAGCGCTCGCCGACGAACCCACAACCGCAGCCGAGCTCCCCGAGGAAGCGATGACCGAGGCGCCCCGACACGCCGGCTTCATCGTGCAACACCGGGGCAAGCTCGAACGCATCGTCGCTTGGAAGGGCGAGCAGGTCGTCGCGGGTCGCGCGGCGGACTGTGACATCGTGCTCGGGATCGACGAGGTCTCGCGACGTCACGCCCGCTTCGAGCGCGCCGGCGATCGCTTCGAGGTCTGTGACCTGGGCTCCGTGAACGGCACCTTCGTGAATGGCCGCCGCGTCGAACGGGAGGCACTGCACGCGGACGACGTGGTGCAGATCGAGGACTTCAAGCTCACCTTCGTGCTCGACCGCCAGCCGATCGAGGAGATGTGCGCGCCGCCGGCAGCGCCGGCTCCGCAAGACGCGGGCAGACTCGGGATGACGATGCTCCAGGAGCAGATGCCGCATCGGCCTGGCTTCACGGAGATTCTCGCTCGGCCGGGCCCTGGCGAGGCGCGAGCAAAGCTCGCGAGCGACGCCGAGGTCGAAGCGGTCGGCTTGCCAGAGGGCGACCTGTTCCCCGAGGATCTCGAAGAGGTCGTCGCGCTGGCAGACGAAGGCGAAGCCGAGAAACCCGAAGCGCCGGTTGGCGTCCCGCTGCGCGCTTCGTCGCGCGCCACTTCGGTGCAGGAACTCGGGCTCGTGTCGCAAACGAAGCCGCCCGAGCTGGTCTTCGAGCTGCGCGTGCGCGTCGAGCTGCTACCGCCCGCGCTACGCGAGGCGTTCGAGGCGGCCGGTAGTACCGAGCTGGTGTTGCCCGCAGAGCTGCGCATCAAGCCGTAGCGAGTCGCTACGAAGGCTCCGCGAGGTCGGTCGCCGGCAGCTCGACGCGACAGCAGGTGCCCCGCCCCGGTGCCGAGTCGACCGTCAATTCACCGCCGTGATTGCGAACGATCTGGTACGCAATCGAGAGTCCGAGCCCGGTGCCTTCACCGACCACCTTGGTCGTGAAGAACGGGTCGAAGATGTTCCCGAGCAGCGCCGGCGGGATCCCGCAGCCGTCGTCCTCGACGCGCACCACGACGCGATTGCCTTCGCGGACCGTGACGACGCGAATCTCCTGCTGTTCGTCCACCGCCTGGGATGCGTTCAGCACGAGGTTCAGGAATACCTGCTTCAGTTGCTGCGAATCGCCGAGCACTGGGGGAATGTCGCCGTAGCTGCGCGCGATCAAGCCGCCGTAGCGAAGCTGTGGCGCAGCCACGCGCAATACCGCGTCGAGCAGCGCATTCACGTCGACCACCTCGCGAGGCCCGCCGCCCGCGTGCGAGAAACTCTTCACGTCGCGCACGATCGCCGCGACGCGCTCGACGCCGTCCAGCGATTCGTCCACCAGTTCCTCGCCTTCGCGGAGCGTCGCGAGCAGGGTCTCGGCGACCGGCTTCTCGTCCGCCATTCCCGCCAGCAGCGCGCGCAATGAACCGAGGTTGGCGCGCACGTACGCGATCGGATTGTTGATCTCGTGGGCGATTCCGGCGGCGAGCTGGCCGACCGCAGCGAGCCGCCCCGACGTGATCAGCCGACTGCGGAGACTCGCGATCTCGCGCAGGTCGCGCGCCATCAGCACGAGGCCGATCGGCTCGTCTTGCTTGTCGCGCAGCACGGCCGTCGAGACCGAGACTGGCAGCGGTCCGGCCCGCGACGCGAGTGCGCACTCGTGGTCGCGCAGCGCGCGGCCCGGTACGAGCTGCGTTTCGGGGAGCAGCGCGGCCATCTCGCAGCCCTCGAGCGCGCGCGCCTCGACACCCACGAGCCGCGCCATTCCCTCGTTCACCGAGCGGATCCGGCCGTCGAGGCGCAGCAGCGCGACGCCATCCGGCAGGATCGCGAGGATCTCGGACGCGAATGCGCCGGGTACCAGCAGCGAGTAGCCGTGGCGATAGAAACCCCATGCGATCGTCGCACCGAGAAAGACGAACGAGGTCGTGCCGAGTCGCGGCGGTTGGTAGCCAAGCAGCGGCAGCAAGCCGTCGGTTGCCGACGCGACGACGAGCGGCACGCCGATCCCTGCCATCAACCAGCGCGCTTGGCGGCGTTCACCGGGCGAAGTCGAGCTGCGGATCTCACGGAAGCCGAGCATCAGCGCGGCCGAGAGACAGCTGACGGTGAAGAGGTAGAAGGGCAGGTAGGCGGGCCCGAAGCGATAGCCCCAGCCCCAGCTCGTGCGTACGACCGACTCGTGCATCCAAGGCGTGGTGAGATCGATCGCAAGTACCAGCACCGACGTGGCGTAGAGCGCCGGCAGTACGCGCCAGAGCCGGCGCTGCGGCTGCCCCGTCAATTCGAAGAACAGATGCAGCGCGATCGGCCCGATCGCGACCCAGCCGACCGAGGAGAGGCGTACGAGTCGCAGCACGGCGCCGGGGTCGTCCGCGGTGTTCCAGATGACTTCGAAGAACGCCCAGAGTGCGGCACCGGTCGTCAGGATCCCGCCAATCAGATTGGCGCGGCGCCCTTCGGCGCGCGCGACGATCGCGACCGTGAGCATCGCCGAGGAGATGCACGCGAAGAGCGGCAGCAGTAGATAGGCGTGCAAGGGGACCCCCGTGCCCGAATCGGCCGATACGACCGGCCGCTTGACGGATGTGCGCATCGGCTGCCGGGTAACGGCATGGACTTGCACAGGCGATGCCGCGTGCCTTCTACCGCGCGGCGCTCGCGCGATCCGTTTGTGCTCTCCTCCGCCACTCGTCGGCCGGGAACGCTACCTCCAAGCCAAGGCCGCATGGCGGCCCGGAGGTGCTCGTGCGCGCAGTCGCGAAACCCAGAACCCGCCGCACGCGGGCGTGGCCGGTGGCCGTCGCCGCCGCGCTCTGGCTGCACGCCGTCCCGTCGGCAGCGGCACGCCTCACCGCGGTTCGCGTCGGCACGCATCCCGGCTACACACGGGTGGTACTCGAAACCGACGCGCCCGCTGCCTACCAGGTGCTGGAAGCGTCCACCGACGCGCCCGATGAAGTCACCGTACAGATCGCGGCCGAGAGTCGTGCGCGCGACGTCGCGGCCCGCGGGCCCGGTTCGCCCAGCGTCACGCTGAGTCCGCAGGCCGACGGCACGACGCTCGCGCGGATCTACGCGCCCGGTCCGCTGCGCGTCGAGACCCAGGTGCTCGCGACGCCGCCCCGCCTCGTTCTCGACCTGCGACGTGCGGCGAACGAAGCCGCCTTGGCAGCGACGGCTCCGGAATCCGAGATCGCGACCCCAGTTCCGCGCGAGGTCGTCGAAGGGTCGCCGCCGACACTGCCTACACCGCCGCTGCGCGATGCCGAATCGGTCGTCGCGGATCCTGCGCCCGTGCTGGCGCCCGCAGCGGAGCCGAGCTCGGCGCCGCCGCCCGATCCTGTGCCGGCCGAGCCCGCAACGGCGATCGAAGCGCCGCCGACCGTCGATGCGCCACCGCCGGTTGCGGCGCCGCCTCCGCGCGCGGATCTCGCGATGGATCCGCGTTCGCTCGCGGTGGGTCTCGCGGTCGGTTTCGGGATCGCGCTGATCGCGATCGCCGCGCGACGCCAGGGTCATGCCGGCGTCGTCGTCGCGCCCGCAATCGAAGGGGCCGCTGCGCCGCCCGAGAGCGGCCTGGTGGAGCCGCTGGAAATGGCCGAAGCCGCCGCGGCTCCCGAATCCGAAGCAGTCGACGCGCCGTGCGTCGAGGCGGTTCCGTTGATCGAAGTGCGCGACGACTGGATGCTCGACGTGCTGCGGATGCACCAGCGACTCGATGCACGACTCGCGGAGATCGCGGGTCGCCTCGGCCAGCTCGCGGAGCGCCAATCACGCCTCGAGGCTCGTGGTGGCGCGCAGAACGAGGAACTCGCGTCGCAGCGCGCGGCAATTGCGCGTTTGCAGCGCTCACTGCGTCCCGCCTCGCTGGCCCAGCCGCCGCGTCAAGTCGGCTGAGGCCCCACCCGAAGAGCGCCTTCGGGCCCATGCGAAAACGAATCGTCATCGCCGGTACCTCGCGCGAGGGTCTCGAGCTGCTTCCGCTGCTCGAGGCGAACCCCGCCGTCGAGGTGTGCGCGCTGATCGCCGACGCCCCCGAGGCGGCCCTCGCCGAACTCCGACAGATCTCGCCTGCGACTGCCCAGCGACTCGCCGCGCGTGTGACCGCCGACGCCGACGCGGCGCTCGCGATCCCGCAACTCGTCGCGGTGGTGGACGCGGAAGCGTCGTCCGCGGTGCGCGCTCGACTCGCCGCCACGCACGGCATCCAGGTGTTGCCGCCGGCGCTGGCGCGGATGCTCTACGCGTTCGGACCCGCGGACGCGATGAGCAAGCCCGATCTGCTGCGCGCGCTGCGCGAAAGCCTCGACTCCTACGACCTCACCCACGACCGCAGCGGACTGCTCCGCCTGGTGCTGCAGATCGCCGTCACCGCCACCGGCGCCGATCGTGGATCGCTGATGCTCTGGGACGAACGCGAACGCGTGTTGCGCGTCGAGGTCGCGATCGGAATCGAGGACGAGCTGATCCCGAAGATTCGCGTTCAACCGGGTGAAGGAATCGCCGGCCGCGCGTTCGCCGCCGAGCGCGCGATCCTGCTGCACGGGAAAGCCGATCGGACGCGCTTCGACATCGTGCGCGAGCGCGACGACGTCGAGTCCGCGATCTCCGCGCCGTTGGCCCACGGCGGCCGGGTGATCGGCGTGCTGAACCTGTCGCACGCGCGCAACCAGAACCAGTTCGGCGCGGGCGAACTCGAGGTCGTCGATGAACTCGCGCGGCGCGCCGCGCGGATCATCGCGCGCGCCGAGGAGTTCCACGGACTGGTGCGCGAATCGCAAACGCTGCGCGCCGAGACCGATGTGCGCCGCTTGCTCGCGCGCGATGAGCCGCTCGCGCGCCGTCTCGCTGCGGTGTGTACAGGACTTGCGAGCCAGCTGCGGGGCGGCGTCTGTCAGCTCTATCTCCGCGAGTCGGAGTCCGAGTCGCTGCTGCTGCAGGCGGCTTCGACGCCGCTCGACCCGCTCGCTGCACGCGAACATCTGCGCTTCGGGCAGGGCTTGCCGGGCCGCGCCGCGGTGCTGCGTCGCGCAGTGCTCCTCGGCGGTGGGCCGGGCGACGCAGGGCTCTGCTACGCGGCGATCCCGCTTCTCGCGGGCGAGGAAGTCGTCGGCGTGCTCGCCGCGCAAGGCGAGCGCGTGAGCGGTGGTGCGGAGTTGGACATCGAGCGACTCCAAGCCGCAGCGGACGCGCTTTCCGATGAACTTGCCGGCGCACTGCGATCGGCGCACGTCGAGCGCGACGCACGCCGCACGGCGCGTCTCGCGGAGATGGTCACCGCACTCGGAACCTGTCAGGACGAACCGGAAGTCGCCGAACAGGTGACCGAGTCGGCGCTGTCGCTTCTCGAAGCGCAGGACGCCGTGCTGCGGCTGCGCGAAGAACCCTCCGGTCGCTACCGGATTGCCGCGTGGAGTGGCGTCGGCGAATGGCGCAAGGCGGCGCTCGCGGAGCTGGAACGCAAGCTGGCCACCGACGCCATGCGGAGTCGCCGTCTCGTCCGCGTCGCAGATCTGGCGGGCGATCCGGCGTGGTCTGCCCATGCGGTTGGCGTCGGTACCGCGATGATCGCGCCGCTGCTGCGCGACGGCCGTGCGATCGGGTGTCTGTCGGTGCTCGGCAAGGTGCCCGACGACCCGCTACTCGGTGAACGCTTCGGCCCGTCCGAGGAGCGCATCCTCGCGCAGCTCGCCCAGCACGCGCAGGTGGCGCTGGCGGGACTTGCGCGCCCCGAGCGCAACGACGTCGACGCGGTGACGGGCCTGCTGACGCAGCGTGCGCTGCGCGAGCGGCTCGACGCCGAACTGGCGCGCTCGCGTGCGCGCAACCATTCGCTGGTGCTCGCGCTGCTGCGCGCCGATGGGCTCGAAACGCTGCGCGATCTGACGCATGTCGACGCGGCTGAACGCGCCGCGCTGGCGCTCGCACAGGCGCTGCGCGGGGCTCTGCGCGATTTCGACGTCGTCGCGCGTCCGGAACCCGACCTGTTTGCCGCGCTGGTCCCGGAACCCGACGGCGAAGTGGCCGCGCTGCTCGTCACGCTCTATCGCGCCGCTCGCACGGCGCTCGACGCGCACGGTGACGCCGCGCGCGGGCTCGAGCTGCGGCTCGGTTACGCGGTCTTCCCGGGAGACGGCGGCGATCCCGACGCCCTCGAACGCGTGGCCCGCGGGCGTCGCGTCGAGGCGCTCTGACGGGGAAGCCCTGCGGCCGCTGCGCGCGGAGTGCTGCTGGCGCCGAGTTGCAACAGCTTCTCGGCCGTCTCGATGTCGACGACGAGATCGGTCCACAGCGCGAGCTCGGGTGAGCGCAACAGCGGAACCAGCGGAAGCTCGCGGGTCCTGCGGCATGCGAAGCACGGTCCCGCGACCAGGATCACGTGCTTCTGGTCTTGCGCGGCGAACGCGACGAGCTCGTGCAGGTCGCGCAACGTGACGGCGCGGGGACCGTCACCGGGATCGATCGGTCCGTCGTCGTTGAACGGCAGGCCCATCACTTCGCCGACCCACTTCGAACGCTGGAGCTGCTTCAGCATCTCGCCGTAGCGGGCGCTCCGATCCGCTTTTCGAGGAAGGCGACTCTCGGCGACGGCGCGCATCAGGTCGCCGTCCGGGTCGTCTGCACCACACAAACTCGTGACGATGATGTCGAGCTTCTCCGCCTCGTCGAAGGCAGAGCTGACGCCGAGTTGCCCGCGGAGCTGCTCGAGCAGCCCACGCGTCTCGACCATCGGCGTGCAATAGAGACCGAAAAACTCGGTCTCGTGTCCGGTACCCCGGAAATCGGAGAAGAACGACACCGGCGAGGAGTCCGGGTGCTTTACCGAGAAGCCCGAGCTCATCGCATGGATGCCGAGTTTGAGGGGACGCTTGACCGAACGCTTGAAGGAACGCAGGCGCGCGCCGAGATGACGCGCGACACGCATCGCGGTCCCGCCGGCTGCGAAGCCGATGTGGACCTCGGCCTTGTCCAACTCGTCAATGCGCTTCAGCACGAGCTCGGCCGCGCTGGCTGCGACCCGTTCGACGTCGAGTCGCGCGTGCGCCACATGGATGTGACGGAGGTCGAGACCAAAGCGCTCGGCGACGTGCCTGGCGTTCAGCTGGTGCGCGGGTGGTGCGTAGAAGAATCGATCGAGTCGGATTGCGTCCTGGATCACAAGATAGGTCTCCTGTCGCGAGAGCCTGAACTGCGGATCGCTGTGACCGCGAATCTCCCGCTCGACCTCCTTCGCAATCTTCCCGAACGAAGTGCCCGCCATGAAGCGGGTACACACGGCGGCGATTACCTCATCCTCGGCCTTCTCGCGCTTCTTTCTCGGCACGACTTCGTCCCCCTTCTCGATCGCTCTTGGACTTCAAGTAACCAACTGTCTGGAAACGACAGCGGTGGGCTGCAACGGGCACACTGTCCGAGAATACGACGAATGCTGGCCAGATGCGAACGAGTTTGTATGGTTCCTGGCACAGCGGTCTTGGTTGGATCGACTTGTGGTTCTCAAGGTACGAACTGTAGTGAATGAACTGGAAGGGGAGGAAGCTGCCGTGGGAAACAGAGAGTCCGATCGCGCCGCCGGATCTGAGGCGTCGATGCGCTGCAAACGCCTGCCGCTGCCCGGGGGAGAGGGAGGTGGCTCGTCCTTCGTCTACGGTTTCGACATCCGGATGGTATTTCTCCCGAGCGCGGTCGCGAAGCGCGTGGCCCAGTTGAACCAGCGCGCCGACGCGGTGCCGCTCTGCCGCGGCAGGGTTCACGTCCTCACGCGCGACGGCATCTTCGCGACGCGTCTCCGTTCCATCGCGACGCTGCACGATCTCTTCCCCGGTGTCTTCGTCGACGTGAATCACGGCGTCGCCGTGAACCCCGACGCGGTCACGGAAGTGAGGGGCGTTTCCCGGACGAAGTGGATCCGGTTGCAACTCGACTACAAGGAGTTGGGCGCGTTCCGTCGGCCGGTCTTCGCAAAAGTGAGTCGCCGCTGTTATCGCAAGCTGCGGCAGTGCCTGCAGCTTCCGAAAGTCTGTTCGTCACGCTCGAAGTGACCGCTCTGCGACGCCAGAGTGCCGATCTCTGCACGCGCATGTCTGTTCCCGCTGCGTTCGCGTCCGCAGCGGCTACCCATCCAGTCGGAGCAGGATTCGATGCCGCACTTCTTCAAGCAAACGTACGAAGGCCTCGATCAGTTCGAGGCGAACGGTGACGCCGTCGTACTCGCGCACGGTGTGGTCGCGCGACGCGCAGCAACGCCCGCTCCCCCGCGCCCCGACGCCTGGCTGCTGCTGGTGGACGACGCGAGCACCGCGCACGTGAACGGCGTGCCCGTGGCGACCGGTCTTGCGCTGCTCGACGACCGCGACGAGATCGTTGCCGCAGATGGCTCGCGCTTTCTCGTTTCCTTCGAGGAGATCGCCGCGATCGAGTCGTTTCCGCTCGCGAAGGCGGTCCCCTGCGCGCGCTGTCGTCTGCCGATCGAGCCTGGGACGCCGGGCGTTCGGTGTCCGCTCTGTGCGATCTGGTCGCACCAGAGCGCGGACCGCGAATGTTTCACGTACGCCGAGCACTGCGCCGTCTGCGCAGGCCCGACGGAGCTCGGCGGAGCGCTCGCGTGGATTCCGGAGGACATCGCATGACGGCGCCGTTGCCCCGCACGGCCCGGACTCCCGCGACGAACGCACCCCGCGCGCTGGGCGCCCTTGCGGCATCGCTCTGTGCGCTGCAGGTCGAGCCGATCTTCGCGGGCCGCGCGCCCGCGATGGGTTGCGAGTTGCGGATCGACGCGGCGTCGCGACGGTCGCTCGATACCCGGCTCGTGCGCAATCCGTCGTGCCGTGGGTCTCACCTGCGTTGGACCCTGTTGCGCGCGGATCCCGCGCTGTCACTGCGCGACGTACTCGCGCTCGCGGCTCCTGGTCGGGACGCGCAGCTCCGGTGTTTCGGGACGGAGTGGGTGCGCGCGCTGCGCTGCGGCGACTGCGGTCACGAGACCGGCTTCTGGCGCACGGCGGCGTCGCTGGCCGCCGCGACGCCTCGTTGCGAGCGCTGCGCCGCGCCACTCGTCGTGGTGAGCTTCGATCTGCGCTCGTCGCTGCCGCTCTCGTCGATCCCCGCCGCGGTGCAGGAGCGCCCGCTGCGCGAACTCGGATTGCGTCTGCACGATGCGTTGAGCGTCGAGTGGCCGGACGCGTCGGTGCACTTCGAGCTGTCGACCGGCCCGACGGATCCCGGCGGACCGATCGACACCGTGCTGATCGCCGGGCTCGGTGCCGTGGGGTCCGCGCTGGTGCCGCTCGTCGCGTACACGCCGGGCGTTCGCTGCATCGTGCTCGTCGATTTCGACGTCTACGAGTCGAGCAATCTCGGCGGCCAGGCGATCACGCCCGACGCGGTCAGCGTGCCAAAAGTGCTGTTCCAGGCCGAGCGGCTGCGCGTGCTGCGCCCCGATCTCGAAGTCGTGCCGATCGAGAATCGCGTCGAGAACGTGCCGCTCGGTTTGTTTCGCAACACGCTGGTGATCGGCTGCGTCGATAGCCGCGCCGCGCGCGTCGCGCTGACCGAACGCGCATTCCGCGTCGCGCGCTTCCAACTCGACGTTGCGGTCGACGGCCCGACGCTGCAGGCGCGCGTGCAGAGCTTCGAGCCGAACGACGACGCGGTGTGTCTCGTTTGTCCGTGGGACGCCGGCGACTTCGCCGCCGTCGAGCAGACCATGCCGTGCGATCGCGGGCACGACGCTCGCGCGTCGCTCTGAAGGGGATCTCGTGCACAACATCCTGCAGTCGTTCCTCGACGTGCAACGCGACGAGGCGGAAGCGCTCGCAGCCGCCTCCGACATCCTTACGCTCACGTGTCTGGAGCCGCAGGTTTGGCTCGCCGCCTTCGCTTGCCGGGGCGTCGTGCGCGCCGTCGACGGCTCGATCGGCCCGATCGATCGCTTCGTCGTCGGCTATCGCTTCTCGGACGAATACCTGCGCGTCGTCGCGCCGGCACAGGTCGTCCATCTGCTCGAGCCCGTGAACGCGTTCCATCCGAACCTCCGCGCGCCCGCCGTCTGCCTGGGCCGGATCGCGCCCGGGACGCCCTTCGTCGAACTGCTGTACCGGACCTACGACCTGCTCACGTATCGCAACTTCACGCCGCGAGAAGACGACAGCTTCGACGTTGCTGCGTGCGCATGGGCGCGTCGCAACCCCGAGCGTTTCCCCACCGACCCGCGCCCGCTGAAGCGACGGACGACCGCGGCCGTGGCCCCGCAGGTGGCGCCGTGAGCAGCGCAATCCATACGGCAGACGGCGAACTCGCGTTCGCGCGGACGGCACTGTCACTCGCGTGGCCGGACGCACGGCGTCGTGGCTCCGCGTTTCGCTGTGCCGTCGCGATCGGCGCACGCGTTGGCGCGATCGACGCCGTGTGCGAGCCGGGTTGGATCGCCGTGCGCGCCAGCGACTTGCCGGACGCAGATCCATCCCGCGCGCTCACCTGGAGCATCGGCCTCGCGGGCGGCGCGAAGTTCGCCGCGGCGGCGCGTGGCACGCTCGAAGTGCGCGCGGAGCTGGCGATCGATTTCGAGGCGCCGATCGCGCTGCGTCTGCGCGCGGCGCGTGCCGGAATCACCGAAGCGTTGCACCGCCTCGCGACCGGAATCGATCCGCTGCCGGACGCGCACACCGCGATCGACGCCGCGGTCGCACCCGAACTCGTGCGCGCGGCCCGCGACGCCGGCTTCGTCGTGCACGACCGCTCCGAGGGACGCTGCGCAGTCGAACTCGGCGGCGCCGGCATGACGGTGCTCGCCGAAGTCGCGGGCAGCGCGACCGGCGAGGCGTTCGCGGCGCGCGTCGAGCTGGTCGAGCGCGAGCGGCTCGACGCTGTGTCGCGCGCGGCGCTGCTGCGCTTGCTGCTGCGCAGCAACGCGGCCTTCCGGCTGGTCCGCGCGGTGCTCGTCGACACCGCCTGCACGACGCGCGCGCAGCTGGAAGTCGTCTTCGACTCCGCACCGGGACCGGGCGAATGGCACGCCGCGCTCTGCGCGCTTGCGGTGGCCGCGCGCCATACACGGCGCGAGGCCACTGCGCTCGTCGACGATCCCGCGCTCGCACGCTGTTACCTCGCCTCGCTGCGCGCAACGAAGCGTCCGCTGCGCCCCCGTCTAGAAACACCCGACCTCGTCCGGCCGCTGCGGCCGAACGGATCGGCGTGAGTCCAACCAGGAACAACAGGAGAAACCGACGATGAGTACCGCAACCGCAACCACGCTCGATCTCTTCGCAAGCGACCTCACCGGTCAGAAGTCGCTGCGCATTTCGGGCATCCCGCGCGAATGGCAGGTGAGCGAGCTGGTCCCGCGCCTGCTCGCGCGCATGGGCCTGATTCGTGAAGACGCAGCCGGCCATCCGCTTTCGTACCGCGCGCGACTCGACCGCGAGGGTCGCAACCTGAACGGAAGTGAAACGGTCGGCGAGGCGATCGAGCCCGGCGACAGCGTGACGCTGACACCGGAAATCTTCGCTGCCAACGCATGAACTTCGTTCGGCTGTACCGCAGTGCGTGTCGACCGACTCGAAAGTCGGTCGACTAGCGAACCCGAAGAGGGGGTCCCTGGTCGCATCGGCCAGGGACCCGAGTCCTGCATGAAGACCCCCGCCTACCGCTATGTCCTCGACATCGAGAGCCACGACGAGCGTCCGCTCGGCCGCGTGCCCGTCACACCCGACTTCGAAGCGCTCGAACGGTGCGCGTGCTTCGAGGCGAGTCGGCGCGAGCACGCTGTCTCGATCGCGAACACCGCGGCGGCGCGCGTGCTGCCGGTCTGGGACGACGTGCGCGGCGAACCGTTCGTGGCCGCACTCCGGGTCGAAGTCGACGGCGTCGCCGCTGCATCCGCGTCGCCCGAGCGGCCCGATGAAGTGTCGATCGAGTTCTTCCGCCCGCTCGCGGAGCGCGCTGTCGCCGCGTGGATCGAAGCCGGTCGCATCCGCGCCGGCGAGCACTTCGTGTTCTCGGTTTGCGCGTTCCCGGTCGATCCGGCCCGGCCCGGCGACGCCGACGGCCTGGCGGTCGAGGCAGCGCCGCGCGTCGTTGCGATCGAGCAGCGACCGCTCGCCGGATCTCTCGCCGCGTCGCGGTCGTTGGGTCCCGACAGCGGCGGCGCGTTCCCGGTCTTCGTCGCGCCGACCGTGGTCGCGGACGCCATCGAACTCGCGCACAGCGCCGCGGAACGCGAGAGCGGGGGCGTACTGGTCGGACGGCTGTGCCGTTCGCTTGCGGAGCCGGAGCTGTTCCTGGAGGTGACGGGACTGATTCCCGCCCGCCACGCCAGCGCGACATCCGGAACCTTCACGTTCAGCTCGGAAACCTGGTCGGCCGCGCACGCCGCGCTCGCCTTGCGGCGCTCCGGAGAGGTGCTCGTCGGCTGGATGCACTCGCATCCGTTCTTCTGCCGCGCGTGTCCCGCGGAACGCCGGCGCGACTGCGCGTTCGGGCGCCCGCTGTTCAGCCGCGACGACATCCACTTGCACCGCACCTGTTTCCCGGCGCCCTACCAGGTGGCGCTGCTGATCTCCGACCTCGGCCCGGCTGGATACGCGCCGACCTTCTACGGCTGGCGACACGGGCGGGTGGGTGAGCGCGGAGTGCGCGTACTCGACGAGCAGGAGGTGAGCCGATGCGAAGCCGTCGCGATCCCGAACTGAACGAAACGTTCGAGCCGTTGCTCGCGCCGCACACGACGCAGGCCGAGTTGGACGCCAAGCTGGAACGAGCCGCGCTGCTGCGCGCGGGGTCACCCGAAGCGAGCCGCGACCTCGATTTTCATTTGTTCGAATCGCAGCGGCGACTCGACGCGTCGCTGCGGCGTGCTGGCTCGTTGCAGCAGGAACTGCGTGGGCTGCTCGACAAGCTGAGCGCGCCGCCGTGGCATCCCGGCACCGTGGTCGATGCCTTCGACATCGGTGCCGCGCGACGCGTGCTCGTCCACGTGGGCGGAGCGCTGCGCGTCGTCGAGGTTGGCCCCGAGCTGGACGCGGCGTCACTGCGCTGTGGCGTTCCGGTGTTCCTGGCGAACGAGCAGAACATCGTGCTCGCGCTCGATCCGCGTCCGCTGCGCGGTATGGGCGAGACCGCGCGCGTGGGGCGCGTGCAACGCGACGGCCGCATCGTGCTGCGGTCGCGCGACGAGGAATGGCTCGTCGACGCGAGCGACGACCTCGACGTCGGTGCGCTGCGCAGCGGCGATCGTGTGCGCTGGCACCGCGCCGCGGGGCTCGCGCTCGAGCGCTGCGAAGATGGCGACGCTCCTCCGTGTCTCGTCGAAGAGGCACCGGACCTGCCGCTCGCCGCAGTGGGCGGCGGCGGGCCGGCGCTCGCAAGGCTGCTCGACGGCCTGTCGGCGAGCCTGCTCGAGCCGGAACGCGCCGCGCGCTACGGCCTCGACGGGCGCAAGTCGTTCCTGCTGGTGGGACCGCCGGGTTGCGGCAAGACGCTGCGCGTGCGCGCCGCGGCGGCCGAGATCCGTCGCCGCAGCGGGCGCCAGTGTCGGCTGGCGGTGGTGAATCCCGGCGCCTGGGAATCGCCGTGGGTCGGTGAGACCGAAGCCAACATGCGCGCGGTGTTCCAGCACCTCCGCGAGGGCGCCGAAGCCGACGGCCTCGCGATCTTGTTTCTCGACGAAGTCGAATCGGTGGCACGCACGCGCGGCGGGATCGCGTCGCAAGTGCACGACAAGTTCCTCGGCGCCCTGCTTGCCGAGTTGGACGGCTTCGAGGGCCGCGGCAACGTCGCGCTGGTCGCTGCGACCAATCGCAAGGAACTGCTCGATCCGGCCTTCCTGTCGCGGATGCGCACCGAAATCGAGATCGGACGGCCCGATCGCCGCGAGGCGCGTGGCATCTTCGAGGTGCACCTCGCGGCGGCGCTGCCGTACGCGGGCGCTGGCAACGCGCGCGACGCGCGGGAGCCGATGATCGAGGTGGCGCTCTCGCGGCTCTACGCGCCGAACGCAGAGTCGTCGCTCTGCCAGCTCCAGTTCCGCGACGGCACACGCCGGGAGGTGTATGCACGCGAGCTGCTCTGTGGCCGCTTGATCGAGCAGATCTGCGTGCGCGCGCGCGAGCTCGCCTTCGCAGCAGAGAATGCCCGTGAGCAGGAAGCGGGGATCCGCGAGGACGATCTGCTCTGTGCGGTGGACGAGGCGACCCTGCGCCTGGCGACGACGCTCAGCGCGCGCAATGCACGAGAGCATCTCACGGGGCTGCCCGAGGACCTCGACGTCGTGCGCGTCGAACGCGTGCGGCGTCCGGTGCGACGGTCGCATCGCTACATCCATGCGGCGTGACGGCGCGGAGGAAAAGATGGACGAACCTCTGCGGGTCCTGAAGATCAACGGCGCCGACGTCGAAGTCGGCAATGCGATCGTCGGCGGCGCCGCGATCTTCGCCGGCGGCAGCGGGCGCGAAGCATCGAGCGCGTTGCTGCGCGAGTTCGGCGGCATTCCGGCCGATGCGCACGCCGCGCATGGCCCGCGCGGCTACTCCGGGGCCGGCCTCGTCCAGGTTCCGGCCGGCGATCCGCAGGACCGCGACCGTCGCTTCCTCCGCAACGGCGGTTGCGCCTACATCGACCTCGATCATCTCGAGTTGTGTATCCCCGAAGTGCGCTCGGCGGCCGATCACGTCGCGGCGATGCGCGCGATGCTGCATCTCGCGCGTGCAGCGCAGCGGCGTGCCAATGCACGGCTGCCGGACGGGCAGCGGGTCCGCGTGCTGCTCGGCAACAGCGACGGACTCGGCCATTCGTGGGGTAGCCACCTGAACATACTGGTGACGCGCGAGGCCTGGCGCGATCTGTGCGAGCGCCGGCTGCACTACACGGCGTATCTCGCGTCGTACTTTGCGTCGAGCATCCTCGTCAGTGGGCAAGGCAAGGTCGGCGCCGAGAACGGGCAGCCCACTGCGGAGTTCCAGCTGTCGCAGCGCGCCGACTTCTTCGAGACGCTGCTCGGCACCCAGACCACCTACAACCGTCCGCTGGTGAACACACGCGACGAGTCGCACTGCGGGGATGAGCCGCTGGCGCGGCTGCACGTGATCTTCCACGACCACACGCTGTGCCCATACGCGACGTGGCTCAAGGTGGGCGTGCTGCAGATGGTGCTGGCCGTCGTCGAGGCGCGCGCACCGCGGCCGTCGCTGTGTCTCGAGAATCCACTCGAAGCGCTCGCGATCTGGAGTCGTGACCCGGAACTCGGCGCGCGGGTGCGATGCGTCGACGGTCGCCTGGTCAGCGCCCTCGATCACCAGCAGCAGCTGCTCGCCGACGCGCGCTCCGTACACGAAGCCGGCTTCCTCGACACGGTGCCTGGAGCTGACACGTTGCTCGACGCCTGGGCCGACACGCTCACGCGGTTGCGTGATCGCGACTTCGACACGCTCTCGGGTCGTCTCGACTGGGTGTTGAAGCACCGTCTGCTCGACCGCGCACGCCAGCACCGCGGCTTGGACTGGGCCGCCCCGCAACTGAAACACCTCGATCTGCTCTACGCGAGTCTCGATGCCGACGAAGGGCTCTACTTCGCCGCCGAGCGCGAGGGGCTGGTCGAAGCGGTGGTGTCGCCGGCGCGCATCGCGCATTTCGAAAGCGAGCCACCCGATGACACGCGCGCGTGGCTGCGCGCCCAGCTGTTGCGTGTCGCAGACGACGTCCAGGCCGTCGACTGGGGGTACGTGACGCTGCGCATCGCGGACGCCGACGGTCGTCTCGCGTCGGTGCGCGTTGCGCTCGAAGACCCGCGTCGCGGCACGCGGAGCGAGGCGATTGCGGAGGGTGCAGCGCTCGACATCGACGCGTTGCCGTCGAACGGAAACCCGACAGGAGGAATCGAGTCATGAGTCAGCGGGAACGAAATCGCGAAACCGAAACGACGACTGCGCCGGCTGCGAGTGGTGGCAGCGGCGCGGGCGGCAACGATGCCGCCGCCAACGCGCGGCGCCTGCTCGCCGCGGCCGATGACGTGATCGAACGCGCGCTGTCCGGCGACAGCGAGCGCTTTCTGTCCGATCACCGCCAGCAAGGCGGCCAGTAGATGTCGGCTGCGCACCCGCCGCTCTTCGGTCTCGAGACCGAGTACGCGCTCGCCGCGGCGCTGGACGACGGACGCGTGGCCGATCGTGGGGCGGTCGCGGCGGCACTGCTCGACGTCGCGCGTCGGCGACTCGTCCATCTCCAGGATGGCCGCGGGGGCGGCATCTTCGTCGAGAATGGTTCGCGCTTCTACATCGACGCCGGTCTGCATCCGGAGTGGTGCACGCCGGAGTGCCTGCATCCGGCGGAGGTCGTGCGTTACGCGAAGGCCGGCGAGCAGTGGCTCGGCGAGATCCTCGACGCAGCGCGCGCGAACCTCGGGCTCGGCCGTGCGAGTCTGTTCCGCGTGAACGTCGACTACGCGAACGGTGCCACCTGGGGCTGTCACGAGTCGTATCTGCACCGCGCGGATCCTCGCGTGCTGGCACCCCAACTGATTCCGCATTTCGTGTCGCGGATCGTCTACACGGGCGCTGGCGGCTTCGAGCCCTGGCAGGGAGGGTTGCGCTTCACGCTGTCGCCGCGCGCGCGGCACATCGAACACGCGGTCTCGGACGCGTCGACCCACGACCGCGGCATCTTCCACACCAAGCAGGAGAGCCTCGCGTGCGGTGGCTACCAGCGGCTCCATGTGTTGTGCGGCGAGAGCCTGTGCTCGGAGCTGGGCGGCTTCCTGAAGATCGGCGCGACCGCCCTGGTGGTACGACTCGTCGAACTCGGCGAGCGCCCCGGCGCCGCGGTCGCGCCGCTCCATCCGGTGCGCGCGCTGCGCCGTTTCGCGTCGGATCCGAGTTGCGGCGCGCGCGTGATCAGCGCCGGCCGCCAGCGACTGCGCGCGATCGAGATCCAGCGCCACTACCTCGAAGCGGTCGAGGCGCGGCTCGGGCATCCGCAGTTCCCGGCATGGGCGAGTTCCGTGTGCGTTGCGTGGCGTCGCATGCTCGACGCGCTCGATGCCGGCCCCGCGGCCGTCGCGACCTCGCTCGACTGGGGCATCAAGCTCGCCTGCTTCCGCGCCTTTGCAGAGCGCCGTGGCATCCGATGGATGGAGCAGGACCGGCTGGTCGGTCCGGTGGGGGCGCCGAGTGCGGCGACGGCCCAGCTCTGCGAACTGGATCTGCGCTTCGGCGAAGTCGGTGCGCGCTCGATCTTCGACGCGCTCGATCGCGCCGGCGCGCTCGAGCACCGCATCGCCGAAGTGGGTGACGTCGCCGCTGCGCGCCGCGAACCGCCGCCGCACGGTCGCGCCCGCGCACGCGGACTCGCGATCCGGCGCCTCGCGTCCGATCCTGAGACGCATCTGTGCGACTGGTCGGAGGTCGCGGACGGCGCGGGTCGTCGCGTCGTGGACCTCTCCGATCCGTTCGCCGGGGAAGTCGCTCTGGCGACGCATTCTGCGGCAGCGCCGAGCCTGGACGATGGATTCGCGGTCGATCCATTCGACGAGGACACGTCCCAGCTCGACTTCGAGTTCCTGGTACGTCGCGATCGATTGCGCAGCGGGCGACGGCAGCCACGCGAGTGACGTGCGCAGCAGCCGGCGCGATCGGCGCCAGCGCGCGACCGGGCCGTTCAGCCGCCGAGCGGTTCCCAGTCTCGCCCCCGGCGTGCGAAATCGAAGCGCTCCGGGTGAATCATCTCGGCGTAGATCTCGAGCGACTCGGCGATGCGCGGTCCCGGGCGGTTCACGTGCAAGAATCCGTCTGCCAGGAACACGCGACCGTCGCGAACCGCGCGCAGCTCCCGAAAGCCCGGCGCATCCACCAGCGGTGCGAGTTCCTGACGCGTGCGCGCCAGGTCGAAGCCGCACGGCGCGATCACCAGCACGTCCGGGTCCGCCGCGGCGAGCTCCGCCATCGATGACCACGCCGCATCGTGACCGCCGCGACCGAGCACCGAGATGCCGCCCGCGCGCTCGATCAACTCGGGGATCCAGTTGCCCGCACCCATCAGCGGGTCGATCCACTCGAGCGACGCGACGCGCGGCCGCGCCGTTGCGGCGGCGGCGCGCTGCGTGATCGCGTCGATGCGCTGCCACGCGGCGGCGCGAACCTGCTCGGCGCGCTCGCGCACGCCGCAGCCTTCGCCGACGCGGACGAGATCATCGAGTACGTCGGCGAGCGTGTTGGGCGCAACCACGACGAGCCGCGGCGCGGTTCCGATCCACGCGCACGCGGCGGCTTCCAGATCGCGCGGGGTGACGGCGCACACCTCGCACTGCGTCTGGGTCAGGATCACCGTGGGCCGCAGCGCGCGTGCGCGCTCGGCATCGACGCGGTACACCGAGAGCCCTTCGCGCACCAACTCCTTGACACGCGCGTCGATGACGCCGCTCGCTGCGTGGATGTCGAGCTTGGGCTCGGTGACGATCGGCAAACGCTCGATGCCCGCCGGCACGGTGCATTCGTGCGAGCGACCGACGAGTTGGGCCTCGAGCCCGAGTGCCGCCGCGATTTCGGTCGTGCTCGGCAATAGCGAGAGGATGCGCAGTTCCGTCATGCGGCGCAGACTAGCGCCATGTTGCTCCCCGCTGCGGAACGCGAACGGCTGCTCGACGGGTGGCCCGTCGCGCGACTCGCGACGCTCGCAACGGACGGACGCCCGCATCTCGTTCCGATCGTGTTCGCCCGTGCGGGCGGCGCGCTGTGGTCGCCGATCGATGGCAAGCCCAAGTCCAAGGGCATCCTCGCGCGCGTGCGCAACATCGAACGCGATCCCCGCGTCGCGCTGCTGCTCGACCACTACGACGCCGACTGGCAGCAACTCTGGTGGATCCGCGTCGAGGGTCGCGCATCGATCGGCGGCGCCGTCGCCAGCGCCGAAGCCGCGCTGCGGGCGAAGTACCCGCAGTACCGCGACGTGCCGCTCTTCGCCGACGAGCCGCTCTTGCTGTGCATTGATCCGGAGCGCGTATTGACGTGGGCGGCGTCGTCCCGTTGACTCCCGGATGATGACCCCCCCGCGTCACGACGCCGACACCGGATTCCAGCAAGAACCCCCGCAGCTTTCGAACCAGTACGACGCCGACGCGCTGCTGCGCAGCCATCTGCGGCGGAGCGTCGATCCGGATGTGCTGCGCGCGATCGAGCCGTCGTTGCAGCGAATGGGAGAGCTCGCGGCCGGCCGCTTGCTCGACCTCTCCCGCGCCCACCGTCTCGACGAGCCCGTGCATGTTCCGTTCGACCCCTGGGGCCGTCGCATCGACGAAATCCATCTGAACGACGCCTGGCGTGAGTACGCACGCGTCGCAGCGGAAGAGGGACTCATCGCGCTCGCCTACGAGCGTGCGAACGGTCGCTTCTCTCGCGTCCAGCAGTTCGCGCTCGCGTATCTGTTCCACCCGTCGAGCCAGGTCTACACCTGTCCGCTTGCGATGACCGACGGCTGCGCGCGCACGCTCGAGGTGTTGGGCGGGAAGTCCTCCGCGTCATCCAGCCTGCCGGGCGCCGTGCGGGATCGGGTGATCTCGCACCTCACGTCGCGCGACCCCGCACAGGTGTGGACCTCGGGCCAGTGGATGACCGAGCGCATTGGTGGCTCGGATGTCGGCCTTTCCGAGACGGTCGCGCGTAGCGACGGCAACGGCGGCTTCACGCTGCACGGCACCAAATGGTTCACCTCCGCGGTGACCTCGCAGGTCGCGCTGACGCTGGCGCGACCCGAGGGCAATGGGCTCGGCGGCAAGGGTCTCGCGCTCTTTCTGGTCGAGTTGCGCGATTCCGCGCAGCGCTTGCAACACATCACCGTCCTGCGTCTCAAGGACAAGCTCGGCACGCGCAATCTGCCGACCGCCGAGCTGTCGCTCGACGGCACGCCGGCGCAGGCGGTCGCCGGTCTATCGGACGGCGTTCGCAACATGGGCACGATGCTCAATCTGACGCGCACCTGGAACGCCGTGTGCGCCGCCGCCACGCAACGTCGCGGATTGGCGCTCGCGCGCGACTTCGCACGCCGCCGTGTCGCATTCGGCGCGACGCTCGCGGAGAAGCCGCTGCACCTCGAGACGCTCGCCGATCTCGCAGCCGCGCAGCAGGCATCGTTTCTGCTGACGTTCTTTGCGGTCGAGCTGCTCGGGCGGCAGGAGACCGGTGAACTCGATGCGAACGGCGAGTCGTTGCTGCGCGTCGTGCAACCGCTCGCCAAGCTCACCACCGCGCGTCATGCCGTCGCCGGCGCGAGTGAGGTGCTCGAAGCGTTCGGCGGCGCCGGCTACGTCGAGGACACCGGATTGCCGGAGCTGTTGCGCGACGCGCAGGTGCTCTCGATCTGGGAGGGCACCACCAACGTGCTGGCACTCGAGGTGTATCGCGCCGTGTTGCGCGCCGACGCGCTGCCGCCGGCGCTCGAGCAGATCCGCCGGCGGGCCGAGGCGGCGACGCACGCTTCGCTGCGGGAGGCGTCGGGCGTGGCGCTCAGCACCGCGAACCATCTGGAGTCGTGGTGGGCGGAGACGACGACGCGTGGTCCCTGGCTGCACGAGGCGTCGGCACGGCGCTTCGCGCTGACGCTCGGCCGCACGCTCGCGCTCGCGTTGCTGATCGAGCACGCCGATTGGGCGCTGGCGAGCGATCGCGACGGGAGCAGTGCCGAGGCCGCGCGGCGCTACGCGCGCAGCGGCGTCGATCTGCTCTGCGACGCCCCGCGCCCGTCGCTCGCAACGACAGGGCTCGCGCTCGGCGATCGGCTGGATCCCGCGTTGCTGTAACCGCGCACCGCTTCGATCGAAGCGTCAGGGCGCGAGGCCGCTCGGTCCCGGCGCGAAGAACAACGCGAGCGACGCGATCGAGACGTCCTCGGCATCGACGTCGTTGTCGCCGTCGAGATCGAGATCGGGATCGTAGAGCGCGTTCGACGCGTAGAGCTGGATCCACTCGAAGTCGCGGACCGCAGCGGGCGGCGACACGACGCCCCACGAGGTCTCGACGATGCCGTCGTTGTCGAGATCCGCGTCACACAGGTTGCCGTAGCCATCGGCGTCGGTGTCGCGTTGATTGGCGTTCGGCAGCAGCTGGCAGTTGTCGGAAGCGTTGGGGACGCCGTCGCCATCGGTGTCGGAGGGCGGGAGCACGAACCCACCGGTCGTCATCAGCGGGTCGCCGACGAAGACGTTCATCCAGGAGAGATAGGGAACGCTGCGGTAGAACGCCTCGATCGCGGTACTGCCGCTGAAGTAGTGGCGAAACAGGATCGGTGCGCGCGCCATGCCCGAGACCAGCGGCTCGAAGGCGGTGCCCGCAGAACCACTGGCGCCGAGGCGCGAGAGGTCTGCCACCAGCGACTGGTCGTAGAACGCACCCGTCGTGAACGTACGCGCGTTGGTGGAGACGAAGTCGGCGGTGATCGAGCGCGGCAGGAATGCACCCGGATAGACGTTGCCGCCGATCGTTCCGTAGAACGGCGGGCCGGCGTCGTGATTGTCGTTGCTGCCCCACGACACGTAGCCAGCGATGCTCGTGGCATTCGACACGAAGGTGTTGCTGGTGTCGTTCTGCACCGCCAGACCGAGTGCCCCGAGCGCTGCTGCGGTCGGCCCCATCATCACCGAGTTGCCCGCGCGCAAACCCGGCGACACGGTCGGGTCCTGGTCGATCAGCACGGTTCCACCGAGAACCGGGCCCTGCGCGTTGTCGATCATCGCCTTCAGATCGGTCGGCATGCCCGTCACGCCGTCGATCGGCGTCTGGAAGCTCGCGAGTCGTGCGACCATGTAGCGCAGCGGCGCGGTCGGATGCGCGGTGCGCCAATCCGCAAATGGCTGCGACGAATCGAAGTACGGATTCAGCGCTTGCCCGGTGGCGCCGAGGCCGCCCGCGCCGATCAGGCTCGAGAACAGCACCGCCAGCTCCGCGTCCACCGACGCGCGTCCGCAGTCGCGCAGATACACCGCGTCGAACGGGCACGCTTGGAAATTCAGACGATGCGGAATCCCCGATGCGAGCACGATGATGCGAATCGAATCGACCAGGTTGTTCTGCGTGAGGAAATTCTCGATCGGCACGCGGATCTGCGCGTCGAACGTGGCCTTCGTGGTGATCGTCTCCTGCACCGAGTTCCCGAGGCTGGGATCCGCGAGCGGGATGTTCAGCGCCAACAGGTTCAGCGGCGGCACTTCGCGCTTGGTGCGGTAGTAGTTCCCGATCGCGATCGAGATCGGGTTGGCGCCGTTCACGACGATCAGCACCTCGGGATGCGACGTCGGTCGCGGCCGCCCAGCGCACACGCCCAAGCCAAGGGTCACTGCGAAGCCGAGCAGCAGCACGGCGCTCGAGCGCGGGGATCGGAGGGGGGCGGGGCGCATGGCGCAGCATTCTACCGGCAAACTCGGGCCTTGTTACTGGCAAAATGGACCGGGCCTCGATCGGTCCCCACGGGCCGTTAGAATGGCGGTCGTTTCCCAACCAGATCCGCCGGCGCGAAAAGGAGAGGCCCCTTGGCCGAGTTCGTCTTCACGTTGCGCGACGTCCGCAAGGTCGTCGGCACCGACCGCATCCTCCTCGACGGCGTCACGCTGTCCTTCCTGCATGGCGCGAAGATCGGCGTGGTGGGCCCGAACGGAACCGGCAAGAGTTCGCTGCTGCGCATTCTCGCCGGCATGGACCCGGACTTCCTGGGCGAAGCGCGTCCGGCTCCGGGCATCAAGATCGGTTTTCTCTCGCAGGAGCCGCAGCTCGATCCCGCGAAAGACGTGCTCGGCAACGTCGAGGAAGGTCTCGCCGGGATCCGCGATTTGCTGCACCGCTTCGAGGCCGTGTCCGCGCGCTTTGCCGAAGAACTCAGCGACGACGAGATGAACGCGCTGATCGAGGAGCAGGGCAAGCTGCAGGACCGCATCGACGCCGTCGGTGGCTGGGAACTCGAGCGCAAGCTGGAGATCGCGATGGACGCGTTGCGCTGCCCGCCGGCCGACGCGAAGGTCGAGACGCTCTCGGGCGGCGAGCGACGCCGCGTCGCGCTGTGCAGGCTGCTGTTGCAGGCGCCCGAGCTACTGCTGCTCGACGAGCCCACCAACCATCTCGACGCCGAATCGGTGGCGTGGCTCGAACGCCACCTGCAGGAATACAAGGGCACCGTGATCGCTGTGACGCACGATCGCTACTTCCTCGACAACGTCGCCGAATGGATCCTCGAACTCGATCGCGGCGGCTACTACCCGTTCAAGGGCAACTATTCGTCGTGGCTCGAACAGAAACAGGCGCGACTCGATGTCGACGACAAGAAGTCGTCCGCGCGCAAGCGCACGCTCGCGCGCGAACTCGAGTGGGTGCGGATGTCGCCGCGCGCGCGCCAGGCGAAGAGCAAGGCGCGCGTGCAGGCCTACGAAGAACTGCGTGCCGAAGAAGAGGCGCGTCTGCCGGAGACCATCGAGATCACGATCCCGCCCGGACCGCGGCTCGGCGACCTGGTGATCGAGGCCGAACACCTCTCGAAATCGTTCGGCGAGCGCATGCTGATCGACGACCTCGCGTTCCGGCTGCCGCCGGGCGGCATCGTCGGCGTGATCGGTGCGAACGGCGCCGGCAAGACGACGCTCTTCAAGATGCTCGTCGGCGAAGAAAAGCCCGACTCCGGCTCGCTGAAGCTCGGCGATACCGTGCAACTTTCGTACGTCGATCAGAGTCGCGACGCGCTCGACGGCACCAAGAACGTCTGGGCCGAGATCAGCGGCGGGCACGACATCCTGAAACTCGGCCGGCGCGAAGTGCCGTCGCGCGCCTACGTGTCGTCATTCGGCTTCAAGGGTCCC
>JANLTC010000120.1:0-1940 GCA_031362725.1 Deltaproteobacteria bacterium | reverse complement strand
CGATCTCGAGTCGCAAGACCACCGGCCTCGGGCAGGGCTACTTCGTGACCTGGATGACGACCTACCGGACGACCGCGGGCGAAGTCGTCGGTCGCCAGCTCTTCCGCATCCTGAAGTTCGACCCGAGCACCATCGATCTCTCCAAGCTGAAGGTGCCCCGATGACGACGCGTTCTCCGAATCCGATCGAGATCACGGTGGGCGACGAATTGCCGCCCTTCGAGCTGAACGTCACCTCGACGGTGATCGTGGCGGGAGCGATCGCCTCGCGTGACTTCATGCCCGCGCACCACGATCCGGTGTACGCGAAGGCGCAGGGCGCCCCCGACATGTTCATGAACATCCTCACCACCAACGGCTACGTGGCGCGCTACGTCACCGACTGGGCGGGGCCGGAGGCGATGCTCACGAGCATCAAGATCCGCCTCGGCGCGCCCGCGGTTCCGGGCAAGCCGCTGCGCTTCTCGGGTCGCGTCGCGGCGAAGAGCGAAGCGGGCGGCGCGTGCGTGCTCGAGCTGGCCGTGCGCGCCGCGAACGATCTCGGCGATCACGCGACCGGCACGGTCACGCTGTCGCTGCCACTCGGCTGAAGTCGCGCTCGGCGCGCCGAACTCGTCGTGGGACCGGTGAGGTAGAGTCGCGGCCGAAGCGAGACTGGTGCCGCGCAAGAGGGAGGCACGTAATGGCTCGGCGTCCCGACCTGCGACATCTGGACGCCGCCGGAGTCGAGGCGATGCTGCGTCGTCTCCACCCGGACGTCGCCGTCGCGTCGGTGGAGGTGCTGGAACGCGCGCGTTGCGGCGACGGGATCGCCTCCACCGCCGATCGCGTGGTGCTGTGCGTCCGTTTCGAGCCGGGCCGCGACGCAGGTCTGCCGTCGCGCATGATCCTGAAGACCCTACTGCTGAACCCGCTACTGCGCTTCGGGCTGCCCGCCGTTCTCTCGCTCGCCGGTGCGTCGCGTGCCGCCGAGTCGCTCCCCGGTGTCGGGAGGAGCGCACGTTCGCTGCTCTTCGTGCTAGTCGGCCTCTTCCAACGCTGGTTTCCCCACGCGCCGGATCCGATGTACGAGAACGAGGTGCGCTTCTACACGGAGCTGCGCCCCGAACTCGATCTCGAGGCACCTCGCGCGTATGGCGGCCTATTCGACCCGAAAAGCCGCCAGTTCGGCATCCTGATGGAGGATCTCGGCCTACGCGGAGCGCGCTTCCCGAACGCGACCATGGACGTGCCGATCGAGTCGATCCACGATTTGCTCGCGAACCTCGCCCGGATGCACGCGTCGTTCTGGCAGAGTCCGCGATTCGAGCGCGATCTGGGGTGGCTCCCCGACCGCTTGTCGGGCGGCATGTTCCCGGTGTTCGACGGGATCGGGCGTGAACTGATCCGCTACCAGGTCGAGGACTACGAGCCGAAGGCGGCGTTGCTGGCTCCGCTCGGGCGCAGCGTCGATCGGCTCTGGGCGGATCTCTGGACCTCGCAGCGCATCCTGGCGGCGGGTCCCTGCACGCTGCTGCACGGCGACACCCACATCGGCAACACATACCTGCTACCCAACGGATCGGGCGGGTTCATCGACTTCCAACTTTCGGTGCGCGGCCACTGGGCCAACGACGTGGCGTACCTGCTCGTGACCGGCCTCGCACCCGAAGCGCGGCGCAAACACGAACGCGAACTGCTGGGCTTCTACCTCGAAGCGCTGTCCCGAAAGGGTGTAGACAAGTCGCCCAGCGTAGACGAGGCATGGCACGCCTATCGGCTGGCCGCCATCTGGGGTCTCGTGATCGGCTGGCTGATCACGCCGCCCGTGAATTACGGCCCCGCGATCACCGACGCGAACGTGTCGCGACTGGTCACCGCGTGTCGGGACCTCGAGTCCTTCGAGGCGCTGGCGAGCGCGTGAATCGGGTCGTCAGGTGGCCGCGCCGCTGCGGCCGCGCA
>JANLTC010000111.1:0-1658 GCA_031362725.1 Deltaproteobacteria bacterium | reverse complement strand
GCCTGACGCTTCCGGCCAGCGCGGCGGGGACCGCCAAGCTGTGCCTGGAGATGTGCCGCAAGTGGTCGAGCGAGCGCGTCCAGTGGGGCCAGCCCATCGGCCGGCACGAGGCGATCGGGCACAAACTGGCCGACATGGCCGCGACCACGTTCGCGATGGACGCCGTGTCCGATCTCGCGAGCCAGATGGCCGATCGCGGCGGGGCGGACATCCGGCTCGAGGCGGCGGCCGCCAAGGAATGGAACACGGTCCAGGGCTGGCGCATCATCGACGAGACGATGCAGGTGCGCGGCGGCCGCGGCTACGAGACCGAGCAGTCGCTGCTGGCGCGCGGGGCCGAGGCGCTGCCGGTCGAGCGCATGATGCGCGACTTCCGCATCAACCTGATCTTCGAGGGCAGCAGCGAGATCATGCACCTGTTCATGGCGCGCGAGGCGGTGGACCGCCACCTGCTGCTCGCGGGCAGCTTGATCGATCCCGACAAGCCGCTCGGGGCGAAGCTCGCAGCACTTCCGAAGATGCTGGCGTTCTACGGCACGTGGTACCCGACGCGCTGGCTGGGGTGGGGGCGCTGGCCGCGCTTTTCGGAGTTCGGGACGCTCGCGCGGCACGTGCGCTTCATCGAGCGATCGAGTCGCAAGCTGGCGCGCTCGGTGTTCCACGGCATGGTCTTCCACGGCGCGAAGCTGCAGCGCAAGCAGGCGTTCCTGTTCCGGCTGGTGGACATCGCCAATGAGCTGCTGGCGATGTCGGTCGCGACTGCCCGGGCGCGCTCGATGGAGACCGAGCGGCATCCGGCCGCCGCGGAAAGCCGTGTGCTTGCGGACCTCTTCTGCCGCGGATCACGCCGGCGCATCGGCCGATCGTTCGCCGACCTGTGGAGCAACGACGACGCGTTCAAGTACGAAGTCGGCCGCCAGGTGCTCTCCGCCGAGCATGCCTGGGTCGAGCATGGCATCGCGAGCGTGACCGAGAAGCAGGGCTCAGACACCCTTTCCAGCAAGGGCGCCTGACTCGAGCGTCTTCTGCCGGCGGCCCAACGCACCCGCCAGCACGACCCACACCATTGCGATCGGGACGAACGCCGCCGCGATCCCGGCCGCGCCCAGCGCCAGCACCGCCAAGCCGCGATCGAGGAGCGCGCCGGCCACGTCTCCGCCCCGGTACACGAACGTGTCGATCAGGTTCTTGGCGGTGTACTTCTCCTCGCGGGTGACGACCGTGAACAGCACCTCGCGCGCGGGGCGAACGACCGCGAACTCGGCGCTTCGGCGCACGACCTGGAAAACGACCAGCGCCGCGCGTCCGGGAAATGCCGCAAGCGAAGCGAATCCGAGCAGCGTGATCGTGGGCAGCATCGCGAGCGCCCCGCCGACGCCGATCGTCGCGAGGATGCGCCCGGTGAAGAAGCACTGCGTGAACGCGGTCACGAGGTTCACGAGCAGGTCGATGCGAGCGAAGAACGCCGCGCGTGCCGCGGGATCCTGGATCGCGGCGCGGGTGATGCGCGCCTGCTCGAAGTAGATCAGCGTCGAGCTGATCGAATAGAGCAGGAGGAACCCGCACACGCCCAGCAGGTAGGGAGAGCGCATCACCAGCCGGATGCCGCTCCACACACCGCGTCCCGGCGGGGCCTCCGCCGCGGCGACCTCGGCGGC
>JANLTC010000102.1:0-38286 GCA_031362725.1 Deltaproteobacteria bacterium | reverse complement strand
TTCCTGTACGCGCGGGCGCTCGATCGCAAACTCGTCACCGTCGCGACACGCCTCGACGACGCCCCGCTCGACGTCGTGACCGCACTCGGCAGCTATCGCCCCGACAACTACGACCACGCGTTCCGCGGGCCGGTCGCGGTGCGCGAGGCGCTGGCGTCGTCGCTGAACGTGCCGGCCGTGCGGCTGCTCCAAATGGTGGGCGTCGACGACTTCGTCGCGCTGCTCGGCCGACTCGGCCTGGGCGGACTGCGCGACGCCGAGTTCTACGGCGACTCGCTCGCGCTCGGCTCCGCCGATGTGTCGCTGTGGGAGCTGGTCGGCGCGGTTCACGCGCTCGCAACGGGTGGCGTCTTCGTGCCGCTGCAGCTCGAGCCGACGCGCGAAGCCGCCGGGCAGCGCGTGTTCTCGCCCGAAGCCGCGTTCCTGGTGGCCGACATCCTCTCCGATCGCGCCAGTCGCGCGCCGACCTTTGGGCTCGAGAATCCGCTCGCGACACGCGTCTGGAGCGCCGCGAAGACGGGCACGAGCAAGGACATGCGCGACAACTGGTGCGTCGGCTGGACGTCGCGCTTCACCGTCGGCGTGTGGGTCGGCAACTTCTCCGGCGACTCGATGTGGAGTGTGTCGGGCGTCGATGGCGCGGCGCCCGCGTGGCTCGAGATCGTCAACGCGCTGCACGCGAATCTGACCAGCGAGGCGCCGGTGCCGCCGCCCGCGCTGCTGCGCGCGAACGCCGAATGGTTTCTCGTGGGTACCGAGCCCGCGGCATTGGCAATGGCCACACGCGCGGCCGCAGCGCCCCATCGGATCGTCGCGCCGCAACACGGCGCGGTGCTGGTACTCGATCCCGACATTCCCGATGCGCGCGAGCGAACCTGGATCGAAGCGGTGCCGAGCGATCCCCGCGCGACGCTGCAGATCGACGGCCGCGCGATCGGGTCGGCCGCCGGACCGGTGCTGTGGTCGCTCGAGCGGGGTCGCCACGAGTTGGTGCTGGTGGCATCGGATGGCGCCCGCCTCGACGCAGTTTCCTTTGTAGTTCGCTAGGAATAGCGCGTGACCACTCCCCCCCGAGACGTGCGCATGCGCGGCTTTGCGGAGCGCGCCGACGTCGAGGACGTGCTGCGTTTCCTCAGCGCGCACACGATCCCGCTCGAGGCGGAAGTCGTTGCGCTCGACGGCGTGGTGGGACGCGTGCTCGCCGAGGACGTGAGCGCAGCCGCTCCGGTGCCGTCGTTCGCGCGCTCCGCGATGGACGGCTTCGCAGTGCGCGGCGAGGACAGCTTCGGCGCGAGCGACTACGACCCGATCGCGTTCGACGTGATCGGGATGGCGCTGCCGGGGCGCGCATTCGAAGGCCGCGTCGCGAAGGGTTCTGCGGTGCGCATCATGACCGGCGCGCCGCTGCCGGAGGGCGCCGACGCGGTGGTGATGGCCGAGGTGGCGAGCGAACGCGAGGGCCGCGTCTTCGTGCGCGAGCCGGTTGCGCCGCGCAAGAACGTCGGTGCGATCGGAGAAGACGTGAAGGCGGGCGAAGTCGTGCTGCGCGCGGGACGGCGGCTGCGCCCACAGGACGCAGGCCTACTCGCGGCGATCGGTGTCGCGAGCGCGCGCTGTCTGCGGCGACCGCGGGTCGCGCTACTCATCACCGGCGACGAGTTGTTGCCGGCCGGCAGCGTGCCGAGCGGGCATCGCATCGTCGACTCCAATTCGGTGGTGCTGCGCGCGCTGGTGTTGCGCGATGGCGGTGTCGTGCTGCCCTTCGAGATCCTGCCCGACCAGCCAGAGCGGATTCGCGAAGCGCTCACGAACGCCGATGCCGACGTGGTGCTGGTGTCGGGCGGCTCGTCGGTCGGCCAGGAAGACCATGCGCCCCGCCTCGTCGCCGAGCTGGGTTCGCTCGACTTCCACGGCGTCGCGATGCGCCCGTCGAGCCCCGCCGGCATCGGCCGCATCCCCCACAGCGCTCCGCTCCCGCGTAGCGAGCCAACAGCGAGCGGCGAGGTCACCAAGACGCTCCCGCGTAGCGAGCCACAGGCGAGCGGCGAGGTCCATAAGGCCGCAAGCGCGGACCATGAGACTCTGGTCTTCCTACTGCCTGGCAACCCCGTCTCTTGCTTGTGTGCGTACGAGTTCTTCGCGGGACCGACGATCCGCGCGCTCGGTGGGCGCTCGCGCGCTTGGCCGCACCGCCGCGTGCGCGTGCCGCTCGCGCGCAAGATCTCCTCGCAGGTCGGTCGTGTCGACTACGTGCGCGTTGCGATCGACGACGGCAAGGCGGTGCCGCTCGCGACGTCGGGCGCGTCGATCCTGTCCTCGACCGTGCGCGCCGACGGCTGTGTGCTCGTGTCGCGCTCGCTCGAAGGCATGCCGGAAGGCGCCGAGGTCGACGTGCTGCTCTACGACGAGGAACCGGGGTCGTGAAGCGCGTGTGCGTATTCTGCGGATCGAGCCCCGGCGCGCGACCGAGCTATCGCGACGCCGCCGAGCGACTCGGCGCGGCGATTGCGAAACGCGGACTCGGCCTCGTCTACGGCGGCGCGCACGTCGGGCTGATGGGCGTCGTCGCAGATGCGGCGCTCGCGCAGCGTGGCGAGGTGATCGGCGTTCTGCCGCGCGCTCTCGAAGCGCGCGAACTCGCGCACCGCGGTCTCAGCGAACTACACGTGGTGGAGTCGATGCACGAACGCAAGGCGTTGATGGCCGCGTTGTCGGACTGCTTCATCGCGCTGCCCGGCGGCATCGGCACGCTCGAGGAAACCTTCGAAGCGTGGACGTGGACGCAGCTCGGCCTGCACGCGAAGCCGTGCGCGCTGCTCGACGTGGACGGCTACTACGCGCCGCTGCAGACCTTCCTCGACGGCGCCGTCGCGGAGCGATTCGTCCGCACCGAGCATCGCTCGATGCTGCTGGTGGACGACGATCCCGAACGGCTGCTCGATGCGCTCGCGACGTGGCGCGCGCCCGTCGTCGAGAAGTGGCTCGACACGGCAAGCAGCTGAAAGCTGTGCGCAGTGAGCCGTAGGCGAACGAAGTGAATGCGATAGCCACATGAAGCAACAGCAGTTCCTCGAAGTGCTCGATCGCGACGAGGCGGAGCGCCGCTGGCTCGCCGCGATCGACGCGCGTGCTCGCGGCGCCGAAGTCGTCGCGCTCGCCGAGGCGCACGGCCGCGTGCTCGCCGCCGACGTGTGCGCCGAGATCGACGTGTCGGGCTTCGACCGGTCCAACATGGACGGCTTCGCGGTGCGCGCGGAAGACAGCTTCGGCGCGTCCGAGGAAGAGCCGGTGCGACTTCGCCTCTCCGGCGAGACGATCCCCACCGGTGTTGCGCCACTCCGTGAAGTCGGGCGCGGTGCGGCGTCGCCGATCGCGACCGGCGGCATGCTGCCGCGCGGAGCCGACGCGGTGATCCCCGTCGAAGTGACGGATCTCGACGGCGACGACGTGCTGGTGCGGCGCGCGACGGTGCCGGGCGGCGCCGTTTCGTTCGCCGGCACGGACATCGGCGCGGGCGAGACGGTGCTGTTCGCCGGCACACGGCTGACGTCCCGCGAGACGGGCGTTCTGGCGGCGATTGGCGCGCACGAAGTGCTCGTCGTTCGCAGGCCGCGCGTTGCGATCCTTTCGACCGGCGACGAGATCGTGCAGCCGGGCGCGGCGATGCGCCCCGGCCTCGTCTACGACAGCAACGGCCGCATCCTCGCCGACGCCGTCACCGAACTCGGCGGCGAAGCGTGGTTTCTCGGCGCGTTCCGCGACGACGAATCCGTCGTGCGCGCTGCACTCGACGGCGCACTCGAAGACGCGGACCTCGTGCTGCTCTCGGGCGGCACGTCGAAGGGCGAGGGCGATCTGAATGCGCGCGTCGTCGCGGCGCTCGATCCCGGCGTCGTCGTACACGGCGTTGCGCTGAAGCCGGGCAAGCCGATCTGTCTCGCGTCGCATCGCGGCAAGCCGGTCGTGATCCTGCCGGGCTTTCCGACCTCCGCGATCTTCACGTTCCATGAATTCGTCGCGCCCGTAATCCGGCGGATGAGCGGCGTCGGCGCGGGACCGTCCGAAACGGTGCGGGCGCGACTCGCGCTGCAGACGACCTCCGAGCGCGGGCGACTCGAGTATCTGCTCGTCGGCCTGGTGCAGCGCGACGACGGCGAAGTCGCGGCGTACCCGATGGGCAAGGGCAGCGGCAGCGTCACCGCGTGGAGCCGCGCCGACGGTTTCGTGCGCGTGCCGCGCAACACCGAAATCCTCGAAGCAGACACGCTCGTCGAGGTGACGCTGATCGGATCGGGCCACGCGGTCGCGGATCTGGTCGTCGTCGGCAGCCACTGCGCCGGGCTCGACCGCATCGCGAGTGCGCTCTCGCGCGAGGGCTTCGTCGTGAAGGTGCAGGCCGTCGGATCGCAGGGGGGACTTGCGGCCGCGCAGCGCGGCGAATGCGACGCCGCGCCGATGCATCTGCTCGACCCGGCGACGGATCGCTACAACGAGCCGTTCCTCGGCCCGGGGCTGCGACTGCTGCGCGGCTACGTGCGGATGCAGGGCGTTGCGACGCGCCCGGACGAGACGCGTGCCACGGCCTCGCTACTCGCCGATGCGTCGCTCCGAATGGTCAACCGCAACCGCGGCAGCGGCACGCGCGTGCTGATCGACGAGCTACTCGCGAGCGCAGCGGGTTCGGACGGCTCGCCGCTTCGGCCCGCCGGCTTCGCGTACGAGCCGCGATCCCACTATGCGGTGGCCGCGGCGATCGCGCAGAAGCGCGCGGACTGGGGCGTCACGATCGAGCCCGTCGCGCGCGCCAGGGGACTGCGCTTCCGGCCGCTGCGCGCCGAGCACTACGACTTCGCGATTCCGGCGTCGCGCTGGGATCGGCCTGCCGTGAAGTCGCTGCGACGCTTGCTCGCTGCGGAAACTCCGCTGCGCGCGGAACTGGAAGCGATGGGCTTTGGCCCGCCGGAGGAAGACAGATGAAGCGATTCGCGTGTCTCGTTGCCATGCTCGTCGCGCTCGCCTCGTCTGCCTGGCCTGCGCATGCAGAGGACGCGAAGCGCGCGCTCGTGCTGGGCTCCACGACCAGCGTGCGCGACTCGGGATTGATGGACGAACTGTTGCCGCTCTTCGAAAAGGAGAGCGGCATCCACGTCCAGCTGATCGCGGTGGGCAGTGGCGCGGCGCTGAAGCTCGGCGAGCAGGGCAACGCCGACGTGCTGGTGACGCACGAACCGGACGGCGAGCGGGCGCTGGTGGAGGCGGGCGCGCTCGTCGATCACCACGCGTTCATGGAGAACTACTTCCTCATCGCCGGCCCCGCCGCGGATCCGGCCGGCATCGCGAAGGCGACGAGCGCTGCGGATGCGATCGCGCGGATTGCGCAACACAAGGCGGCGTTCGCGAGCCGCGGCGACGATTCGGGCACGCACAAGCGCGAGCAGGCGCTCTTCAAGAAGGCCGGCCTCGACGCGAACGCGAGTTGGGACGGACTGGTGCGAACTGGACAGGGAATGGGCGCGACGCTGCAGATTGCCGGCGAGAAGCGCGCCTATGTGCTCACCGATCGCGCCACCTTCCAGACCTTTGCGGCGCGCACGCAGCTCGCGCCGGTGTTCGCCGAGAAGACGGCCGACCTGCGCAACGTGTACTCGGTGTCGCGCCCGAATCCCGAGAAGCTCCCGGCCGGCCGCGTCGACGTCGAGGGCGCCAAGCGCTTCGCCGCGTTCCTCACTTCGCCCGCGACGGCGGAACGCATTCGCGCGTTCGGTGCGAAGGACGGCGCGTCGCTCTTCACGCCGATCGCGGCAGGCGACGCAGCGCAGTGAGTGAAGCCGGGGGAGAGCCGCTCGTCGCGATCGCGCTGCGCACGCTCGCCGTCTCCGGCGCAGCGCTCGCGCTGGCGGTGGCGATCGGCGTGCCGCTCGGGCTCGCGCTCGGGCATCGGCGTTTTCTCGGGCGTGGTCTGCTCGTCGCGACGGTCAATGCCGGAATGGGACTGCCACCGGTCGTCGTGGGTCTGCTCGTTGCGCTCGCGCTGTGGCGCAGCGGTCCGCTCGGTTCGCTCGGCTGGATGTACACGCCGCAGGCGATGGTGATCGCGCAGGTCGCGATCGCGCTGCCGCTGGTCGTCGGCATCACGCTCGCCGCGGTCGGCGCGCTGCCGGCCGACTTTCATCTGCAGGTCCGCGCGCTCGGGGTGCGCGGGCCGCGGGCGGCGTGGTTGCTGGTACGCGAGACGCGACGCGGCCTGCTCGCCGCGGTGATCGCCGCGCTCGGCGGCATCCTCTCGGAAGTGGGCGCCGTCACGATGGTGGGCGGCAATCTCGAAGGCGAGACGCGCGTTTTGACCAGCGGGATCCTGATGTACACGCAGATGGGACGCTACGAGTCGGCTCTCGCGCTGGCTGCGGTGCTACTGGGTCTCACCTTCGTGCTCGCGGCAGCACTGACGGCCGTGCAGCAGGGAAGCCGCCGGTGACGCGCGACGCGCTGCTCGCCGCGCGCGATCTGGTCGTGCAGCCCGGCGCGCGTGCGGGCGGCTTCACGCTGCGGATTCGCGATCTCGTGCTGCGGGGCGGCGAGGTGCTCGCGATCCTCGGTCCGAACGGCGCCGGCAAGACGACGCTGCTGCGCGCACTCGCGGGCCTCGTTGCGCCGAGCGAAGGCTCGATCGAAGTGCGTGCGCCGCGCGGCGTCGCACTGGTGTTCCAACATCCGATGCTGCTTGCCGGCAGCGTCTCGTGGAACGCCGAAGTGCCGCTATGGGGCCGGGGCATCGGGCGCCGCGAGCGGAGCGAACGCGCCCGTGCAGCGCTCGCGCGCTTCGGAATCGACGCGCTGGCAGAGCGCGATGCGGCGACGCTCTCTGGTGGCGAGGCGCGGCGTCTCGCGCTCGCTCGCGCGTTCGTCGGGGCGCCCGATCTGTTGCTACTCGACGAGCCGTTCGACGATCTCGACGCGCCCGGCCGCGAGGTGCTGGTGCAGGATCTCGCCAGCGCGATTCGCGAAACGGGCATCGCCGTCGCACTCGTCACCCATGATCTGCGCCAGGCGCTGCTGCTCGCCGATCGCATCGCGGTGCTCAGCGCGGGTGCTCTTGCGCAGGTGGGCACACGCGACGAGGTGTTGCGGCGCCCGGCCGACGCCGCGGTGGCGGCGCTGGTGGGGATGTCGAACTGGCTGCCCGGTCGCGCGGATTCGCGCGACGCGGCGGGACTCGCGTTCGTCGAAGTGTCGCCCGGCGCGAGGCTGCGCACCGCGACGCCCTGTGCGCCCGGCTCCGAGGTGTGGGTGGGAATCCGTCCCGAGCACGTCAAGATCGACCTCGACCGCAGCGATCCGAACACGCTCGGTGAAGCGCTCGCCCTGTCGCGCGTCTCGGACGGCGCGCTGGTGGTGGCGTGGATCGCATGGCACGGGCTGCGGCTGCGCACGCACCTGCTCGACGGACGCGGTCTCGGCCATACGCTGAAAGCGGGCGATGGCGTCTTCATCGCCGTGCGGCCGGAAGACGTGCACGTATTGCCGCGCGACCCGGCGCGGGGATGAGCGTTCGGGACGTGGCGCTGCTCGAAGTCGCGATCGACGCGCTCGCCGCCGGCGGCGACGGCATCGGGCGCGACGCGGCGGGGCGTGTCGTCTTCGTACCGTTCGCCGCGCCCGGCGATCGCCTGCGCGTGCGCGTCGTCGAGGAGCAGCCGCGCTTTGCGCGCGGCGAGATCGACGCGGTGCTCGTGCCGGGCACCGATCGCGTCACACCGCGCTGTCCGGTCTTCGGTACCTGTGGCGGGTGCGCCTGGCAGCACATCGACTATGCGGCGCAGCTCGAAGCGAAACGCGCGATGCTGCAGGGCGCGCTCGAACGCATCGGCGGCATCGAGGCGCAAGCGATCGAGTTCATCGCGTCGCCGCAGCCGTACGGCTACCGCGGTCGCGCGCGGGTGCTGGTGGAAGGCGGTCGCGTCGGCTTCCGCAAACGGCGCTCGCACGAGGTGTGCGCGATCGCCGCGTGCCCGCTGCTCGCACCGCCGCTCGACGCGGCGCTCGCGGAGCTGGCCGCGCAACCCCCCACGCAGGACGGAGAATGGGAACTGTCGCTCGGCAGTGACGGCAGCGTGCGCCGGTTGGCGCTGGCAGCGCGTGCGTCGGCTGCGGGTCGCATCGCGGTTCGTGTCGCGGGCGAACAGATCGAAGTGTCGGGGGGCGTCTTCGTGCAGGCGAACGCGCTGCTGCAGTCGGCGCTCGCGCAGAGCGTTCTCGATGCGGCGGGGCAGGGTGGCGAAGTGCTCGAACTCTTCGCCGGCGCCGGCTTCTTCACGCTCGCACTCGCGCGGCGCTTCGAACGCGTCGCGGCGGTGGAGGCTGACGCGGCGGCGGCCGTCGATCTCTCGCGCAACTGTGCCGCGGCGGGACTGCGCCAGGTGCGCGTGATCGAAGCGCCCGTCGAAGCCGTGCTCGCGGCGATTCGCACGCACCGGCTCGCACCCGACGTCGTCGTGCTCGATCCGCCGCGCGGCGGCCTCGGGCCGCGCGCCAGCCTGCAACTCGCGCGGCTGTCAGCGCAGCGCATCGTCTACGTCTCGTGCGATCCGGCGACGCTCGCGCGCGATCTGCGCGTGCTGACCGAGAAGCGCTGGTCGCTCGCGCGGGTGATCGGCTTCGATCTGTTTCCGCAGACGCCGCACGTCGAAGCGGTTGCCGTGCTGACGCGTGCGGGCGCCACGCTCCCGGGCTAGCTTGCGCACGCGTCGCGTCCTTCCACCTCGAGCGAGCGGGCGAAGAGAATCGTCGATGCCGCCGATGCCGCGTTCGCGTCGCTCGCAGGGGAAGCGCAACGGCGCCGTTCCCCAGAACGGTCGCTTCGTTCTGTACGTCGAAGGCCCGCGGGATCAGAGCTTGCTCGCGGCCTGGGCGAATCGCATGTCGCCGCGGCTCGGCGCCTCGCTCGAAGACGTCACGGTGATTCTCGGCGGTCGTCAGCCAGCGCGTGCCGCAGAACACTTTCGTTCCGTGCGTGCCGGCGAAGCCGACGCAAGCGCGCTGTGTGTGCTCGATCGCGACGCGGACGGCGCGCCGCCGCCGCCGTCGGTGGCGGAGCCGGGCCTCGATTTCTTCACCTGGAGCCGGCGCCACATCGAGAGCTATCTGCTCGTGCCGGGCGCGATCCGCCGCAGCCTGAAGCTGCCGGCGAGCGACGCGCGCGTCGAGCGCTTCTTCCGCGCCGAGTTGCCCGCCACCGAGGAGGGACTCGGCGCGCTCGATGCGAAGCCGCTCTTCGCGTATCGCGGCGAGTTCGAGCGCCTGCTCGGCCGCGCGGTGCGGCCCGTTCATGTCGCGCGCGCGATGCACGTCGGGGAGATCCACGCCGATGTGCTGGATCTGCTGGCGCGCGTGCGCGGCGGTCTCGGGCTCGATTCGCGGCGCGCTGCGCCCGAGGCGTGATCGCGGCCCGCGCCGTCAGGTCCTCGGGCGGAACTTCGCGTGGCGCGGGAGTGTGTCGCCGAGCTGCAACCACGGGATCGCGTGGCTCACCCAGACGTGATCACGCGGCGGGAACCGCTCGGGCGCGTCGAGGCTGGCGGTCGTCACGTCGAGCGCGGCGGGGTGTGCGTCGCGCGGTAGCGCAGCGCGCCGCACAGACAGCCGCGGTCGATCGGTTGCGACATCGCGACTCCACGTTCGAGATTGCGCTGCGCAGCGCATCACGCGACGCCATCGGAACGCCTCGGCGCACCGTGATCGCGTGGGGTAGCGTCGTCCAATGGACGAAGTTCCCCGCGTGATGCACCGCCGATCCGCCCGCTCGCTGTTCGTGCTGGCCACCTTCGCGCTTCCGCTTTGCGCGCTCGCGGGCAACCCCACGCAGATTCCGATCGGCCCGAACAGTCTCGGCGCGTGTCCGGGTGCGGCGATCGCGTCGCCGCAAGTGGTGTCGGGTCAGTTTCCGGTCGCGCTGATGGGCGCCTACGTGATGCTGCCGATCGAGGTTCCCGAAGGCACCACGCAGGTCCGTGTGAAGTACTGCTACGAGGGCGGCGGCAACACCGTGGATCTCGGCCTCTGGCAGTCGCGCGACGGCGAGACGCCGTGGAACACCGCGCAGTTTCGCGGCTGGGGCGGATCGAGTCATCCCGACGTTGCGGTATCCGTGCAGGGGTTCTCGACCGAGGCGGAGTACGTCGCAACTCCGAAGGGCTACGTGGCGGGCCGGACCACGCGCGGTTTCCTGCCCGGGCCGATCCCGGCCGGCACCTGGGCGGCCGAACTCGGTGTCGGCGCGGTATCGGAAACCGATGCGAACCAGCTCGCCGACTTTCGGGTCGAGATCGAATTGTCGAGCGATCCGGCCCACGCGGCCGATCCGTACCTGCCGGCGCCGTACGTCGAGACGCCTGCCAACACGAGTGCCGGCTGGTACGCGGGCGACATGCACGTGCACGGCGAACACTCGGCGCTCGGCGATGCGACGATGACCGAAGTCTTCGACTACGCCTTCGCGTCGCAGGGCGACGGTGGCGCCGGTCTCGATTTCATCACGCTCAGCGACTACGTGACGAGCAGTGCCTGGGGCGAGATCGGCCGCTACCAACCGCTGCATCCCGGCAAGCTGGTGATTCGCAGCGCCGAGATCATCACCTACCACGGCCACGCGATGAACCACGGCAGCGCGCACTACGTGGATCACCGCGCTGGTCCGGTGTACGAACTCGCGCCGAATGGCGATCTGACGCTGCTGCGCGCCTCGCTGGCTCCTGGCGCGATCTTCGCCGCGATCGTCGATTCTGGCGGCATCGCGCAGCTGAACCACGTGACGACCTGCCCTTCGAACACGGCGTACTGCCGCCGGACCTGTCGCGGCTGTCCGTGGGACTACTCGAGCGAGGAGACGCAATATGGAGACGTCGCTGCGATCGAAGTGCAGTCCGGATCGTTCTTCAAGTACGACCTCTTCACGAAGACTGCGATCGCGTTCTGGGACGCGGCGCTCGCGGCTGGCGAGCACATCGCCGCGGTGGGATCGAGCGATTCGCACACCGCGGGCGTGGCAGCGGGCGCGCTCGACGCGCCGATCGGTCAGGCGACCACCGTGGTCTACGCCGAATCGCTGTCCGAGTCGGGGATCCTCGACGGCATTCGCGCGGGGCACAGCTACGTGAAGCTCTTCGGCAACGACGGCCCCGACGTGCGACTCGAAGCGATCGGCGACGCGGGCGGCAACGGGATCATGGGCGATGCGATTCCCGATCGCAGTGCGACGTTGGTCGCCACCGTGAGCGGCATCGAGGTCGGGGCGGATCAGCACTTCTTGAAGCTGTACCGCGACGGCACCTTGATCGACTCGCTGCCGATCGACGCGCCGGGCGAGATCCACGACTTTCGCGCGGAGACGCCCGGTCGCTACCGGATCCAGGTCGAGCGCGATCGCAAGACGCTGTTCGATCCCGCTGCAGTCGATGTGATCGTCGCGCTGACGAGTCCCGTCTACGTGCCCGAAGCGGGCAGTGCGCTGTCGACGTTCGCAGCGGTCTGCGCGCTCGGGGCGCTGCGGGCGCGCCGCCAATCCGGGGCGTCGATGACGAGGCGCAGGCCCGATCGATCGTTGTAGAGCTGCACGATCGGCCGGGAATGACTGGCGCAAACTGACAAGGATCTCGGCGCCCAGATGCGCGATGCTGAGCCGCACTTTGCTGCGTTGAAGCCGATACAAGGAGCCTTCGATGCGAACCCGCGGTAGCCGTGGCTGGACACTCTGTTCGTGGATTGCGCTGGCGCTCTTGGCGCCGTTCGTCGTACAGGCGGCTCCGCCGATCGGGCCCGCACCGGGATCGCCGAGCGCGACGACGACCATCAGCGGGAAGCAGCTACCTGCGCCCGATCCGCCGTTCGGCGGCGTGATCAAGGACGACGCGCTGCAATCAAAGTCCTGGTGGGCGCCGCGCATCGTGCCGCCCAAGCAGGCGCCCAACGTGCTGCTGATCATCACGGACGACGCCGGTTTCGGCGTGCCGAGCACCTTCGGCGGCGTGATCCCGACGCCCACGATGGACCAGATCGCGAGCGAGGGCCTTCGCTACAACCGCATGTTCTCGACCGCGCTGTGCTCGCCGACGCGCGCCGCGCTGATCACCGGGCGCAACCACCATTCGGCCGGTTTCGGCGTGATCTCCGAGCAGTCGACCGGCTTCCCCGGCTACAACAGCATCCTCGGCGAGGACAAGGCCACGATCGGCCGCGTGCTGCTCGACAACGGCTACTCGACCGCGTGGTTCGGCAAGGACCACAACACTCCGGCGTTTGCCGCCAGCCAGGTCGGGCCCTTCGACCAGTGGCCGACCGGCATGGGCTTCGAGTACTTCTACGGCTTCGTCGGCGGCGACGCCAATCAGTGGCAGCCGAACCTGTTCCGCAACACGACGCAGATCTATCCCTTCGCAGGGAAGCCGGGCTGGAACCTCGTCACCGGGATGGCCGACGAAGCGATCGACTGGATGACGCGGATCCACCAGACCGACCCCAGCAAGCCGGTCTTCATCAAGTACGCGCCCGGCGCCACGCATGCGACGCACCACCCGACGAAGGAATGGGTGGACAAGATCAGCGCGATGCACCTCTTCGACGACGGCTACGAGAAGCTGCGCGAGCGCATCTTCGAGAACCAGAAGAAGCTCGGCGTGATTCCGAAGGATGCGAAGCTGGCGCCCTGGCCCGCCGACATGCTGAAGCCGTGGGATCAGCTCGACGCCGAGTCGAAGAAGCTCTTCATCCGGCAGGTCGAGGTCTTCGCCGCCTACGCCGCCTACGACGACCACGAGATCGGCCGCGTGATCCAGTCCTTCGAGGACCTCGGCAAGCTCGACAACACGCTCGTCATCTACATCAACGGCGACAACGGCACGAGCGCCGAGGGCGGGCCGCTGGGCACGCCGAACGAAGTCGCGTTCTTCAACGGCGTGCAGGTGCCGGTCGAAGCGCAGATGAAGTTCTACGACGTGTGGGGCACCGAGCAGACCTACAACCACATGTCGGCCGGCTGGTCGTGGGCCTTCGACACGCCGTTCGACTGGTTCAAGCAGAATGCGTCGAGGCTCGGCGGCATCAACCAGAACATGGTCGTGTCGTGGCCGGCGCGGATCAAGGACAAGGGCGCATTGCGCGAGCAATTCGTGCACGTGATCGACGTAATGCCGACGATCCTCGAAGCCGCCGGCATCCCCGCGCCCGCGATGGTCGACGGCATCAAGCAGGCGCCGATCGAGGGCACGAGCTTCGCCTACACCTTCGACAAGGCGAACGCGAAGACGCCGTCGCACCACAAGACCCAGTACTTCGAGATGATGGGCCAGTGGGCGCTCTACCAAGACGGGTGGGTCCTCAGCACCAAGGTCAATCGCGCGCCCTGGGAAGCCTTCGGCCCGGCCAACCCGGATCCGCTGAACAATCAGGTGTTCCAGCTCTACGACTTGAATGTGGACTTCACGCAGTCCGAGGACATCGCCGCGAAGCATCCCGACAAGGTGAAAGCGATGAAGGCCGCGTTCATCGCGGAGGCCCGGAAGTATCAGGTCTTCCCGCTCGACGCGTCTGTGGCGGCGCGCATCGTCGCACCGCGGCCGAACATCACTGCGGGCCGCAGCGAGTTCGTCTACACCCGGCCCATGGTCGGCCTGCCGCAAGGCGATTCGCCGTTCCTGCTCGACGCGTCGTACACCGTCACAGCGGAAATCGAAGTGCCGCAAGGTGGCGCCGAGGGCATGATGCTGACCTCGGGCGGTCGCTTCGCCGGCTACGGTTTCTATCTGCTCAATGGCAAGCCGGTGTGGCTCTGGAACCTGGTGGACCTCGAGCGAATCAAGTGGGAGGGCGCCGAGGTGCTCGCGCCCGGCAAACACACCGTCGAGTTCGATTTCAAGTACGACGGTCTGGGCGCCGGCACGCTGGCCTTCAACGACTTCTCAGGCCTCGGTCGCCCCGGCACCGGCACGCTCAGCGTGGACGGCAAGGTCGTCGACACCAAGACGATGCCGAAGACCCTCCCGATGATTCTGCAATGGGACGAGAGCTTCGACATCGGCTCCGACACGCTGACCGGCGTGAACGACGCGGACTACAAGCCGCCGTTCGCCTTTACCGGCAAGCTGGACAAGGTGACGGTGAAGATCGACCGCCCGCAGCTCTCGCCCGCCGAGATCCAAAAACTGGAAGCGGCGATGCGCAACAACAAGGCGAGCGAGTAGTACGCCATTCGCCAAGACGAACTGGAGGGGATCATGATCAAGCGAGTCTGTCTGTCGGTATCGGCGATTGCATTGTTCCTGGGCGGCGTGGCTTTCGCGCAGCAGTATCCGGTGCTCGACATGGTCGCCGGCAAGGTGATCCAGAAGTACCAGAGCGCGAACTGCGAGCAGCTCTGGGAGAAGAAGGGCCAGCCCAAGTTGGAGAAGGAGCAGGAGGCGATCCAGCTACTGCAGAGCAATCCGCAGATGCGTCAGGCCTTCCTCGACCAGGTCGCAGCGCCGATCGCGAACAAGATGTTCGAGTGCGGGATGATCCCGTGATGAAACCCACTCTCGTAATGCTGATCGCAGTGGGTCTGCTCGCGTCCGTCGCGCACGCGGCGGACAAGAAGAAGGAGGCAGCGAAGCCCGCGAAGTCCGCCGCTGCTGCGACCACCCTCGAGCCCAGGGCGGTCGATCTGCTGAAGGCCTCGAGCGCGACGCTGGCGGCAGCGAAGTCGATGTCCTTCACAGCCGTCGTCTCGTACGAAAGCCCGAGCCTGCTCGGTCCTGCGCTCGTCTACACCACGAAGACGGACGTACTGATGCAGCGCCCCGACGAGCTGCGCGCGATCACGTCGGGCGACGGCCCCGCTTCGGAGTTCTACTACGACGGCAAGACGATGACGGCGTTCGAGCCGAAGTCGAACCTCGCCGCCACCGCGAAGGCTCCGGCCACGATCGAAGCGACGCTCGCCGCGGCGTACAAGGACGCGGCGATCTACTTCCCGTGGACCGACGTCGTCGTCGCCGATCCGTGGGCCGACATCGCCAAGGACCTGAAGCTCGCGTTCTACATCGGCCAATCGGAGATCGTCGGCGGCACGAAGACGGACATGGTCGCGTACGCGAACGACCTCGTGTTCGTGCAGGCCTGGATCGGCGCCGACGACAAACTGCCGCGCAGGTTGCGCGCGGTGTACGCCAACGACCCGTCGCGGCTGCGGCACGAGATGGATCTCTCCGACTGGAAGCTCGACGTCGCAGTTCCCGACGGCGCTTTCGCGTCGAAGCAGGCGGCGAGCGCGAAGCCGATCCCGTTCGCGCGGCCCGACCCGGTCGCTCCGCCCGGCATCAAGCCGCCGCCCAGTACCGCACCTACCACGAGCGCACCGTCCAAGAAGAACTGAGAGGCACAACATGAAGTCGATCCTCGCGAGCATTCTCGGAATCCTGGTTGCGACACTGCCGTGTGGCCCCGCCTCGGCGTGGTCGCACGCGAGCTACTCGGGCGGCTCGACGTCGCACGAACAGGGGTCGGGTTCTACGACGCGCACCGATGCCTGGGGCGGCAGCGAAACGCACACCTACGGGCAGGGGACGTCGGCGACCGGCGCCTATGGGAACTCGGCGAGCCACCAGGAAGGATCGGGTCAGACCGACTTCTCCGGCAAATACGGCGGTTCGGCGACGCACACCGAGGGCCAGGGCACGTACGCCACCAACGACTACGGTGATTCGGCCTACCACAAGGAAGGTTCGGGACAGACCACCGTCGATGGTGCAGACGGTGGCAGCGCCACGCACTACGCCGGCTATGGCACCGCGGCGACTACGCCCTACGGTGACACGGCTTATCACCCGCCGTACTACGGCGCGACCTATCCGGCCTATCACCCGCCCTCGACGGTGAACGTCTACGGCGCTGGTTGCGCGGGTTGCGGCGGATGGAACACCGCCGGCGCCGTCGCTGCGGGCGCGGCGGTCGGTGTGGTCGCCGGCGCGGCCGCGGCGAGTTCGAACAGCGCAGCCGCCCAGTCGAACGCCTACGCGCAGGGCTACAACGCCGGCGCGAGCACGAGCGGCGGCTACGCAATGGGCGCGATCTACCCGACGCTGCCCGGTGGCTGCATGCAGCAGCCCGTCAACGGCCAGACGTACTACCTGTGCGGCAACACCTGGTTCAGCCCGAACTACGGCGCGAACGGCGTCTACTACCGCGTGGTGCCGACGCCGTAACAGCGCACCGCGCGCTTCAGCTGGGCTTCGCCCTATCGCTCAACCGCTCGATCGCATCCGCGAGCGAGTCATTCGAGAAGGAGAAGCATGAGCTTCGAGAGAACGAGATGGGCGCGACTCGCCACTGTGACGGTTCTCACGCTCGCTCTCGGGGCATTGGGACCTGTTGCAACGGGCCGCGCTGCAGACGCCGCGGCGAAGAAGGCTCCGGCCGCTGCGGTCGCTTCGAGGGTCGATCCGCACGCGACGGAGATCGTGCAGCGGATGGCCGCGCGCATCGCCACGGCCGATCGCCTCAGCCTCCGCGGCGAGATCGCCTGGGACGTCGTACAGGCCGACGGACAGACGCTCGAGTTCGGTGCGACACGCGAGCTCGTACTGCAGCGTCCCGACCACCTCCGCGTCGACATGGATCTGCGCGAAGGCGGCCAGCGGCGCCTTCTCTACGACGGCAAGCAGATCGTCCTCGAAGATCTCGTGCACAACGTCTATGCGATCGATCCGCACACCGGGCCGGTGGACGACATGGTCGAGTTCGTGTCGAAGTACCTGGCCATTCCGGTGGCGCTCTCGGAGTTCCTCGCTCCGGATCTTCCGAAGCTGCTCAGCGAGCACCTCGAGTCCGCGAGCTACGTCGGGGAATCCACGATCGACGGCGTGCGCTGCGACCACGTGGCGCTCCGCAACGACGTCGTCGGCATGCAGCTATGGGTCGGCCAGGGCGATTCGCTGCCGCGCCGGATCGCGATCACCTACGAACACGAAACGGGCCGGCCGCAGTTCCGCGCGCGTTTCTCCGCGTGGGATCTGTCGCCGAAGGTCACCGATGCGACGTTCGCATTCGATCCGCCGAAGGGCGCCGAGAAGATCGCGTTCGCGCCGCGTGCGATCGCGGGCACGAAGGGGGGTTCGAAGTGATGACCGCGATGAAGCGCTTCGGTTGGTGTCTCGGTGTGCTCGCGCTCGCGAGCTTCGTCGCAGCGGGTTCGGCCAACGCCCAGCGTGGCGGCGGCGGCGGACGCGGTGGAGGCGGGGGAGGTGGCTTCTCCGGTGGTGGTGGAGGCGGCGGCGGCGGCGGCGGATTCTCGCGCGGCGGCGCGGCCTCGAGTGGCTCCTTCAGTCGAGGGGGCGGTGGTGGGGCCGCGCAAGGTTCACGCGGCGGTTCGGCGCCGACGGCAGCCGCCGCGTCGCAGGGGGGCGGCGGCCAGGCGTCGGGGCAGGCGAAGGCCACCGCGAGCGCCAAGCAGGGATCTGGGCAGGCCGCTGCCAGCAGCAACCAGGCGTCGCGGCAGACCAGCGCGAGCAGCAACCAGGCGACGCGGCAGAGCGCCGCATCGACGACCACGGGCCAGAACCAGCAGCAGCGCCAGGACTACGGCAGTACGCAGCAGCAGAACCGCCAACAGCAGCAAGACCAGCTGCAGACGAGCAGTCAGCAGAATCAGGCCTACAAGCAGAACACCCGCCAGGACGCCTACGACGACGCCTACCACGGCGGCAACCCGAATTGGTCCGGTGGCTACTACAGCTACCCGGCCGGCGCTGCAGCCGTAACGGCAGGCGCGATCGCCTTGGGCACGGCCGTCACGATGAGCACGATGCAGGCGATGACGACGCCGTCGGCTACGAAACCGGCTGCGTGCACGATGACGTCGGTGACGGTGGGCGATGTCAACTACTACCACTGCGCACCGAGCTGGTTCCAGAAGGCGTACGTGCAGGGTGAGATGACGTACGTGGCGGTCGCCGCACCCCCGGGCTTCTGACGCGGCACACCGAGACACTACTGCGTGTCGGACACAGCCGGAGACTCAGGCTTTCGCATCACCGACGCTGCGCGCGTGCAGGATCCCGAAGAGCATCGTCTGTCCGAGATGATGCGCGAGCGACCCTCCCGCGCGTCGCAGCCTCGGCAGGAACACGACGCACTCGATCGCGTGCACGATCACGAGTCCCCAGAACAAACGCTGCCCCGGCACCGCGAGGGATGAGGTGGCGGGCAGGAAGAAGGCGGTGATGCAAGCCGCCCATACTACGAGCACGGCAATCTTCATCGGGATGTCTCCTCGTTCGTCAAGGTCGCGTGCCGCGCGACTTCGGTCCGAGCGCGCTCGGTAGCAGTTCGTAGGCGCGACGCGCCCACAGGACGAGCAGCGGGCGCGTGTCGCGCGGGTCGATGATCTCTTCGATGCCGAACGCCTCGGCGGTCAGCAGTGGCGATCGCAGCGAGGAGAGCTTCTCTTCGAGTTCCGCGCGCAACGCGTCGGGATCTTCGGCGGCTTCGATCTGCCGGCGGTACGCGGCTTCGACGCCGCCTTCGATCGGCAGCGAGCCCCACTCCGCGCTCGGCCACGCGTAGCGCAGGTTCAGCTTGTGGTGCGCGCCGTGACCCGCACCAGCGACGCCGAACACGCGCCGCACCAGGATCGAGCACCACGGCACCGTCGCCTGGTACACCGCGGTGAGTGCGCGCACGCCGTGGCGGATCGTGCCGCGTTTCTCCGCCTCGACGCCGATCTCGAAGCCCGGGTTGTCGACGAAGTTCACCACGGGAAGGTGGAAGGTGTCGCAGAGGTCGATGAAGCGGACCATCTTCTGCGCTGCGCCCGCGTCCATCGCGCCGCCGCGCTGGCGCGGGTCGTTCGCGAGCACGCCGACCGGAATGCCGTCGAGTCGCGCGAGCGCGGTGAGCAGCGGCCGGCCGTAGTAGCGGCCGATCTCGAAGACGGAGTCATGATCCATCACCAGCGCGACGAGGCGGCGCGCGTCGTGTGGCTTGCGGCGTTCGCGCGGGATCGCGTGCAACAGGGCTTCCTCGCGGCGCTCGGGGTCGTCAGTCGTCGCAAGTCGCGGCGGCATCTCCCAGACCGAGTTCGGCAGATACGAGAGGAAGCGGCGGAGCTGCGCGAGCGCGTCATCTTCGTCCGCGGCTTCGTTGTCCACCGCGCCGCTGCCGCGCGCGTGGATGTGCGCACCGCCGAGTTCGTCCTTCGCGACTTCCCGTCCGAGCGCGCGTCGCACCACCGGCGGTCCCGCGACGAAGACCTGCGACGTGCCGCGCGCCATCACCGAAAAGTGTGCCGCCGCGACGCGCGCCGCGCCGAGTCCCGCCACCGGTCCGAGCGCCGCGGCCGCGACCGGAACCATCGACAGCAACTCGACCGATACGTCCCAGTCGGGGATGTAGGGCACGTACGAGCGACGCAAGGTGGCGTTGGTCTTCACCGAGCCGCCGCCGCCGGTGCCGTCGACGAGCCGCACGAGCGGCAGCCGCAAGTCGCGCGCGGCCTTTTCGGCCCAGCCCATCTTGTTGCCGATCGCTCCGTCGGCTGCGCCGCCGCGCACGGTGAAGTCGTCGCCGCCGACGACGACCGGCCGGCCGTCGATGCGGCCGCGCCCGCAGACGAAGTTCGACGGCGTGAACGCTTTGAGTTTGCCGGCTTCGTCGTACTCCGCGCGCCCTGCCAGAATTCCGGTCTCGTGAAACGATCCGGCGTCGAGCAGCCGCTCGATGCGCTCGCGCACGGTGAGTCGCCCCGCGTCGCGCGCCCGCGCCACGCGCTCTTCGCCGCCCATCGCCTTTGCGAGTTCGGCGCGCCGCGCCAATTCTTCGAGTTCGGGCTTCCAGGTCACGGCGGGGCAGCGTAGCGTCGCGAGCGGCGATCCCGAACGGACGCGTGTCATTGCGCCCCGATCGTGCTTCCTTGCCGCCGATGAAACTCCTCGTCCTCGACTTCGACGGCGTGATCTCCGACTCCGGCCGCGAGGCATTCGCCGTCGCGCGTCGCACCTATCTCGAGCAGCGACCGGACTCGCCGCTGCAGCGCCGTGACGACGACGCGCTCTACGCCGCGTTCGTTGCCATCATGCCGCTCGGCAATCGCGCGGAAGATTTCGCGGTCGCGCTCGCGGCGATCGAAGCGGACGCCCGGTTGCCGGATCAGGCCGCATACGACGCGTTCTACGCCGCGCAGGATCCGCGCTGGCTGCGCGCATTCCACGAACGTTTCTACCGGGTGCGCACCGCGTTCTCGCGTTCCGATCCCAACGGCTGGCTGGCGCTATTGCGGCCGTATCCGCGCTTTCTCGCGACGCTGCGCCGGCGTGCGGGCGCGTGTCGCTACGCGATCGCGACTGCGAAGGACCGCCGCTCGGTGCGGGTGCTGCTGGGCGAGTACGGCGTCGCGGATCTGTTTCCCGAGGACCTCGTGCTCGACAAGGAGGCGGGCGTCACGAAGGTTGCGCATCACGAGCATCTCGCGCGCCATTGTGGCGTCGCGTATGCGGACATGACCTTCGTCGATGACAAGGTGAATCACCTCGACGCGGTGGGCGCGCTCGGCGTGCGCTGCGCGCTGTCGGCCTGGGGCTACAACGGTCCGCGCGAGCACCAACTCGCCCGTGCCCATGGCCACCGGGTCTGCAGTCTCGACGACGTCGAAGCGCAGCTCTTCGGGCCAACGAGTTGACGAGACGAGCCCGGCATCAAGTTGACGACTTTGGTTGTCGACAGGGGTTGACAGGACCGGGTGGATGGCCGAATCCCCGGTTGATTTCAATCGTTCCCCATGTGGAGACCCGGGCGATGAGCGAGGCGGGAACCCAGCAGAACGCGGATGATGGTGCGCCCGCGGCGCCGGGGCGTTCCTTCGTGGATCGTTTCGTCGGCGCGTTCCGGCTCGACAAGTCCGTCTACGAAGAGATTGCGAACGACCCGGGTGCGCTGGCGCAGGCAGCGGGCGTCGCTGCGATCGCCGCAGTGGCGCGCGCTGTTGGGGTGGTCTCTGCGTCGACCTCCGGAGCGGCGATCCTCGGCTCGATCCATGTGTTCGCGCTTTGGCCGATCGCAGCGCTGCTGATTTGGTCCGTCGGCAAGCTGCTGCGGATCCCCAGTGAGTTCGGCCGCGTGCTGCGCGTCATCGGCTTCGCGATGGCGCCGCTGGTGCTCGTCGCTCTAGTGGTGGTGCCGAACGATTCGATTCGCGGCGCCGTGGGGCTCGTCACTTATGCGATGCTCTTCGGCTCACTGGTGGTGGGCGTACGCGCAGCGCTACGAGTCGACAGCGGTCGCGCTGCCTTGGTCTGCGTGATCGTCGCGATGACGGTCATCTTGCTCATTTTCGTCGAGCGATACTTGACAGTGGGTGGCGCCCAGTAATCCAGCCTTGGCGCTTGCGGTCCGGGCACCTAAGCTGGCGGCATCACCCACGGAGACGCGTTTGGACCTCCTCGATTTTCACATGCGCGCCGAGCGCACACCGAATCCCAACAGCGTGAAGTGGGTGCTCTCCTCGACGCTGCTGGAAGGCGGGCAGAGCGCGCACTTCGAGACGCCGGTGGCAGCCGAAGTTTCGCCGCTCGCGGCGCGCCTGTTCGCGATCGAGGGCGTCACCGGTGTGTTCTTCGCCGCGAACTTCGTGACGGTGACCAAGCAGCCGACCAGCGAGTGGCCGGCTCTCGCGCAGTCGCTCGTCGACGAGATCAAGAGCTTTGCGGCGAGCGGCGAGTCCACGCTCGGACCTGCCTACGAGACCGCGGATCCGCTCCAGACCGATGAGATCGCAACGCGCATCCGGCGCGTGCTCGACGAAGAGATCCGCCCCCTCGTCGCCCAGGATGGCGGCGACGTGCTCTTCGCCAGCTTCCGCGATGGGGTCGTCGAGCTGTACATGCAGGGCTCGTGCAGCGGCTGCCCGAGTTCGACGGCGACGCTGAAGATGGGCATCGAGACGCGCCTCCGGGAGGCTGTTCCCGAAGTGCGCGAGGTGGTGGCGATCTAGCGGACACGTGTCCGCCGTGCGCCGCGCAGCCCCCCGGCCGCGGCGCGGCAACAGCAGACGGCGCGCATCGACGAAGAGTCGGGTGCGTTCGCCCTGATCCAGCACTACGGGGGGATTCCGTGGCACGAGGTGGTTACCAGTCGCTGCTGGCGCGGAGGCGGCAGCGGGAGCGTCGCCGGCGGCGCGCGATCGCTGCGACGATGCTCTGCGCTGGTTTCGGTGCCGGTTTTTGGTTGGTGTACGGCACGGGCGCGGAGCCGGAACCGGATGCGCCGCTGCCTGCCGTCGCGTCGGGTGCCGCCGACGCGGGGATCGAGCTTGCACGCTTCGAGTCGAAACCCTTCGGCGGCACGCGCGCCAAGGCGCAGGCCCCGGCGATCCCGGTGGCGCTGGCTCCGATGGTTCCCGCCGAGGTGCTCGCAACACTTCCCCCCTCGGCTCGGACGAGCGCCGATGGTTCGCCCGCCTGGCCGACGGCACTCGCGGAAGCGCCGCGCGATCGGGTCGTCGAGCGCGCCGAACTGGCGCCCGGTGCGGACGGGGTGCGCTCTCCGGTCGAGATCGAATACACGCTCGACCCCGCGCTGACCGAGCGCGTCGTCGCTCTGTTGCGCGACGTCGAACTCGCGCACGTGATCGTGATGGATCCCTCGGACGGCCGCATACTCACCTATGCGTCGACCGAGCCGCTCGCATTTCCCGCGACGCGCGCCTACCCGACCGCGTCGTTGATGAAGTTGGTAACGGCCTCTGCGGTGCTGGGCCGCTCCCCTGCGGCCGCCCAGCGACCGTGTCACTTCGTCGGGTCTCCGTATTACCTCACGCAGCAACTGCTCGACCCGCCGACGCGGCGCGGCCACACCGCGAGCTTCGTCGACGCGCTCGCTACCTCGAACAACCAGTGCTTCGCGCAACTCGCAGTGCACGAACTGGGCAGCCTCGCTGTGATCGACCAGATGGAGCTGCTCGGCCTGCTCGAGTCGCCGGCGGCCGGTCATCAACCGGGAGAAGTGGATCCCGTCCACGATCGCCTCGAACTCGGCAAGCTCGGCTCGGGGCTCGCGGGATCACGCATCTCGCCGCTCGCGGCGGCGCGCATGGTCGCGACGATGGTCGATGGACAGATCGTCGCGCCGCACTGGATCGCACGCGTGCGCGACGCGAACGGCACGGAACTTCGCGTTCCCGCGGTGCCGGCCCCGCGACCGGCGCTCTCGGGCGCGGTCACCCGCGAGTTGCGCGCGATGATGGTGCAGACCACGATGCGCGGGACGGCGCGACGTGCGTTCCACGCGCGCGACGGCAGCCTGCTGCTCGATCCGATCCCGGTTGCGGGCAAGACCGGCAGCCTGAATGGCCTCAATCCGGACGGCCACTACCACTGGTTCATCGGCCTCGCACCCGCCGAGAACCCGACGATCGCGATCGCGACGCTGGTGGTGGATCGCGGCAAGCGTGGGCGCAGCGCCTCGCAGCTTGCCGCCGAGGTGCTGCAGTCGGTGTTCTGCCAGCACGGCGCATGTAGCGCCGAAATCGGCGGCCCCCGCACTGCGAATCGTCGCAGCAAGGCGGGCGATCGCGGCTAGCTGGGCAAGCGTTGGATCTCGCGCGGCGCGTTCGCGCAGCGCGTCGGCCGCCTAGCGGCGCTCGCTGACCCCGGCCTTCGCAGCCTTCTTGCGGTCCTTGCGGCGCTTTAATCGGACGTCACGCGCGTGACGGACGCGCTTTTGCTTGTTCTTGGAGCGGGCCATGGGATTCCTCGGGCTTCGAGCTTTCGACGCTTTCGACGGGCCAGACGGGCCGCACTCTTGCCCAGCGGAGTGCGCGGCGCCAGTCCCGGTGATCGCACCCTGCGCGCGCGGCCGGATCGCGAGTCGGCCGGCTAGCCCAGGATCTCGCTGACGACGGTTCCGAGCGCGCCGGTCTCGCCGTCTTGCAGACGTTCGACCGGGGGCAGCGAGGCGACGAGTTGCTCCAGATGCTTGGCTGCGCCGGGCGTGAGACCCTCGAAGGTCAGCGCCATGCCGCCCTTGCCATCATCGCGCGCCACCGTGGCCACCACCACGACCGGGGCTTCGCGCGAGGTGTCGTAGAGCGCGATCCGCAGCTTCGCGCCGACCGCCAGATCCTTGCGGTGGTCGATGCGCATTCCGCCAGGCGACAGGTCGCGGCCGATCAGCACGCGATGAACGGAACCGTCGTCCGCTGCGGCGACCACGCGGTTTGCGTACTGGCCGCGACGCTGGCGGCGGCGCTCGACGCCGCCCCGGGTCTTGGCAGGGGGCGCGCCGACGCGCGCGCCGAGGCGTCGTTCGGGCGGCGTTTCCCGTTGGCGCACCGGAATGCGTCGAACGACCGGCGGCGACTTCTCGTCCGCGAGGGCACTCGGCAGCGCGGCTTGCGCGTCGTCGCGATCGCGTGCCTGCGGGGCGCCGAGCTGATGCGCACCGAGTGCTTCGTGGAGCAGTGACAGCGCGGAATCGCCGAGCTGCGAAAACTGGATCACCACGGCGAAGTTGCCATCCCCCGGCGAGGAGCGATCGGGTTGGCAGCGCACCACGTGGCCGGGCAGCGTGAACGCATCGTCTCCACACAATTCGGTGGGCATCTGAACGCTCACCTTCGACGAGTCGGGAATCGCTTCCTGCGTGAGCAGGCGGCAGCTCTGCTCACCGAGATCGACGAGCAGCGCATCGCGTCGCCGCATCCCGATCTTCACCGTCACACGATGGCCGAGCGGCACGCGGGGCTTCGAGCGCCGCTCCTGGCCTTGATAGAGCGCGTGCAACAGCAACAGGCGCATCGCGATCGGGTGCACCGGCCGTCGCACCAGGAACGTGAATCCCATCTGGCGCAGTGTCGCGCGCAGCGTCCCGGAATCCTCGCTGACGACCGCGATACGAACCGGACGCCCGTTCGCATCCGGCTTCGGCCAGGCACGGGCGAGTGTGGCGTGACGGGTGGACGCGATGAACAGGTCGCTCGGCGGCTCGAGTTTCGCCGGCACGGCGCCGCCGCGCAGGTGGGCGAACTCTGCCCCGATCGCGAGCAGGCAATCGCGCACATCGTCGAGTTCGCCGTCGTCGACGATCAGCACTCGGAAGCGATCCGACATCCCCGGCTCCTCTCGCGCCCTGGCCCGCTCGCCTCAATCGGCCGCACCGGAGGGTGACTGAAGCGCTGGATCGGCCGCGATCGAACGCCGTACGCACCCGAGCGCGACGCACGCGAGCGTCACGCCCACCGCGATCGCGAGCGGCGTGGCGACGGCTCCTTCGGGAATGCGCAACTCGGTGCTGACCTCGAGCAGCGCCAACGCGTTGTTCACCGCATGCGCGAGGATCGACGCCCGGATCGAATCTGCGGCATCCGCGAGCGCGCCGAGATAGAGCCCGAGCAGCGCCGCGGCGGCGGCGTGCGCGAGGTCGCCGTGCGCCGCGCCGAACGCCGCCGCGCCGAGTGTGATCGCAAGGCCGCGGCCGAGCACGGGTGTGAGTCCGCGCTGCAAGAAGCCGCGGAAGAAGAGTTCCTCGCCGCACGCCGAGCCGATCGCCAGCGCGAAGAGCGGGAAGCCGAGTTGGGCCAGCGGGAGCCCTGCAAGTGCTTCGTCGAAGCGCGCGAGCCCCGGACTCGCGGCGCCGCTCCACGCGAGTACTCCTTCGGCTGCGTGCGACAGAGCGATGACGCCGAGTGCGCCTGTCGCGACGCGAGCGAACGAGAGGCGTCCCGCGGCGAGACCGAGCCGCACCGCGATCGGTTCGCGGCCGAGCGTGGCCGCCGCCACCGCGAAGAGCGCGAGCGATGCGGCAGAAGCGAGCGCATCGAGCGCGAGCGTGTCCGCGGGCCCGAGTGCGAGCGCCCCGAGCGCGACGTTCGCGCCGAACACGACGAGCGGAATGCAGCTCGCGATGGCGAGCGCACGGGCGAGGGCAGGCAAGCGCGGCACGATGCGCGCGAGGGTATCGGTCTTCTCCGCGCAGGGGGCGACGCCTTTGCCCCGCGGCTACCTTCGCCCGATGTCTTCGTCGCTTGCGCCGTCGCTGCTGATCGCGCTGCCCGATCTCGGCGATCCGAAGTTCCGGCGCACCGTCGTGCTGCTCGTCCACCACGACGCGGACGGCACCGTGGGTCTCGTGCTCAATCGCAGGACCGACCTCTCCGCCGCCGACCTCTGCGAGACGCTCGACGTCGAGTGGCAGGGCGATCCCGAGTGCCCCGTGAACTGGGGCGGTCCGGTGCAGCCCAACACCGGCTGGGTCGTCGCCGGCGGCACGGACATCGCCGATCTGCCGGAATCGACGCGTTTCGCGGACGGCCTCTATTTCGCCGGGTCGCTCGATGCACTGCGTCGCGTCGCTTCCGCGATGCCCGCCCAGCTTCGTCTCTTTCTCGGCTATGCGGGCTGGGGCCCCGGTCAGCTCGAGGGCGAGCTGACGCAGGGCGCGTGGGTCGTTGCGCCGCTCACCACCGACGCGATCTTCGATGTCCCCGAAGAGCAACTCTGGGACCACGCGTGGCGCCTGCTCGGCGTCGACCCCGCGACGATCGTCTCGACACCGGGCATCCACTAGAACCGATTTCCCGAGGCGCGCTTATACTCCGCCGCCGCGGAGGGGGCGCATGAAGAAACTCGTCGTTCGAGCCCTGTTGGTGTTGCTCGTCGTCGCGTCCGGCGGCGCGATCTACGGCTATCAGCAAGTCGCAACGATCCGCTCCGAGCGCATCAGCGACGATGTCGCGGTGCTGTTCGGGCTCGGCGGCAACGTCGGCGTGCTGCGCACCGCGCGCGGCTCGGTGATCGTCGACACGATGACGTTCCGGATGCAGGGCGAGCGGATTCGCGAAGAAGCGGAACGCCTCACCGGTCGCGAAGTCGGCGTGATCGTCAACACGCACTATCACCGCGATCACTCGCATGGGAATCCGGGCTTCCCGGCCGGCACGCGCGTCGTTTCGACAAAGCGCACGCGCGAGCTGCTGGACGCATTCGACGCCGACTACTGGAAGGGTGAAGCGGCCGGCACGCTGCCGAACGAGACCTTCGAAACCTCCTACGAGATCGCGCTCGGCAACAAGACCGTGCGCGCCAGCCATCTCGGTCGCGGTCACACCAGTGGCGACCTCGTCACGCTCTTCGTCGAAGATCGCGTCATTCATCTCGGCGATCTCTTCTTCAACAAGCGCTACCCGAACATCGATCTCGAAGCCGGTGGCAGCATCGAGCAGTGGATCGGCACGCTCGATCGCGTGTTGGCGATGGATGGCTACGACAAGGTGATCCCGGGCCACGGCGCCGTCACGGATCGCGAAGGCGTGCGCCAGTTCCAGTCGTTCTTGAAGGAGCTGTGGGAACAGACGTCGGCAGCCGCGGCGCGAAACGAGAGTCTCGAGGAGACGCTGAAGAGCGTCCATCTCACGCAGGACGCCGGCTACGAGACGATCGCGGTGCCGCTGGTGCTGCGCCTCGATCGCAACTTCGTCGTGACACGCGCGTGGCAGGAAGCCACCGGCGCGATCGTTCCGCGGGGACCGGCAGCACAGCATGGAGAGGGACAGCAATGAGCGTCGCGGATCTGTTCTCGGTGGCGGGCAAGATTGCGCTGGTGACCGGCGGCTCGCGCGGCATCGGTCTGATGATCGCGTCGGGCCTCGCCGAGGCCGGCGCGAAGGTCTACGTCGCGTCGCGCAAGCAAGAAGACTGCGACCGTGCCGCCGCGGAGCTCTCGAAGCTCGGCACCTGCATCGCGCTGCCGGGCGACCTCGGGACGCACGCCGGCACGCGCGCGCTCGGCACTGCGTTCGCCGCGCGCGAATCCGCGCTGCACATCCTGGTGAACAACGCCGGCGCCAACTGGGGCGCGCCGCTCGCCGATTATCCCGAAGCCGGCTGGGACAAGGTGATGGCGCTCAACGTGAAGGCCGTCTTCGACCTGACGCGGATGCTGCTCCCGCAGCTCGAAGCCGCGAGCCGGCCCGGCGATCCCGCGCGCGTGATCAACGTCGGCTCGATCGACGGCATCCAGGTGCCGCTGCTCGAAACCTATGCGTACAGTGCCAGCAAGGCCGCTGTCCATCATCTGACGCGCACGCTGGCGCGCAAGCTGGCGCCGAAGATCACCGTCAACGCGATCGCACCCGGACCGTTCGAGAGCAAGATGATGGCCGAGACGCTGAAACACTTCGGCGACTCGATCGTGAAGAGCTGCCCGCTCGGCCGCATCGGCGAACCGGGCGACATGGCCGGCATCGCGATCTATCTCGCGTCGAAGGCGGGTTCGTACGTGACGGGTGCGGTGATTCCGGTGGACGGCGGGATCTCGACGACGAAATAGCTCAGCGCAGCGTCTGGGCACTGCCGCCTGGCTAGCCACGTCGCGGAAACTTCGCTGTGCTACTGCTCCGCGATGTCGTCACTCCAAGGCGTCCGGAATGCGCTCGTGTTCTCCGACGTCCATCTCGGCTGGTCGATCTGCTCGCGTCACCACGCGGCGTGGCTCGCGCGGCTGCCCGAGGCGGCCGGCGACGCCGATCTGATCGTGCTGAACGGCGATGTCATCGACGGCCATCGCGGCGTGCAGCGCGCCGCCGAGCGGGATCTCGTGTCGCAGCTCGCGGAGCTGGTAGCCGACTGGCGCGCCGAGGGCCGCAACGTCGTCTATCTCGAAGGCAACCACGACGCGCAGGCGAGCGCGGCGCAGCCACTCGGCCCCGACCGCTGGCTGCTCGATTTCGAGACCGCCGCCGGGGAACGCGTCCGCGTGTTGCACGGTCACCGGTTTTCGGCCTCCGATCGGTCGGGCGCGGCCTACGACCGGCTCGGCCGCGGCGTCCTCGGGCTCGAGAACTTCGTCTATGGCCGCCTGGCGGCGCTCCACTCGCTGTATCGCTTCGGTCCGGGCTGGCTGGTGTCGGGCGTTGGCGCGATCGAGTGCTTCCTCGCTCGGCGCGAGCTGCCCGCGCGCGCCGCGTCGATCACGGACGGCGTCGACGTGCTGTTGCACGGCCACATCCACTACGGGCCCGGGCAGGGCCGGATCGGCGACGTCGCGACCTATCGAACGGGCTCCTTCGTGTCGCCTGGCCATCTTCGCAGCGCGGACCGCATGCTGCGCTATCGCGCTGGCCGCTTCGAACGGATCGGCTGGGGCGGCGGGAGCTGGCGCGCGTTCAGCGATGGCCGCTGACGAGGGATGGCGCCGAAAGGCGTCGCAGCGGCGGGAGCAGCAGCGGCATCGCAGCCGCAAGCAGCACGCCCGCCAGCACGTCGACGATGTAGTGGAGCGAGAGATACACCGTCGAGAAGATGATGCCCGCGACCAGCAAGGCGAGCGTCACGCGCCAGCGCGGAAATAGCCGCCAGCCGAACGCGAGGAAGGTCAGCGACAACGCCGTGTGCCCGCTCGGGAACGCGTCGAGTTTGTTTCCTTCGAACGTCGTGATGAACCAGCGCACCGCTTCGCTGGCCGGGCCACCGCCGAGCACGCCGGCCGCCGCTTCGGTGGAGACGCGCGGGCCGAACGCGGGCGCCGCGAAGTAACACACGAACGAGACCAGGAACGTCGCGACCAAGGCGAACACCATCTCGTCGAACTCGGCCAGACGATCGCCACGGTACAGCGCGACGCCCATCGCGACCGGGATCAGGTAGTAGCTGAAGTACACGATCGAGGCTGCATCGGTGAGCCACGCCGGGCGGCCGAGGATGCCGATCCACACGGCGGGCGCTGCGCCGAAGAGCACGCGATCCCACGTCACGAAGTGGGCATCCCAGCGCATCGTGTTGGTGACGGCGATCACCGGTCCGGAGAGATTGAAGGTGGCCAGCACGCCGACGATCGGAAAGAAGTCGTGGACCCAGCGACCGAGCCGCGAGTGCGGATGCGAGCGCGCGGTTGCCACGAGCGCGATCGCAACCGCGGCGATCGGCGCCAGCAGCAGCCACGGCTGTGGATGGTACGCGAGCGTGAGTACGGCGAGTCCCGCCAGGTACGCGAGGATCAGCCGATCCACCGCGGCGAGCGAGGCGAGCGCACCCGCGCGCCGCTGCGCCGGCGCGCCCGTCAAAGCAGGATGCCCGCCCAGCACGCCGCCATCAGTGTCGCGAGCGTGCCGACCGCGATCGAGCGCAGGCCGAGTTGCGCGACGTCGCCGCGCCGCGACGGCGCGAGTCCGCCGAGTCCCCCGAGCAGGATCGCCAGCGAGCCGAAGTTCGCGAAGCCGCAGAGTGCGTACGAAGCGATCACGCCCGCGCGCTGCGAGATCGCTCCCGTCGCGATCAGCTTCGCCAGCTCTTGATACGCGATGAACTCGTTCAGCACCGTCTTCACGCCGAGCAGCGAGCCCACCTTCGTCACTTCGCCGGCAGGAACCCCGATCAGCAACGCGAGCGGCGCGAACGCGTAGCCGAGCAGTTGTTGGAAGGTGAGATCGGGCGCGCCGAACCAGCTGCCGACGGAGCCGAGTGCCGCGTTCGCCATCGCGATCAGCGCGACGAACGCGATCAACATCGCGCCGACGTAGCCCGCGAGGCGCAGCCCCGCGATCGCGCCGGCTGATGCCGCATCGATCAGGTTCACCGCGTCATCCTCAATGAGCGCGCCGTGCGCGTCGGCCGTCTGCGGCGTCTCGCTTTCAGGCAGCATCACCTTCGAGAGCAGGATTCCCGCCGGCGCGGCGAGCAGGCTCGCCGTCAGCAGGTGACCGGCATAGCCCGCTCCGAGCATGCCGGCGTAGATCACCATCACCGAACCGGCGATCGTCGACATGCCCGTCGCCATCACGGTGAACAGCTCCGAGCGCGTCATGCGCTCGATGTAGGGACGCACCAGCAGCGGCGCTTCGACCATCCCGACGAAGATCGTCGCCGCCGCGCACAGGCTCTCGGCGCCCGAGGTGCGCAGCGTGCGCGCGAGCACCATCGCGAGTCCCGCGATCACGCGTTGCACGAGACCGACGTGGAAGAGCATCGAAAAGAGCGCGCCCAGGAAGACGATCACCGGCAGCACGTGCGTGACGATCGCGAAGCCCGACTCCGCGTAGAGCGGTCCGAACACGAACTTCGATCCGACCGCGGTGAACGATTCGAGGCCGTGCACCCCCGCCGTCGCAGCGCCGAACACCAGTGTGCCGGCGCCCGTTTCGAGCAGCACCACGGCGACCGCGAACTGCAAGCCGAGCCCCCACAGCACGGTGCGCCACGGCATGCGTTTGCGATCGAGCGAGAACGCCCACGCGATCGCGATCATCGCGATGAGCCCGAGCGCCGAGACGCAGCGCAGTCCGAGGTCGCTCATGCGCTGGCGCCGGCCACGATCTTCGCGAGCGCGCGCGCCGCCGCTTCGGGATCGCTCGCAGCAGCGACCGCCGAGATCACACAGATCGATGCCGCGCCCGCGCGCAGCACGTCCGCGGCGCGCGCCGCGTCGATGCCGCCGATCGCGACGACCGGCCGCGGCGCGACGATCCGCGCCACCTCCGCGAGCGCTTCGAGCCCACGCGCGGTGTACGCGGAGTCCTTGGAAGTGGTGCCGAAGAGCGGCCCGAACGCGATGTAGTCGACCGGCTCGTCGCACGCGGCGCGCGCCTGTTCGAGCGTATGCGTCGAGCGACCGACACGCAGCTGCGCACGCGCACGCTCCGGGACGCGCTCGGGCGGGAGATCGTGCTGGCCGAGATGCACGCCGTCCGCAGCGGCCGCGAGCGCGAGGTCGAAGCGGTCATTGACGAAGAAGAGCGCCCCGTGCGCGGTCGCAAGCGCACGGATCGACTCCGCCCACGCCAGCACCTGCCGATCCGTCGCGTGCTTCGCCCGCAGCTGCACCACGCGCGCACCACCCGCCAGCGCGGCGCGCGCTTGTTCCACCGGATCGTGTGGCCAGCGCGGGTCGTCGTCGCACAGCACGTAGAGACCGCGGATTGCGGCGGTCTTCAAGGCCGCTCCGGGATGTCGATGCCCAGCTCCGTGAGCTTCTTGCGCAGCGTATTGCGGTTGATGCCGAGCAGCGCTGCCGCGCGCAGTTGATTGCCGCCGGTGTGCGCGAGCACGGCTTCGAGCAGCGGCCGCTCGGTGCGCTCGAGGAGGCATGGATGCAGGTCGCGCGGATCGGGGCCGCGCAGCATCGCTTCGACTTCGCTGCGCACGAGATCCTCGAGCGAACCGCCGGCTTCGGCCGGCGGCGGCGGCGCGCCGCGCAGGAACGCGAAATCGTCGGGCGTGAGCACGTCGTGGCTCGCCAGCACCAGCGCGCGCTTGATCGCGTTCTCCAGCTCGCGCACGTTGCCGGGCCACTCGTAGGCGCAGATCAGATCGAGTGCCGGCTCCGAGAGTAGTCGCGCCTGCGTCCCCAACTCGTCGGCGTAGCGCGCGGTGAAATGCTCGGCGAGCACCGGGATGTCCTCGGGGCGCTCGCGCAGCGGCGGGATTTCGATCGGCACCACGCGCAACCGGTAGAGCAGGTCTTCGCGAAAACGGCCGTCGCGCACGTGCAGGTCGAGGTTGCGGTGTGTGGCGGCGACGATGCGCACGTCCACCTTCTCCGCGCGCTTGCCACCGACGGCGGTCACTTCGTCGCTCTGCAACACGCGCAACAGCTTCGCCTGCATTTCGAGCGGCATGTCGCCGATCTCGTCGAGGAAGAGCGTGCCGCCCGACGCTTCGCGGAAGCGTCCCAGCCGCGACTCGATCGCACCGGTGAAGGCGCCCTTCTCGTGGCCGAACAGTTCGCTCTCGAGCAGCTCGCGCGGAATCGCCGCCGCGTTCACCGCGACGAAGGCGCCCGCCGCGCGCGCCGAGGCCTGGTGGATTGCGCGCGCCACCAGTTCCTTGCCGGTGCCGCTCTCGCCGGTAATCAACACCGCAACGTCACGTGCTGCGACGCGGCCGATCGTCTTGAATACGTCGAGGATTGCATTGCTGCGACCGACCAGCCGATCGCCACCGCCTCCGCTGCGACCGCGTACCTCGCGTCGCAACGTGCGAACTTCTCGTTCGAGCGCGCGCGTGCGCAGCGCCTTCGCGACCAGCGCGACCACCGCGGCCACCGGGAAGGGCTTCACCAGGTAGTCGAGCGCACCGCGCTTCATCGCCTCGACGGCGTTCTCGAGCGTGTTCTGTGCGGTGATCACCACCACCGCGGTCTCGGATCCCATACCGCGCAGCCGGTCGAGCAGCTCGAGACCGGTGGGTTCGGGCATCCGGATGTCGAGGAATGCGATGTCGAAGCCGCCGCCCGGCAACAATGACCACGCCGCCTCGCCCGAATCGACGTCGACGACTTCATGGCCGATTTCTTCGAGCGCCTCGCGCAGCACGAAGCGGATCGAGGCTTCGTCGTCGGCGACCAGCACGCGCGCCCTGGCGTCGGTCATGACGTTCTTCGCAGCGGCAAGAGGACACGGATGCGCGCGCCGTGACCGCTGCGGCTCTCGACTTGCAGAACGCCACCATGCTGCGTCACGAAGTGGCGCGCCAGGGCGAGGCCGAGACCGGTGCCGCGCGCCTTGGTGGTGAAGAACGGCGTTGCGATGCGATTGCGCACGGATTCGGGAATGCCGCTGCCGTTGTCCTCGAAGTCCACCGCGACGGTGGGCACGCGCTCGCCGTTGCCGATGTCGATGCGGTGATCGAGACGCAGGCGCGTGGTGATCACGAGCTTCCCTTCGTGCGAGGAGATCGCTTCGAGCGCGTTGCGACCGAGGTTCAGGAACACCTGGATCAAGCGATCGCCGTCGGCCAGGAATTCGGGGATCGACGGATCGAAGTGACGCTCGACTGTGGCGCGCGCCCCGAGCGGATCGACCGCGAGCACGTCGAGCACGTCATCGAGCACGCGGTGCAGGTTCAGTTCGGCGAGCCGGATCTCGCCGGCCCGACCGAAGACCAGGAAGTCGTCGAGCAGCGCGGCGATGCGATCGACCTCGCGCACGATCAGATTCGCTGCGGCGCGGTCGCGGTCCGTCGCGGCGCGTTTCTCGAGCAACTCGGCGGCGCCGCGGATGCCGCCGAGCGGATTGCGGACCTCGTGCGCGATGCCCGACGCGATCTGGCCGAGCGCCGCGACGCCCGCGCGCTCGCGCTCGACTTCGCGCAGCGCGGCGCCGAGCGTCAGGTCGCGCAGTTCGACCACCGCACCGTCGACGCCACCCGCTGCGTTCGCGAGCGGCGCGACGGCGGCATCCACCAGCAGATCGCCCTGGAAGCGCCGCGGCACGCGCACTTCGTGCTCGACGCACGCGTTGCCCCCGGCGAGCACCGACCGCACTGCCTTCGCGAATGCCCCGGCTCCGACCACCTGCTCGATCGGACGCCCTGCGACCGCCTCCGTGGACGTCTCGAGAATCCGGCACGCTTCGGCGTTCAGCTGCGCGACGCGCCCGTCGGCGTCGACCACGGCGACGCCGTCGAAGAGCGCGTCGAGCACGGGGCGGAGGTCAAGAGCCATGGGAATCCTTGCACTGCCCAAATACTGGGCAGCCTAACTGCGCGCGGCATGGGCGTCGACCGGAGCGTGCGCATGCGCCGGTGTCGGCACGACTCGACATCGAGCATGCTCTGCGGCCCGCCGCGAAGGAGATCTCGATGGCGAAGTCGATCGACGAGGGGGTGGTGCTGCACCAGTTCTCGTCGTCGCACTACAACGAGAAGGCGCGCTGGGGACTCGACTGGAAGCGGGTGCCGCATCGCCGCCAGACCTATCTGCCGGGCCCGCACGCGCCGCAGATGAAGCGTCTGTCGGGACAGAACGCGACACCGGTGCTCGTTCTCGAGGGCAGCGTGATTGCGGGTTCGGCGGCGATTCTCGACGCGCTAGAACGGCGCTTCCCCGAGCGACCGCTCTATCCCGCCGATCCGGTGCTGCGCGCGCGCGCTTTGGCGATCCAGCGCGACTTCGACGCCGAAGTGGGCGTCGCCGCCCGCACCGCCGTCTTCTCGGTGCTGCTCGATGAGCCCGACTACCTGTGCGCGCATTTCGCCGCGCACAAATCGAAGCCGTTGCGGGCGCTCTACCGCGCGACGCTGCCGGTGCTGAAGCCGGTCATCGCGAAGGCCAATGGCGTGACGGATGCTGCCGCGATCGAACGCGCCTTTGCGCGCACGCGCGAGGCGCTCGACTTCGTCGCCCGGGAGGTCGGCACCAGCGGTTACCTCGTCGGCGATACCTTCAGCGTCGCGGATCTGTGCTGCGCGTCGCTGCTGGCGATCCTGGTCGATCCGCAGCACCCGGACATGCAGCATCCGGTGCCAATGCCGGCGCGCATCGAGGCGTTCCTCGCGCAATTCGCCTCGCATCCGGCCGCGGCGTGGGTCCTCGATCGTTACGCGCGTAACCGGCCGCCTTCGTGCGCGGTGGCGGACTGAAGCGAGGCGACGCCGCGGGGCTACGATGGCCGGCGATGCGGACCCAACTCGCAGCGGCCGAAGCGCAGCGGCTGATCCTCGACGCAGCGCTGCCGCTGCCGTCCGAGACCTGCGCGACGGCCGACGCCCAGGGCCGCGTGCTAGCCGAGCCGGTGGTTTCGCGGCGCACGCTGCCGCCGTTCGACGTCTCGGCGATGGACGGCTACGCCGTGCGCAGCGGCGATCTCGCCCGCGCCAGCGCGCTGACGCCCGTGGCGTTGCCGGTGGCGTTCGAAGTGGCCGCCGGCGGCGCGCCGGATCGCACGCTCGCGGCGGGTCGGGCGGCACGGATCTTCACCGGCGCGCCGATTCCGCCGGGCGCCGACGCCGTCGTGCGACAGGAAGACGTCGTGCGCGACGCAGCCCACGCGCGCTTCGCCGCGCCGCCACCGGCCGGAGAGAATCTGCGCTGCGCCGGCGAAGACGTGCGCGCCGGTGAGACGGTGCTCGACGCCGGCGTGCGACTCGGCCCCGCGGCGCTCGGCATGCTCGCATCGCTCGGTCGCAGCCACGTCGCCGTCCATCAGCGACCGCGCGTCGCGATCCTGTCGGGCGGCGACGAGTTGATCGAGCCCGACGGGGATCCCACGGGCGGTCGCATCGTGTCGTCGAACTCGTACTCGATCGCAGCACAGTGTCGCGAGGTCGGCGCCGAGCCGATCTACCTCGGCATCGCGCGCGACGAACCGGAAGAGCTCGAGCGCTTCGTGCGCGCAGGGCTCGGTGCGCATGTGCTCGTCACCTCGGCCGGCGTGTCGGTCGGCGATCGCGACTACGTGCGTCCGGTGCTCGAAAGACTCGGCTGCGAGATCGTCTTCTGGGGCGTCACGATCAAGCCGGGTTTCCCGCTGGTGTTCGGGCGCTTCGGTCCGCGAATCCCTGTTGGAACATCAGGCTGCGGCCCGCTGGTGTTCGGACTGCCGGGCAATCCGGTCTCCGCGATGGTCACCTTCGAAGAGTTCGTGCGGCCGGCGCTGCGCAAACTCGCGGGCCATGCCGCGTGGTTCCGACCGCGCATCGAGGCCGTGCTCGGCGAACGGCTGCACAAGCCGGCAGGTCGGCTGCACCTGGTGCGCGTGCGACTCGAACGCCAGGGCGGCCAGGTCGTTGCGACCAGTACCGGCAATCAGAGTTCCGGCGTGCTGCGCTCGATGGCGCTGGCGCAGGGTCTGCTGGTCTTTCCCGCGGACGCGACCGAGTTGCCCGCAGGCGCCGCCGTGCAGGTGCAGGTGCTCGACGAGGATTTCCTCGCGGCAGCGGACGCCGGATTTTGAGCGGTGACGGACGCATCGCGAACGTCGCTGGCGCGGTGCTGCTCGGCGGTGCGTCGAGCCGGATGGGCAGCGACAAGGCGCAGCGCCCGTTCGGCGGCGTGGCCGCCGCGACGCGCACGAGCCAGCTGCTCGCGACGCTGTTCGAGGACGTGATGTTGGTGGGCGGCGAGGCGCCCGCCGACGCGATCGGGCGCCGCATCGAGGACGCTCCGGGTCCCCGCTGTGCGCTGCGCGGGATCGTGGCCGCGCTCGACGCGTCGCGCGCAGAGCGCGTGCTCGTCGTCGCGACGGACCTGCCGTTGCTCACGCCCGCGTTGCTACTGGCGCTCGTCGCCTGGCCGGTCGCGGATGTCGTGCTGCCGCGTCGCGGCGCTCACATCGAACCTCTCTGCGCGCTGTGGGCGCGCGCGCGATCCGCCGCCTGCGCGCGCGCGCAACTCGAAGCAGGCCGACTCGCGCTACACGAGGTCGTCGCGCAACTCGACGCCCACTACCTCGAAGCCGCCGATCTCGAAGCTGCCGACCCCGATTCCACCGCCCTCGCCAACGCCAACACCCCCGAAGCCTGGTCCCACCTACAAACCCTCTGCTCACCCGCGGACACGTCGACTCGGGGACGTTGATTGCCTCGCTTGCGATGGGGACGTTCCTGCTCCGCAGCTGGCGCAACGAACGTCCCCAACGCAACGTCCCCAACGCAAGAAGGGTCGTGGGGCGAATCGGGGGCGAGGGTTGGGCGTCGAAGCGCGGCCCTGCGGATGGGCACGGGGGTTTCATGAGGTCGCTTGGTTGGTTGGTTGCCGGGATGATCGTCTTGCTGGTCGCGACGAGCTCGCGGGCGGATCCGGCGGGACCGCCGCCGGGCTGGCCGAATCGGGGGCGACTCGGGATGGAAGTGCAATCGATGACCGATGCGCTCCGCGAGTTCTTCGACGCCCCCTCCGATCGCGGTGTGCTGGTCGTGCGCGTCGTCGCGGAGCGCCCGGCGGCAGAGTCGGGGATCCAGGTGGGTGACGTGCTCACCACCGTCGGCGGCGAGCCGATCGGCGAGCCGCTCGATCTGATCGCGGCCGTCGCGCGGGTGCCCGCCGGCGCAAAGCTCGCAATCGAAGTCGTGCGCCAGCGCAAGACCGAGACGATCACCGTCGCGCCCGAGGGCGATCCCGTCGCGTTCGAGCGTCCCGACCACGTCGGGAACGGCGGAGGCGCGACCCACCCCGAGATGAGCCGCAGCCTGCAAGAAGGAACGCGTGAGATCCTGCGACGCCTCGAGACGATCGAGCGGCGCCTGGAACGGATCGAGCCGAAGCGGGACGCGGCGCCCGGTGAACCGGGCAACTGATTCGATCGTCGGCGTCTCACTTTGGTCAGAGCGAAGCAATCAGCGCGCGCACCCGGAGAGCATCGAGCGGGCGGCTTCGCCCCGGCGTCGCACCGAAGCGAATCCGATCGAGTTCCACCAGCGCGTCGCCGGCGGCGTCCAGCGACGCCTCGCCGCGCGCCGCGATCTCCTCGCCCGCGAGCGCGCCCGCGCCGGGCACGCGCGTTTCGATCGCCGCCCGCAGCGCCGCCGCCAGTGCACGCGCCGCCGCGATCTCGTCGCCGCG
>JANLTC010000031.1:0-4865 GCA_031362725.1 Deltaproteobacteria bacterium | reverse complement strand
ATCATTCCGAAGCCGCCGCTCGGGCAATCGAGGCCATCATGATCGGACCGCGGCCGACCGACTCGGCGACCAGATCCGCCCAGGCGGTGAACATCAGCCGGACCAGCCAGAGCGCACCGAAGTAGTTCGTATCGCCTTGTACGCTGGTATCGACGAGCGGCGCCTGCGCAAAGACGCCGCGCACATGCGCGTCGCGTGCCGCCGCGATCAGTGCGTGACCGCCGCCCATCGACGATCCCCAGAGCGCGATGCGCGTGGCGTCGATGTCGCTGCGCTTGCGCAGGAACGCGAGCGCAGCACTCCAGTCGTCGACTTGCTCCCACGGATTCACCAGTTGGCGCGGCGAACCGCCGCTGGCGCCAAAGAAGCGGTAGTCGAAGACGAACGCCGCCAGTCCGGCCGCCGCGAAGTGCTCGGCGAACCACGGCAGCGCGACATCGCGCGTACCGGCGAAGCCACTCGCCATCACGACGACGGGAGGCGGCGCCGGTCGAGCAGGCAGGTAGAGCCAGCCTGCGCACATCGCCCGGCCGCATTCGAAACGCAGGTCGAGGCGCGTCGCGCCACCCTCGAGTCGCAGCGTCGGGCCGGGCTCGGTTGCGTACGTGGCCGGCAGCTTGCTGCAAGCCGTCAGCGACGCTGCGAAGGCCGCGGTCCACACGCGACGCCAGCTCCGAGAGCCCGACATGGGACCACGCTATCACGGAGGGATACTCTCCCGCCGCGCTGCGCCCATTCGAGGAGGAATCCGATCGTGCAACCCCGCGAAGTCCTGAAGGCCGATGAAATCTGGCTCGCCGATCAACCGTTCTGGGCGCGACCGCTCGAAGAGCGCGAAGGCGCCTTCGCGACGCTGCGCCGCGAGCGACCGATCTCGTGGCACGAAGAACCCGAGCTGGTGATCCTGCCCAAGGGTCCCGGTTTCTGGGCGCTCACGAAGCACGCCGACATCCTCGAAGTCAGTCGCCAGCCGGAGCTGTTCTGTTCGGGCAAAGGCTCGAACATCGGCGACATGCCGCCCGCCTTCAACGAGTTCTTCGGCTCGATGATCAGCATGGACGATCCGCGCCACGCACGGCTACGCCGGATCGTGGCACGCGGTTTCACACCGCGCGTCATCGGTCGCGTCGAAGCGGGCGTCGCGCAGACCGCCGCGCGCATCATCGACGCCGTGATCGACAAGGGCGAATGCGACTTCGTCACCGAGATCGCCGCACAGTTGCCGCTGCAGATCATCTGCGACATGGCGGCGATCCCGCCGAGCCAGCACCAGTTCGTCTTCGACCGCACCAACATGATTCTCGGCGCGGGCGACCCCGAGTACGGCGGCACCGAGCCCGCGCAGATCATCCCGAAACTGCTCAACGCCGGGGCCGAGCTGGCGCAGCTCGCGCAGGAGATCGCCAAGCATCGTCGCGGCACGCCCGGCGACGACCTCGTCTCCGCGCTGGTCAACGCCGAACTCGACGGCGAGACGCTGACCGACGCTGAAGTCGCGTCGTTCTTCGTGCTGCTGGTCGTGGCTGGCAACGAGACCACGCGCAACGCGATCTCCCACGGCATGAAGGCGCTCTGCGATTTCCCCGAACAGCGCCGCATCTGGGCGGCGGATTTCGACGGCGTCGCGCCGACTGCGGTCGACGAGATCGTGCGCTGGGCGACGCCGGTGATCCACTTCCGCCGCACCGCTACGCGCGACACGGTGTTGCGCGGCCAGAAGATCGCCGCCGGTCAGAAGGTCGTGCTCTGGTACAACTCCGGAAATCGCGACGAAGAGAAATTCGAGCAACCCTTCGACTTCGTGGTGCGCCGCGACCCGAACGAGCACGTCGGCTTCGGCGGCCCTGGCCCGCATTACTGCATGGGCGCCCACCTCGCCCGCCGCGAGATCACCGTACTGTTTCGAGAACTCTTCGAGCGACTCCCGGATCTGCAGATCGAAGGCCAGCCCGACCGGCTGCTCTCGTTCTTCATCCACGGCATCAAGCGCATGCGCTGCACCTTCAAGCCGGGTGGCGCGCGCGCGGGCGCGACGGCCCGCTGAACGCGCGCGAATGCAGACGCGAGGTCGACCGCCGAGGCGTCAGGCCGCGTCGGCGGGCCTGCGCGGCGCGACGAAGAGCAGCGCGATCAGCCCGAGCGCACACGCAACGCCAAAGAGCGCGATGCCCCAACTCGCGTAGTACGAAAGCCCGCGTTGGAACCAGAAACGGACGACGCTGGCTCCGGCCGGAACCCAGACCGCCTTGAAAGCGAGATTGGCCTCGGCGATCGGCACGACGCGGCCGTCGACGCTCGCGTGCCAGCCCGGATACATCGCGTCGGCGTAGAGCAGCCACGCGCCGCCGACGGCGTCGACTTGCAGATTCGCCACCAACTCGTTCGGCGTGAACGCAGTCACCTCTGCGCGCCCTGCGTGCGGCGACCGAGGACCTGTATCGACGGGCGGCTGCACGCCGGCTGCAAGCCGGATCACGTCGTTCCGGACCGATCCGGCCGGGCCGCGACGCTGGAACGCCCCGCGCGCTGCGCCCGCGTCGGATACCACCGTCGCGCCTGCGACCACGCGCAGCTTTGGGGAACGACAACCGACGATCGCAGCGAAGTCGGGGCCGAGCCGCCGCTCCATGCGGACGACGAGATCGACACCATAGGTCGACAACTCGTTCCAGAACTGGGAGTGGCACGGGTCGAATTGCGCGAGCCCATAGGTGACCCAGTACACCTCCATCGAAGTCGGGTGCTTGGCCAACTCGAGGGCGTGTCGCTGGCGAATCTGATAGGCGCCCTGCGGCGACGCGTCCTCCGGCCGTGCGTAGCGCTCCGGCTGGAACTGCAGAATGCCGACCTCGAACGCATCGAGCTTCGCCACGTACTCCGGCGACAGCTTCGGCGCGCGCAGCTCGTACACCCCCGTTTGGTAGATCGCGAGGTCCAGCGCCAACGCGAGTAGCAGACCCGGTTTCATCGAACGGGTGAGCGCGAGGCTGACCACGAGCAACACCGCGTAGAACCAGATGCGAAGCAGCACGGGGTCGGTCGACGCGGACGCCGAAGCGGGATCCCCGAGTCCAACCAGCAGAGGCGGCACGACGACAGCCGATGCGATGCAAAGCACGGCGGCGCCGATCCGGAGCACGCGCTGCCGCGGGAGCGGAAGCCGCCTCTTCCACACGTGGTCGAGTCCGTAGCCCGCGGCGAGAATCAGCAGTGTCTTCACGAGGCCGTAGACCAGACCCACGTGCCGATACTGCGACATCCCCGGCAGGTAGAAGACGAGTGTCGCGAAGATCCCGCCGACCGAGAGCCACACGAGCGCAACGCTCGCGGCGATCAGACCGAGAAACAGCCGGCTGCGCTCGCGCGCAACCGCCACACCGATGCCAAGCAACGGCAGCAGCCCGAAGTAGAAGCTGTTGTCGGAGCCGCTGCCCCACGGAAGCTGGAGCGGCCAGCCCGTCAACAGACTGCGCGCGACGACGCGAAGATCGGCGTTGCCGCCCCAGCTGCGGAACGTCTCGAGATCGACGTCCCCCGTGACGGGGTTGCGCCCGAGGTCGCGCATCGCAAGGAAGTCGATCGAGTGCAAGGCGAGATAGACGTAGGTGCTCGCCGAGAGCAGGAACGCCGCGAACAGCAGCAAGTTCGAGGCGCGCAGCTGGAACAGACTCGACCACGCGCCGCGCTGACCCCACGCCGGCGCGGCGACCACGATGGCGAGCACCAGCACCCAGATCGGGACGAAGTACGGCACGTTGCCCATCGCCCACGCGACGGCGCTGAGACCCGCCAGCCAAAGCAGCTCCGGGCGCCGCAGCGCGAGAAACGATGCAAAGAAGAACAGCAGCAGCGGCAGCAGGTAGAAGAAGCGCAGGTCGAACCACTGCTGTGCGTACCAGACCACCGTTCCGGCCGCTGCGATGCCGAGCGCCAGCGCCGTCGCGCGCGCCTCGAAGAGTCGCCGCGCCAGCAGCCAGGTGCCGAGCACGAACACCATCTGCTCGCCGACTGCCGACACTTTGAAGAGGAGCATGGCGTCGCGCACGCGCAGCAGCGCGCCGACGAGTCCCACGAGGTAATCGATCGGGGTCAGCGAGATCAACTGCTGGAAGTCGGCCGGCAGCCCGTACGCACCGTACGGGTACCACTGCACGAGATCCCCGCGCAGGAAGAACTCGCTGTAGAAGATCTGGAAGTTGGCAAAGTTGTAGAACGTGTCGTGCACCGGAACGACGCGGGCATCGAAGTACGGGACGTTCAGCGCGACGACGAAGAGCAGCAGCGGCAGCAGGCCGAGATCGGCGAGACGCACGCGCAGGTTCATTTCGTCTCAGCTTCCCGTGGCGACCGCGGCGATCGTGACGTCAGGCACCAGCACGCGGTCCTCGCCGACACGCCGCACCGGACCGGTCAGCTCGAATGCGCCCTCGAGTCGCGGATCGGCACTCGACGCGCCGACCGCAACCTCGATGCGACCCGGCTCGACGATGCGCGCGAGGTCGCGCCCGGTGAACGAGCACAAGTCCGCATGGACGCGGAATCCGACACGCGCCGCGCCACCCGCCGCGAGCGCGACGCGCGCAAAGCCGCGCAGTTGTTGCACGGGTCGCGTGACGCTGGCGATCGGATCGCGCAGGTACAGCTGCACGATCTCGGCGCCGCCGCGCGCGCCCGCATTGCGCAGCGTGAACGCGATCTCCACGGTGCCGTCGGTCGCAACGCGCTCGGGTGTGATCGACAGCGCCGTGTACTCGAAGCTCGTATACGAGAGCCCGTGCCCGAACGCGAAGACCGGCACGAGCGCAGGGAATGCCGGAACGCCGCGCGCGAGCGGCTTGTGATCGTAGGAACTCGGCTGCGCGCCG
>JANLTC010000008.1:0-3220 GCA_031362725.1 Deltaproteobacteria bacterium | reverse complement strand
CCCAAGCAAGCGCAGAACGCCGAGGCCCGGACATGAGCGCGCGCGTGCTGATCGTCGAGGACGAGAGGGCGATCCAACTCGCGCTGCGCGGCTTGCTTCGCCGCGACGGCTACGACGTGGACCTGGCCGACACCGGCGAGGATGCACTGCGCATGCTTGGCGAAAAGCCGTACGACCTGGTGATCACCGATCTCGCGCTCGGCCGCGGCATCAGCGGCATGGACGTGCTGCGCGCGAGCAAGGAAGCGCGCGCGGAAACGGCCGTCGTGATGATCACCGCGCACGGCAGCGAGAAAGTCGCTGTCGAAGCCATGAAGCAGGGCGCCGAGGACTACGTGCCCAAGCCCTTCGACAACGAAGAGCTGCGCGTGGTGGTGCGGCGCGCGCTCGAGCGCACGCAGTTGCAGCGCGAGCACCGGCTTCTGCTCGAGCGCGTCGAGCGCGACTTCAGCTTCGAGAATCTGATCGGCCAGGGCCGCGCGATGAAGCAGATCTTCGAGGTGATCCAGAAAGTCGCCGAAACGGATCTGTCGGTGCTGGTGCGCGGCGAGAGCGGCACGGGCAAGGAACTCGTCGCGCAAGCGCTTCACCAGCGCAGCGCGCGCCGCGCGAAGCCGTTCATCGCGGTGAACTGCGCGGCGATTTCCAAGGAACTGGTCGAGAGCGAGCTCTTCGGCCACGAGAAGGGCGCGTTCACCGGCGCGGATGCGCGCCGCGTGGGCAAGTTCGAAGCCGCAAACGGCGGCACGATCTTCCTCGACGAGATCGGCGACATGGCGCCCGAGACGCAAGCCAAAGTGCTTCGCGTTCTGCAGGAGCGCAGTTTCGAGCCGGTTGGCGGGAACCGCGTCGTGAGCGTGGACGTGCGCGTGGTCGCCGCGACGCACCGCGATCTCGAAGCCGAGGTGAAGAACGGCCGCTTCCGCGAGGACTTGTACTACCGGCTGAAGGTGGTCGAGATGAACCTGCCGCCGCTGCGCGAGCGGCTCGAGGACGTGGCGCTGCTCGCCGAGCGTTTCATCCACGCCGTCGCCGAACGGCTGAAGCGCGAGCCCAAGCACTGCTCGAGCCCGGCGCTGGCGCGACTCACGCGTCACGCCTGGCGCGGAAACGTGCGCGAGCTGCGCAACGTGATCGAACGCGCGGCCGTGCTCGCGTCCGGCGCCGAGATCGAGATCACCGACCTCGCGCTCGACGGCGAGGAGATTCCCGCCGACGCCGCCACGAACCTGTCGATCGGTGTGCCGTTCCGCGACGCCAAGCGCATCACGGTCGAGAGTTTCGAACGCGCGTATCTGATGCGCGCGCTCAAGGATCACGGCGGCAACGTTTCCCGCACGGCCGAGGCGATCGGCATGGTGCGACAGAGCTTGCAGCAGAAGATTCGCGAGCTGGACCTGCGCTCCGAGGATTGGAGCGATGAGTCCGAGTAGGAGGATCGACATGGGCATGCACGGACAACGGGGCATCGTCGCCCGACTGCGCGATCTGGTGAACGGCGTCTTCGCCGTGTGGATGCGCGAACGCGAAGCCGAGCGACCCGATGCGGTGTACGAGCGCGTGATCGGTGAGCGCGTGCGCCAGTACGCCGAGCTGAAGCGCGCCGTCGCCGGCATCCTGTACATGCGCAACAAGATCGAAGGGGAGCTGCGCGAGCGGCGTTCCGAGCTCGCGCGCCTGCACGACGACATCGGCCGCGCGGTGAAGCAGAACGACGACGAAGTCGCGCTCGTGCTGATCACGCAGAAAGATGGTCTGCTCGCGGATCTCGAGCGCGGTCAGCGCGAGCTCGAGGAAGTCTCCGCCGAGTGCGAAGGTGCGAAGGCGAACCTGGTGAAGTTCCGCGCCGAGATCCGCAATCTCGAGCGCGAGAAAGTGCGCATGCTCGCGGCACTTGCGAACGCGCGCGCCCGCCGGCGCATCCAGTCCGCGTTCGAAGGTCTGTCGACCGACGGCGAGATGAAGGCGCTCGACAGCGTGCGCGAAGAGATCGAGCGCATGAAGGCCGAGAGCAAGATCGACGTCGACATGGACTCCGGTCTCGAGCAGCGCGTGCGCGCGATCCGCGACGAAGCCAAGCAGGACGCCGCGCGACGCGAGCTCGACGAGCTGAAGCGCCGGCTGAAGCCGTCGCTTTTCGTGCCCATGGTGCCCGCGCCCGCGCGCGAGATCGTGACGGTTCGCCCGGAGCAGCCCGTGGCCGCGAACGGCTAGGAACCTCTGCTAATCTCGGAGCAGGGCCCAAGCCCTGCGCCGGGGTGGCGGAATTGGCAGACGCGACGGCCTTAGGAGCCGTTGCCGCAAGGCGTGCAGGTTCGACCCCTGTCCCCGGCACTCACATCAGAGCGCGTGCGCCTGCGCTCAGCCGAGGCCAGCGCTGGCTTCGAGCTTCGCGACGATCGCGGGCGAGTAACCCATCTCGCCGACGAGCTCCGCGCGCAGGTCGCTCGTACTGAGCTCGCGGCTCGTCACGCCGGCCGCGGTTTTCTCATGCCGCGTGCGACCGGTGAACGAGACGAGCTTGCCCGGGAAATTCCGCCGCGCGTAGAGCGCGGTGTTGAAGACAGAGTAGCCGCGCGAGATCTCGTAGCGCTCCAGGTAGAACGCTTCATCGACCGGGTCGCTCATCAGGCGACACGGCATCGTGTCGCTATTCTGCGCCATGCCCCAGTGCACGCGGAAGCTCGCGTCGACCGGCTCGACGCGGATCGGGTGGACCGCGTCGGCGAACTTCACTTTCTCGCCGCGGCGCAACGGGATCAGCGCACCGCACAGGATCGACGAGTCGACCAGCCACTCGTCACCGTCGAGTCGGACGACCAGGCTGCCGTGGTTGTGGTCGTTTCGGTCGAACATCGACGCCGAGATGCGCCGCACGTCGAAGCCACAGGCGCGGACGAGCGCGTGCAAGCCGTTGCTCGACGGCCAGCAGGTGCCGCCCGTGCCGTGCTCGAGCCAGCTCGACAGGAAGTCCTCGGAGGGCCCGCCGGGCAGCGGATCGGTTCCCCCTGCGGCGAGCGCGATGCGCTTGCGCAGGTTGTCGAAGGGAACGCTGTAGCACCACGCGGTGTAGAGGCGGGCCAGGCCTGCGCGGTCGGGCGCAGGCGGGGACGTGAAGCCGAGCTTGCTGAAGACCCGCGCGAGCAATCCGGCCGAAACGTCGCTCATGACGGCCGCGGAACCTCGTCGAGCTTCAGCCGCTCCGCCTTCGCGTAGGTCA
>JANLTC010000001.1:0-2240 GCA_031362725.1 Deltaproteobacteria bacterium | reverse complement strand
CCGAACCCCGCGTGTTCCAAGGCCTTTTTCTCGACCGTGACCGCAGAGTGCGGGAAGTACCGAGGCCCTGCGTTGCGCGTGCGAGGCGGTGGTGTCGCGTGTCCGCCGCCCACTGGCTCGCAAGGTAGCCCCAGTTATGTGCGCAACGTCGCCGCCGCCGTCGTCACGGCTCGCGCGAGCTCGTGAAATGAGACGCCGCTCCCGAACTTGCGTTCCAGCGTCTTGAGCGAGATCGACTTCTGCTTCGGAGGAAGGTCGCGTTCGGCAACCACCCAGAATCGCCACTGGCCAATGTCTCGATGATCAGCGTCCTCGGTGGTCAGCGGATGCCAGGCGAAGACGTAGATGTCGGTTTGGCGGCCGGGCCGTGCGTGCCATAGCGGACCCTCCCAGTACCCGGCGGCTGCCTTGATCGAGTACGAGGGGCGCATCGCCTTCGTCGAGATCCACGTCTGCTTCGCCGCAGACTGCCGCACCTGCAACCTGAGACCCTGCGCTGACTGGAAATCCCATCCCGCCCAATCGGCCGCGCAGTGCAACCACTCATCGCCGAGCGCAAGCGCGACGATGGTCTCGACGAGCTCGCCGCGGAAGTTGTTCTGGACGGTTGGCTTGCCGAAGAGGCGCTCACCAACGAGCTGGGCGAGCTCGTCTGTGGTGGGGATTCGCAAGGGTTCAGGCACTGCCCCCAACCTGGCGCGAACCGGCGCCGCAATCACTGGCTCGCAGGGCAGCTCCATGCGCGGCATCGCCGGCCAAGGTTCGAGATCACGAGTGGAAGAGTGCTGCTTCGTAGTGCTCCGTGAGTACTACCGCGGCCATTCGATCACCAGCCCGGACCGCGCTACCATAGCACCGACGCCAACACAGATATGAATCAACAACGATTGCGACTCCCGACGAGGCTTGCTGACGAATGGCTGAGTTTCGAGCTCATCGGATTCCACGGCCGTTGGGTGCGATCGACAAATGCACGGTGGACGCTGGCGTTCGGCAACATCTACAGCGAAGCGAACTCTTCATCCTCTGACGACGAATGCGGATGTGTCCTTCTCTTCGATGGGCAGGATGAGGCTCTGAGAGTTGAACGGTTGATACGACCCGAAACGGTTGCCCTTTGTGATGCTGGAGTGTTCGCTGTTTATGAGTGGGGGCCTTCGTCGGAGTTCCTCGGCCCACGGTGCCAATTGCGAGTGTTCGACTCGTCCGGACGAGAGCTGTTCCAGCACTCGCTGGGCGCAGCACTCGAATGTCCGGCTCTCTCTCCAACAGGACGGTATCTCGCCTTCCATACGCTAGGCGCGCCTACCGATTCGCGAAAGTTCGAGGACGGCGAGAGTGTCTTTCTGTTGGACCTCGCTGGACCGACAGTGCTATGGCAACTTCCCGTACCCGTCACATGGCCTACCCAAATCACATTTGCGGGAGACGCATCACAGGTTCTGGTGCATGGACCAAATGCCGATGTGTATCGCTACGAGCTGAATGGCACCTGCCTCGACGAGTTGCTAATCGAACAGAAGCGGCAGGAACGACTCACCAAAGACGTGTATGGATACTCGTTGTTCGAGCTTGCGCAATCGCGGCTTGAAGAGCTTCGGTCACAGGCAGGTGCAGAAGTCGACACCGCTGAGGTTGAACGACTTATTCGTCAATCGCTTGAAAGGCAGATGTCGGACAATACCAAGGCTAGTGCCAACAGAATCCTTGGAGAACTCGCCGAAGGTAAAGGTGCCATCGCGGAGGCGCTTCAATACTACCGCTTGGCCTTGATTCTCAATCCCCGAATCGGTCTCAAACGAAAGGTGAGTTCGTTGGAGGGATCAAGTGTGCACCTGCCGCGAACATCAGTGTCTCCTCGTGTCGAGGGCAAGGCGCGGCTCGAGGTTGTACACGGAGAACCGATTCTTAGTCTGACGGAATCGTGGAAAACCAAGTACGCACCTGGATCGATGGCTCAATTCCCAGACGGCCGAATTGTGTGGGGATCATTCCGAGCACCCGTTCCTTGTGTCGTCTGCCAGTTCCGCAATGAAATAGCGTGGTCAAGCGCCGTTCCTGGTCGCGCAAGGCAGATTCTCATTCATGAATCCGAGATATACGTCGTCACAGGCTCACACGGTGAGGACACGGGCCACCTAGTGGTCTTCGATTTTTCTGGAGTGCAAGTTGCGAGTTTCACGTTGGATGGTTTCGCGGCTTGCATGTCGCTCAATGAGCGAACAGGCCGGATATTGATC
>JANLTC010000405.1:0-10865 GCA_031362725.1 Deltaproteobacteria bacterium | reverse complement strand
ACTGTCCGACCTGGCCCCGCTGCTGGTCGACTCCCGTTGGCTCTCGCGCTCAGCCGGGAGTTGTCATAGATCTCGTCATCGGCAAAACAATCCCGCTTGTGCCTACTCTGCTCACCCGCGCGTCGAAACCTCCGATCAGCGGGCTCCGTCGTCGTGCTTTGGAGCCTTGGCCGTCAAGCACGACGAGCTTGCAAGCCAGTCGCGAGGATGCACAACGACAGAGCCGACCCGCAACCAGGCGGCGCGATTGTGCGAAGTCGCTGCCGGCTGGCAACGACTCAGACCTGCCGTAGTTCGAGCGCAGTCTCGACCGCATGCGCGATCGCTCGCGCATTTCGCGAGTTCCGCCGCGCGGCATCTCTGGAGCGCGATCCGGGGACCAACTCGATTCGCGGCGATCGAGCGCGCCCCACCCATCGAGATGGTGCGAAGCACCGCGGTGGTCGCCACCGGGATGGGTCATCGTTTCACGATTCCCCCTGGTGTCGTACTGCTCGCCGGTCGCCGACAAGTCCCGATCGAGTCGACAATCACGTGAGACATCGCACAACTAGAGGCTTTCGCGTGAATGTTGGCGGAGGCGCGATCCAGTGCTCGTCGAACACCTCTCGAAACTCGGATCGCCGAGTCGAACAAGCATCGCGGGTTGGTGCCAACTCGGAAATCTCAAGCGAGTCTGCGCTGCAGCCGATCATCACGCTGTGTTGGTGAGGAATGCGCGCGCTTTGATCGTATTCGGAGGCCTCTGCGCACTCGTCCTCTGCGCCTGTATTCCGGCGTACGAGTCCGGCTCGATCCATCTCGGGAACGACGGCGTCGTCTACATCCACAACGCGACGCAGAACGTCGTCTTCCGGTACGTCCCGGAGGTACCGCGGCACCTGAAGCCCGTGCGCCTTCAGGCTGGCTCTCGCCACGTCGCGTACTCGCCCGCCGACCACGTGCTCTACGTCGCCTACGAGGACGGGCGGATCACCCGTATCGACCTCGCGAACGGCACGACGGAAGCCCCCTTCGTCAAGCTCCCGGCTGCGCCGGAGGGCCTCGTGATGATGGGATCGCTGCTGCTCGCGGGGCGCTACGTCGTCGGCAACGACGGGACGATCCTCGACGACCGGTTCTATGGGTTCACAACAACCGACTCGCTCGTCTGGAGTGATGCCGCGCGGCGCATATACGCAGCCACCGAGAACAGCTATCCGGAGAACGTCTACTGGATCGCCATCGATCCAGTGACGGGCCAAGTTGGATCCGGCGGCCGGAGTCCGTACTGGGGCGAGTTCCCGGTGCGGTCGCCGCTCCGCGTATCGCGCGACGGGAAGCTGCTGCTGACCGGCGCAGGCCTCCTCTACGACGCCGCGACGCTGCAGATCCGCGACGCGCTGCCGGTCGATCCGATCGACGCGGTCTGGCTGGAAGACGGACTCGTCACGCTGTCCGAGACGGCGGAAGGGGCGACGCAGCTCGATCAGTGGAACGCGGATCGAAGTCCGCTGAACCGCCAGGTGTATCCCGGCCGCCCGTTCCGGATCCTCGCGCGCGGATCGCTCATCGTCGTCGTGACTGAGCAGGACGCGCAACTGAAGTTCCACGTCTACGTGCCCGGTGTCGATCCAGACGGCGATGGCGCCGCCAATGCGGACGATGCGTTTCCGCTCGATCGCGCGGCGTCCGCGGACAGCGACCTCGACGGGTACCCCGACGCCTGGAATCCCGGCGTGGATCCGGACGCCAGCGGGACGGACCTCGCGATCGACGCCTTTCCGGCCGACTCCGCGTGCTGGCTTCCGGAACACGGAGAAGCGGACGTCTGCGACGTGGCGCGTTCGATCCCCGACTTCGATCCGGACGACGTCGTCGTCGGCACGGATGGGATCGCCTACCTGCTGGCGACGGAACTCGGCCGCATCTTCCGCTGGTCGCTCGCCGAGCGGCGCTACCTGAATCCGATCGTGACCGACGGCCATCCATCGCGGATCGCCTACTCGCCGCTGCTGCATCGCCTCTATCTCGCATATCCGAATCGCGCGCTGACCGTGATCGAGCTCGCTTCGACGCTGGATGAGCGGCCCTTCGCCGCGACGTTCCAGGCGGCGACGGGCCTGGCAGTCGCAGATCCGTACGTCGTGGCGTCGGAGCCGTCGGACTTTTCATCGCATCACTCGTTCACTCCAGCCGGAGTCCGCGTGACCTGGGCGGAGCACTACGGCTCGTCGTATTGGGCCTGGAGTGCGGCGCGAGGGCGGCTCTACCACTTCCGAGATGTGATATTCCCGAACGATCTACATTGGGAGTCCATCAACGCCGCGACCGGTGCGATTGGAGCGAACGGAGAGAGTCCCTACCACGGCGACTTCGAGATCGTGGGTCCGATTCGCTTGAGCCCGGACGAGAGCCGCGTACTGCTGGGATCCGGTGATCTGTACGACGCGTCGACGCTCGCGGTCGTCGCATCGCTTCCGATCGATCCGGTGGACGCGAGCTGGCCCGAGCCCGACTCGCTGCTGACGCTCCGATCCGGATCGAACGGAGACACCGTTCTGGATCACTGGGACGCAGCGCTGCGCTGGCGCAACACGGCGCGCTTCCCGGGCGAGCCACGACGTGTTCTCGCGTGGAGCGGGGGCGTCGCGGTGATGACGCTCGAAGCCGGCCGCCCGCGCTTCGCCGCCTACGTCGCGAGCGACGACGCGGACGGGGACGGCGTCTCGAACGACGACGACTCTTTCGATCTCGATGCCGCCGCATCCCTCGACAGCGACGGCGACGGTCGTCCCGACGCATGGAACCCCGGCAAGGGTCCCGCCGACAGCAACAGCGGGCTCGAACTCGACGCCTTCCCGCTGAACTCGGCGTGCTGGCTCGACGCACAGGGCACGGGCGGCGTCTGCGACGTGGCGGCGGCGCTTCCCGCATACGTCCCCGATCGCGTCGAGGTCGGGCGGGACGACGTGGTCTACCTGCTGAGCCGCATCGAGAGCCGCATCTTCCGCTGGTCGGCTTCTTCGGCGGAACACCTCGATCCGATCGTACTCGCCGCGGGCGCGCGCGACATGGTCTATTCCGCGGACACACACCGGCTCTACGTCGGCTACCAGGACGGACGCATCACGTGGATCGATCCCGCGGCGCCGGTTCGCGAGCATCCCTTCGCCGTGCTCCACAGCGGTATCTGGGGCCTGACCGCCTTCGGGCCGTTCCTGTTCGCAGTGGACTCTTCGAAATGGATCTACGTTCACCGCGCGAACGGCGAACTCGTGCAGCGCGCGGATCCCTTCTGGCGCCGCGGCCACAACGAGTGGGATGCGGCGCGCTCACGGCTCTATCAGACCTGCGACGGCGGGGGTTGCCACCCCGACGAAGTGCACTGGATGGCTGCCGATCCGGTCACAGGCATCGTCGGAGGCGGCGCCGACAGCCCCTATCACTGGACCATCGACGTGAAGGAGCCGATTCGCATCGAGACGAACGGCGACCGGTTCCTCGACGGCACCGGCCAGGTATGGGACGCCGCCTCGCTGCTCATCGACGACGCGCTTCCGTGGCCCATCGCGGACGCGCGCTGGGACGCGATCCATCTGCTCGCGCTCCGCAGCGCGGAAGGCGGCACGACCCGCGTCGAACAGCGCGATCCGATCTCGCTCGCGGATTGGGGATCGAGCGCCTTCGACGGAACGCCGATCCGACTCGTTCCCTGGTCGCATGGCTTCGTCGTCGTGACGCAGCTCGGTGATCGCCCTGCGTTCTTTCTGTATTCGCCTCCCGCGGACGTCGACCACGACGGGAGCGCCAACCTCGACGACGCGTTTCCGCTCGATCCAGCGGCAGCCTCGGATGCCGACGGCGACGATGCGCCCGACGCCTGGAATCTCGGCTACGGACCGGACGACAGCACGCTCGGCTTGACGCTCGACGCGTTTCCCGACGACTTCGCGTGTCAACTTCCCGAGCACGGCGTCGCCGGGGCGTGCGACTTCGCCGAGATCGTTCCGCCCGACGTCGCGCTTCCGCTCTGCAGCAGCGACGCCGTCGCGAGCATGCCTGCGAGCGGCTGGCTCGCAGTACCCGCTGCCGTCTCCGATCTGGTGCCGCTCTGCGATGGCTGGGTCGCCTACGGTGACAAGGCGAACGAGCGGCTCGTCGTGCAAGACGTCTTCAGTGGGCGGCTCGGTCTCGCCGTCCCGTTGTCGGGAACGCCGGTCGATCTGGAGCTCGATGCGGCGAGGAAGCGGATCTACGTCGCGGTGGAGAATGCACAGGTCGTGGAACAGGTCGATCTCGTCACGGGTGGAACGGTGGCGTTCTCGTTCCCAGCGCCGGTGCGAGCGGTGAAACTCGACGTGGGCTCGAAGCTGATCGTTTCGACCACGCGCTCCTCTGAAGACTCTCGCGACCACTATCGCCTGGACGTCGACACGAATGCGCGCGACGGGCCGATCTACGCCTCGCACTTCGCGATGCAGTGGAATCCCGTGCGGCGCGAATTTCTCAGCGCCTATCGGAGCGGCTGCGTCGCCCGTCAGGTCGTCGACTTCCAGCTCGGATACACCTACATCGAGAGCGCCTACTGGGGTTATCAGGGCGAGGCGCTGGCGCTCTCTCCCGACCTGCAGCACGTCGCATTCGCAACCCGCGAGGCCAGCGGCAACTCGATCGCCCACTACGCGAGCGGCAATCTCGCCACGCGCATCGGCATCTGGCGCGGCGCCGACTTTCCCTTCGGCGTCGCATTCGACCTCACCAGCGAGCGCCTCGCGGCGAGCAGCAATGCGTCGATCCAGATCTTCAGCGTCGCGAGCCACGCGCTGTTGGACTCGTTGAGCGTCGCGCCTTGCCCGAGCGGTCAGCTCCGCGAAGTGGGCTTCTCGCGCGGCGGCGCGATGGCATTCGTCAACCAAGCGTGTGGAGCGTCAGGCGGCACTGCGCAACTGCACTGGCTCCGTCTGGACTAGCGCGTTCCCCGAAACCGGAGATGGACCGAGCGGGCGCAACACGGATCCACGAAGGAGCGGCCAGGCGCGCGCAGGCGTACCCGCACCCGTTGGCTCTCGCGCTCAGCCGGCAGTTGTCATAGATCTCGTTGTCCGCAAAAAAACCGCTTGTGCTTACTATGCTCTCGACCGCCGACCGAAGTGATGGTGACCCCCATCGACGAACACCGTGAGGTGTGCGGTATCGAGTCGATCTGCTAGGCGACCTCGCGCAGCACCGTCGAGGCGTCGACCAGCGGCGTGCCGTGCGCATCGAGGAAGCGGGTCTGGACCCAGGCGTTGCGGCCGCGGCGATGCCGGACCTCGCTCTCGACCAGAAAGGTCGGCCCGAGCACCGGTTCGTAGTAGTCGAGCCGCATGCTGACGGTCGAGAGCCAGTGCCAGGGCCCCTCGCGACGCCGACCGGCGCGGAACGTGAAGAGCGCGATCAGATCGACGTAGGTGGGCGTGAAGCCGCCGAAGAGCTGGCCGCGCGGATTGCAGAGGCGCTGCGGCATCGGGATCTCGAGCCGCAAGAAGCCACTGCGTTCTTCCAGAAGGCGCCACTGGGGAGCGTCGAGGAAGTCGCCCGCCATGTGGCCGGGACCGATGAGCTGGCCCGGCTCTGGATGGCGCCAGGGCGCCTCTTGCACGATCCCAGCTTCTACCGCGTCCTTCTTGGTCAAACGCGATCCGCTAGCGCGAGCGCGCTGCGCCGCGCGAGCGCCATGCCGGTGAACATCGGATTCACCGACGGCGAGAGCGGGAAGATGCTGGTGTCGGCGATGTAGAGATTGTCGAGGTCATGCGCCTTGCCGTCTTCGTCGACGACGCCGTGACGCGGATCGCCGTGCATCCGCGCGGTGCCGAAGACGTGGGTGGAAGCGCACACCATGTCGCCGGCGCGCGGCGGCTTCTTGCGCAGCACTTCCGCCTCGGCGAGCGAGTGCATCTCGTCCGGATGACCCGCGACGCCTGGCACGACCTTGCGCGCGCCCGCGGCGAAGAAGATCTCGGTCATCACCCAGACGGCATGCGCGAGGATCGCAGCATCGTCGGGATGGAAGCGCCAGCGCATGTCGGGTTGCAGGCTCTTGCCGCGTTCGCGCACGCGGCCCTGGGAGAGATCGCAGCTCGCGATCGCGTCGAAGACGGTCGCGTAGCGCATGTCGAGCAGTTCCTGCTGGAACGCATGACCGAGGCCCGGCAAGCGCACCGCGAGTACACCGGGGGGTGCCCACAGCGTCTCGAGCTTGAAGCCGTCGCGCAAGAATTGGAGCGACTGGTAGCCCTGCGTCGCACCGAAGATCGGATCGACCGGATCCGGGAAGATGCCGAGCACCGACGTGCCTGGATGAAACTGCAGGTGCTCACCGACCTGACCCGACGTGTTCGCGAGATTGCCGCTGCGCTGCAGCAACAGCGGCGTCGCGAGCACGCCGGCCGCCAGCACGACCGCCTTGGCCTCGATGCGGAAGCGCGGTCCGGGCGCTCCGCTGAACGGCGTCGCGACGCGTCCCGCGACGCCCGTCACGCGGCGGCCGTTCGAGAGAAGCTCTTCGACGCGCACCGACGTCAGCACGCGCGCGCCGAGTCGCATCGCGGCCGGCACGTACGAGATGTCCATCGACTGCTTCGCCCGCGCGCGGCAGCCGGTGAAGCACTCGCCGCTGCCACGGCAGTGGACGACGTTGCGCGGACACGGCTCGGAGCTGTAGCCGAGCGCTTTGCAGCCGTCGCGGAAGAGCAGGTTGCGCGGACCCTGCACCTCGTCCGGTGTCGGCGCGATGCCCAGGAATTCGGCGATCGCGTCGTAGTGCGGCTCGATCTCGCGGCGGCTGGTGCGCGTCAGGTCGGCGGTCTCGGCCCATTCCTCGAAGCGATACTCGGGGCAGCGGATGCACATCGCGGAGTTGACGAGCGAGCCGCCGCCGAGCGCGATCGCCTGCATCGTCGGCATCACGGAGCCCATCGTGAAGCGCAGCCCGCCCTCGCGCATCGTGCGCGCCATCGAGAGCGCGCCATCGAGTTCGAAATCAGCCGGCGTGAAGGGCGGACCTTCTTCGAGCAGCACGACGCGCTTGCCGGCGGCCGCGAGTTCATAGGCCGCAACGGCGCCACACGGACCCGAGCCGACGACGACGACGTCGCAGCTCTCGGTGAAGTCGTTCTGGTAGTCCGCAAAGACGCGGACCTCGCCGGGCCACGTGCGCGGATCGCTCATAGGGACGTCCCTCCGAATCCCGGCTGCAGCGGACCGTGCGGGTCGAGCGGCAGCCGCGCCACGGTGCGCGCGCGATCCGGGACACCGAATCGGATCGCGCTGCGAGGCTGTCCGATGGGCGGGTAGAGCAGATCCGCGTCGACGACGGGCGTCTCGATCGCAAGCGGCGCGAGCCCGATCGCGCGCAGCACCGCGGGGCATGCGAAGTAGCCCATCGTCAGCACCGCGCGCAGACCCTGGAAGACCAGACGTCGCAGCTGGATCGTCGAGCGCGCCCAGCCTTCGAGCACTGCCATCCGCTGTTCGAGAGAAAGCGCGCTGAAGCGGCGGAAGCCGTCCCAGCCGGGCGCCTTGAAGAGCAACGTCGCGTGTTCGATCAGCACGAAGAGAAGCCGGATCAGCACCCGATTGCGCGAAGGAAGTGCCGCCAGATAGCGATCGACGTGCTCGGGAATTCGCGCCTCGATCCCGGAGAGCGGAATCGGGCCGCCAGGCGGAAAGGCGGCTTCCGCGGCGCAACGCACCAGTGCGTATTCACGGGCCGACAGCTGACGGAGCGCGGGGTCGCGGCGTCCATACCCTGCCATCGCGCGCAACAGCGCCCAGCCGAGGAGTGCGAGAGCGAACAGTCCCAAGAGCGTCACGGTCGGCGAGCATAACGCCTCGCGATCGGCGATCCGCAGCTCGATGATGAAGAGGGCCAGCGGCTGCGCCGCAAACTCTATGATCCGGAGGGCCAGCGGCTGCGCCGCAAACTTGATGATCCGGAGGGCCAGCGGCTGCGCCGCATGCCTCAAGCGGTCCGCGGCGGGGACCGATCGGGACGAGCATGGGCATCGAGGTCCTGCTCGCGACAGCGGCCGCGGTGGTCAGTCTCTACGCAGCCCTCTTCCATGCGTGGGTCTTCGCGCTGTACCCGCGCGCGCGCGAGCACCTCTGGGTGGCCGTGACGGCTGCTGGAGCGTGCGTGGTGTCGGGGGGTACGGCGCTCGTCTACACGGCCGTAGACGCGAGGACCGCGCTCCACGCCCAGCAGATCCAGATCATCGGTGCGCCGATCATCACACTCGGAGCGCTGCGCTTTGCGGCCTTCCGACTCCGCATCGATGCCCCTCGCTTTCTTGGTTCGGCGATGCTGTTCGCGATCACGCTGGCAACGATTGCGATCGTCGCGCCCAACCTCGTGCTCGCCACCGATCATGCGCCGCGCGAGACCATCGTGTTCTCGCACCGATTCCTACAGTTCGATCTCTCTCCCATCGGCGCGGGACTGCTGGGCGTCTCGCTGATCTATTTCCTCGCTCCGCTCGTGCTGAGCGCACGCGCGTTCCTCCGGCGCGACCGGAATGCCAACCCGCTGCTCGTGTGCTTCGCGTTCTGGACGTTGGGCGGTCTCAGCGATAGCGCGGTCGGGCTCGGCGTGTACGACCTTCCCTACCTGATGCCTACCGGCGGCTACATGGCCCTCGCCGTCATGCTGTCGGCGATCTTGATGCGGGATCTCGCCAGCGCGATGGACGAATCCGAGCGGCTGGGCGCACGGCTCCAGGAACTCGCGGAGACCGGCGCCGATGCGCTGCGTGCGATCGACCTGCGGCTCGCCCGCGGCGAGCAGCATGCGGCGATCGGCATGCTCGCCGCTGGCGTCGCCCACGAGATCAACAATCCGCTCGCCTACGTGAGCGCAAACCTCAACCAACTCCGTGCACTGTGGGAGGAGGAGGACGAGTCGGACGAGTTGAAGGAGATCCTCGCGGAGACTCGCGAAGGTCTCGCGCGCGTCGCCACGATCGTTGCGGACCTGCTTCGCATGGCGCGCCACGGCGACGGCGAACGCGAGACGTGCGATCTCGGCGACGTCCTGCGCGGCTTGCTGCCGCTCGTCGCGCGCGAGGCCGGCTCTTCGATCGAGTTGGCGATCGACGTCGAGTCACCGCTTCCGGTGTGGGGCAGCGCGCGCCTGCTCGGTCAGGTCGCGCTGAATCTCGCGCTGAACGCGGTGCAGGCCGTCCCCGAAGCGCCGAACCGCGCTCCGCGCGTCGAGTTGCGCGCCCGCGCCGCGCGCGATGGCGTGGAGCTTTCGGTACGCGACAACGGACCCGGCATCCCGCCGGACGTGCTCGACCAGATCTTCGAGCCTTCGTTCACGACCAAGCCAATCGGCCGCGGCACCGGACTCGGCCTCGCGATCACGCGACTCGTCGTCACGCGCCACCAGGGCGAGATCGACGTGAAGAGCGGTCCGGAGGGCACCACCGTCACGGTCTGGTTGCCGGCCGTGGGGCGCGCCGGTGAGCATTCCCCTCTCGCCAGCTGAAGCATCGCCGATCCGGCGGTCCTCAAGGCTTCGCCCGGCCGCTCCGATTCGATGAGAGATGTGGAGTGCCCTGCTCGTCGCCACCGTCGTCGTTCCGCTCTACACGGCACTGCTGCACGCGTGGATCTACGCGCATCGGCGGCGCGAGATCACCCACCTCTGGCTCGCGATCTCGGCGCTCGGTGTCGCGGCGATCGCGACCTCGATGGTCGCCCGAACCGCGGCGGTCTCGCCCGTCGAGTCGTTGCGCTGGCAGGAGTGCGAGATGGCCGCCGGCGCCGTCCTTGCCGTCGCATTCGTGTGCTGGGCGCACGCGGCGCTCGGCCTGCGTCGGCCGCGCATGGAAGCTGCGGTGGTCGCGCTCTTCGCGCTGGTCGCGATCGGACTCGCGACGGACTCGATCTTCTCGGACGTGATCGTCGAGCGACCGGCGCTCGGCGGCGACGGGCGGATCAGCGAGGCAATGCTCACGCCGTTTGGTGTCTTCACCGTATCGATCTTCGCACTCTTCGTCGGCTACGTCGGAGCGACGCTCGCGGGCGCCGCTTGGGCGCGGATCCACGCACGCTACCTGTTCGCGGCGTACTGTCTGTTCGCACTGACGCTGCTCCACGACAGCGCCGTCGGCGCCAACCTGATCGTCGCGCCACAGATCCTACCGCTCGGCTACCTGGTGATGATGACGGGACTCTCGGCCGTCATCGTGAGCGGCTTCGTGCGCTCGATGAGCGATGCTGAACGGCTCGCTACCGACCTACACGTGCGCGTCGAAGAACGCAGCGCCGAGCTGCGGCGCAAGGAAAGCCAGCTCGTCCACGGCGAGCGACTCGCCGCGCTCGGCACCTTGGCCGCCGGCGTCGCGCACGAGATCAACGATCCGATGGCTTTCGTCTCCTCGAACCTGAATCGTGTCGAGGAGATCTGGAACCACGCGGCGGAACGCCGCGACGTACCCGAGATTCTCGACGAGTGCCACGAGGGACTGGCTCGATTGCGCGCGACGGTCGACGAGTTGCTGCGGCTCGCACGCCGCAACGAACCCGAGACGGCGCGGGTCGATCTCGCCGAGGTCGTCGCTTCGGTGCTGCCGCTGGTACGTGCCGAAGGACGCTTTCGCGCGCGCTGGACCGAGTTCCTGACGGCGGTTCCCGCCGTGCGCGGCGATGCGGGGTTGCTCGCGCAGGTGGCGCTGCAACTGCTGCTGCATGGGATTCGTTCGATTCCGGAGGGCGCGCCCGCCGATCACCGCATCGCCATTTCGACGGGCTGTGAGCGCGGTCGCGTGCGGCTGCGTGTACGCGACAGCGGACCGCCGATTCCGAGCGCGGAGCTGCGACACATCTTCGATCCGTTC
>JANLTC010000354.1:0-2240 GCA_031362725.1 Deltaproteobacteria bacterium | reverse complement strand
CCGCTGGTGTCGTCGCCGACATCCTGGGCATAGGCAGCATTGAAGCCGACCCAGAGCAGGATGAACCGGGTGTCAAAGTCCTCCTACACTCCGAGCACGTCAGAGATGTTTTGAAATGCTCCAGTAATGAGAACTATTGCGACATCACCGTAGAGGTCATCAAGACGCCGGGTGTCAGGGTCTATGACTCAGGGGAGAGGGACAAGCGATACCTGCGGCCGCTCGTCTGGGTCATCTTGCCAGATGGGCGCAGCGCCGGAAGCCTGCTGATATCGGAGGGCTTGGCAAAGGTCTGGATGCCGGACTACAGGTAAAGGCCGGAATGGTGCGCTGTGGCGTCGTAGTGTGGAGGGAATGCCAGAGGCAAGTGGTCTCCCTTTGAGGCCCCTCCTCCTGCGGTTCCCTCTCGGGCGAGGTGTTCCGGAACTACATGAAGGGTCTCTGGGCGGCATTCCGGACCGCACCTTCGAGAAGCAGAGCATCAGCGAGACGGGTCCGGACCTCGTCGCCGCCCAGTTGATGATGACGGCCACCAACCACGGCAGCATGATGGGTCTGCCGCCCACCGGAAAGCCGGTGGCGGTTTGCGGCGCCGACTTCTTCCCTATAAAGGACGGGCTGATCCAGTCGGTTACCACCTATTTCGACTCCCGCGCCATCCCCACGCAGCTCGACCTCGACCTGATCGAGCAGCCGAAGCAGATCGGGCATTACAGTCTCGCCATTTCCCCCATGGTGCAGACGGGCAAGACCGAGGAGCCCGGCGCCTTCTCCATCACCTATCTCGAGGCGGCGGACCAGGAAGCGGTGCAGAAGGCGTGGACTCGCGCGACTCGATCATCGACAAGCTGAAGAAGGATGGCTTCATCGGCGTCACCATCGCCGAGATAGGGCACGAAAACTGTCAGTGGTGCATCGAAACCCAACACTTCTAGAACGCGCTTGAGCTAAGCGTTTCGTCTCCGTACGGCTGTCTGCCGCAGTAAACCTTCGTAGGATGCCGTGATGTCGCCTGAAACGATAATTCGACGAGAGACGCCCAATACTGGTGCAAAACCTCAGATTAGTTTATACCCCCCCCTAAGTTGGGAGAGAGGGATCGTGAAGCGCAATCAAAGCGACTACGCCACGCGGGACCCGGAGAAGCGGCGCCTGCGTATCTACGCAACCGATCCGATGAGCGGCCGGCGCGCTCCCTATAGGATAACGATCGAGATCCCTAACGAGATTGACCTTGAGCGGGGGCCGCGCGGCCAACTTATTCAGGTCTACGACTACGATGCCTGGAACGAGCGCTTCTATGCTAGTGTCGACCTCAACGAGCGCCCACTTCTTATGGAGGCTGGCCTTCCGCAGAGCGAGTCGGACCCGCGCTTCCACCAACAGATGGTCTACGCGGTCGCGATGAAGGTGATCGATAGCGCAGTTCGGGCGCTTGGCCGCAACATCTCGCTGTCGCGCAAACGGCGTCCACTCCGTCTATTCCCGCACGCTTTCTACGGCCGCAACGCCTTCTTTGACCCCGAACTCAACGCGATTCTCTTTGGCTACTTCAAAGCCGATATGAATTCGCCTGGCGAGAATCTTCCCAGCCAGACCGTCTTCACGTGCTTGTCGCACGACATCATCGCCCACGAGGTGACGCACGCCATTGTGCATCGCCTGCGCCCTTACTTCCTTGAGCCGAGCAATGTCGATGTTCTCGCTTTCCACGAGGCATTCTCCGACATCGTCGCGCTGTTTCAGCGCTTCTCGTATCGCGAACTCCTCGCCGAACACATCCAGGCCTCGGAAGGCGCGATACAGAAGTCAAAAATGCTCATGGAGCTGGCGCAGCAGTTCGGCCAGGCGACGGGTTCAGGAAAGGGACTTCGCTCAGCCATTGACGAGAAGCCACACCCTGGAAAGCTGGCAAAGGCACATGAAGCTCACGAGCGCGGGGCGATCCTCCTGAGCGCGGTTTTCGCCGGGTACATCAAGGCTTTCCAAAACCGCACTGCGGACCTCTTGCGCATTGCAACAGGAGGCTCCGGCGAGCTACCGGACGGTCGCCTTCATCCGGATCTTGTCAATCGCCTTTCCAGCGAGGCGGCGCAGCTTTCGGACCGGTTCCTCCGGATGTGCTTCCGGGCCTTTGACTACATGCCGCCGGTTGACGTGACATTCGGCGATTTTCTGCGCGCACTCGTCACCTCAGACTTCGAGCTGAACCCTGCCGATCCTGGCGAGGTACGGTTCGA
>JANLTC010000311.1:0-2445 GCA_031362725.1 Deltaproteobacteria bacterium | reverse complement strand
GGATCTTGATGCTCGTGAGCATCGCCTCCGGCCCCGCCCAGTCGGTGACGTAGCGCGCCACGTAGCCGTTGGTGGTGAGGATGTTCATGAACATGTCGGGGGCGCCCTGCGCCTTCGCGAACACCGCATCGTGGTGCGCGGGCATGAAGTCACGCGAGGCGATCGCTCCCGCCACGATCACCGTCGACGTGACGTTCAGCTCGAAGAGCGGCAGCTCGTCGCCCACCGCGATCTCGGCCGGCTTCAGAGTACGCGTCGTCATCGGGGCGCCTTCAGCTTGGAGAGATCGATGGTGCTCGGGTCGAACTTCAGGATGCGGAAGAGCTGGCGGCCGACGACTTCCCCCGCGGTCGTCCGGTAGGTCGTCATCCAGGTCACGAAGTAGCCCTGCCCGAGGCCGGTGGTCTTGCGACTCGAGATCGACTCCACCTCGTTCGATTGCGTCAGGTGATCGCCGGGCCTGAGGTAGCGCACGAACTCGAACTCGGAGTTCGTGGCGAGCGTGCCGACGTAGCCGGCCTCGTCGAGGACGCTGATCGGGTTGTCGAAGCGCATCTCGCCCGGTGCGCCGCCGCGCTCGGCGATGCCCTCGATCTTCGGACGCGGCATGCCCCACGTCTGCAGCATCGCCGGCGGCGCGACGATCCCGCCGAAGCGCGTGGCCTTGGCGATCGCTTCGTCGAGATACACCGGATTGCGATCGTCGAGCGCATCGACCCAATGCCGGATCATCGGCACGTTGACGGGATCGGGCGCCACCGAGGACGGGCCCATCGCCTTGCCGACGTACTTCTCGACCCGCGCACGGACGGGATCTGCTTCCGCTTCTGCCATCGAACCGCGCTCCCCCACCTGACGCGGTGCAAGACGCGACCGCGAGACAGCAGAGTCTAATGCGATGGCCTTCGGATTGGGCGGTGGGGGCTCGAATCCCTCCCGGCACGCCATTCGATCGAGGCTGGATCGGCGCTCTCGCGTATCCTCCGATCCCGGAGGTCCAAGCCACGATGACCCAAGCAACCGACTCGAGCCCTTTGCCCTCCAAGGGACAGGCCGGCGCCGATCCCTACGCGGTCCCCCTCGAGACGATCGACGTCTCGGACTCGGAACTCTTCGAGACCGACACGCACTGGCGTTGGTTCGAGCGTCTGCGCAAGGAGGCCCCGGTCCACTACTGCGCGGCGAGCGACTTCGGCCCGTACTGGTCGGTCACGCGCTATCACGACATCGTGCACGTCGAGAAGAACCCGGAGATCTACTCCTCGGCGCGCAGCATCGTCGTCGGCGATCCGGATCCCGCGTTCCCGCTGGAGGCCGGCTTCATCACGATGGACGGGGCCAAGCACCAGGCGCACCGCAGTGTGGTGCAGCCCGTCGCCTCGCCGCGCAACCTCACGGTGCTCGAGCCGCTGATCCGCGAGCGCGCGTGCGAGATCCTCGGCGGACTCCCCGTCGGCGAGACTTTCGATTGGGTCGATCGCGTCTCGATCGAGCTCACCACCGGGATGCTCGCGACACTCTTCGACTTTCCCTACGCGGAGCGCCGCAAGCTCACGCACTGGTCGGACATGGCGACGGCGAGTCCGCTGCAGGCGGGTGTGTGGACCACGACCGAGGAGGCGCGCAAGACCGAGCTCATGCAATGCCTCGCCGAGTTCACCGAACTCTGGAAGCAGCGCGAGAATAGGCCGCCGACGGAGCGGCTCGACTTCATCACCGCGCTCGCAAATGCCCCTGCGACGCGCGGCATGGATCCGCTCGAGTACCTCGGAACCCTGATCCTGCTGATCGTCGGCGGCAACGACACCACGCGGAACTCGATCACCGGCGGCGTGCTCGCGCTGAACGAGAACCCGCGTGAGTACCAGAAGCTGCGCGACGATCCGAAGCTGATCCCGAACATGGTGAGCGAGATGATTCGCTGGCAGACGCCGCTCGCGCACATGCGCCGCACGGCGACGCAGGACACGGAGCTCGCGGGCCAGGCGATCGCGAAGGGCGACAAGGTGGTCATGTGGTACGTGTCCGCCAACCGCGACGACGCCGTCTTCGACCGGCCGAACGAGTTTCGGATCGATCGCGAGAATGCCCGGCAGCACCTCGCGTTCGGCATCGGCGTGCACTTCTGCATGGGCAGCCGCCTCGCCGAGATGCAGCTGCGCGTGTTGTGGGAGGAACTGCTCGCGCGCTTCCGCGAGGTGGAGGTGGTCGGTCCGCCGCAGCGCGTGCGCTCGAACTTCGTGAAGGGGTACTCGTACCTGCCGGTGCGCGTCCACCCCCGTTGAGGGCGCGGCCGCCACCAAGTTCGGCATGAGCGCCACTTCGCGGCGTGTTTTTCAGGAGACGGCTACAACCCGTCCTCGCTGCGCGCACGGAAAGCGCATTGCGCGAAGCGGCCGATCGGATGGCGGAGATCCATCGGATCTCGGCGACGTCGATCGCCGC
>JANLTC010000304.1:0-7147 GCA_031362725.1 Deltaproteobacteria bacterium | reverse complement strand
ACGAACGAGCCCGCTGGTGGTATCGGCAACGCCGAGGGAGCGACGCCGGTTTCGCCGATCGCGATCGGCGGCGCCATCGGCTCCTCGTCGAAGGGCAGGCATTCCGGTGCCAGCGCCGGTGCAGTAGCAGCGGGGTCGGCTGCAGCGGCGGACAATGCAGCGGCGCCGAGCCAGAGCTCGGTGCACGCCACGAGGCCCGCGAAGAGGCGCAGCGTCGGCCGCAATCTAGGGCCGCAGCGGCTCTGCGAAGGACGCGACGCCCCTGCCACCGTCGGCGCGCAACATCGCGACCGCCGCGGCAGCGTCCGCACCCTCGGGCAGCGCTAGCCGATAACGCCCGGCCGGGCTCGGGCCCGCCACCACCGTCGCACCGAGTGCGCGCAGATCCATGTTGATTCGCTCGATCTCGGCGTCGCCGAGGAACACCACGTCGAGTTGGGTGCGAGACACGCCGGTGAGCGCGGCCGATCCCGAATCGGAGGCGGTGCGATACACGGCGTCGGCGTGCGGGGCGAACGTGGCAGTCAGGAACCAGCCCGCGGCGCCGATTCCCAGCATCAGCACGGCAGTGGCCGCGACCTGCAGCAGCGAGTTCCTTCCGCTCCGATGCGACCGTTGCAGCATGGGTGCACGGCGTGCGGACGCGGGTGCGAGGTGGCCTCTGACGTGGACCGGCGCCGGTGCAACACCCTCCGCCTCGATGCGCGCCAGCACGCGCGCGAACACCGGATCGGGGTCGGGTGCCGTGGCGGGTGGCGTGGGACCGCCGCTCAGCATTGAAAGCTCGACACGGCAGGCTTTGCACTGCGCTGCGTGCGCCTCGACAGCGCCACGTTGCGCCTCCTCCAGCGCGTTCTCCGCATACCAGGGTATCCACTCGAGAACTTTCTCAGGGCAGTTCTGCTCGTCGTTGTACTGGTTCATGACGTTTCATCCTCGACCCCGAGGCGTCGAAGCCCCAGGCGCAGTCGTGCGCGCGCTCTCGCGACACGCGTTTTTACGGTTCCTTCAGGCACTTGGAGCTGCGCCGCGATCTCGTCATACGGAAGCCCCTGGATCAAGGCTAGTTCGATCACCCTGCGCTGTTCTTCCGGCAGCGCGGCAATCGCCTGCTGCACGAGTCGCAGTTGCTCGCGCGCATCGAGACGTTCGCCCGTATCTTCGTCGTCGGCGAAGCGGTGCAGTGTCTCGACGTTCGTCGAGATCACCGATGCGCGTTTCAAGCGGCGGCGATCTCGATGGGCACCGACGCACTTGAAGTGCGCGATGCCGAAGATCCAGGTCGATGGGCGCGATGCGCCGGCAAAACCATGCACGCTCCTCCAGACTTCGAAAAAGACGTCGGCGACAACCTCCTCGGCCAGATTCGGGTCGTGGAGTCGCCGCTGCACGAACCAGTAGACACGCGAGTAGTACCGCTGAAACAACGTGCGCAGCGCCGCGCTGTCCTGTCCGCGGATGCGGTTCAGGAGATCGACGTCGTCTTCGCCCGACGTCTCCCGTTGCCGTATCGGGGTATCCATCATGGTCCCCTGTCCGTGTCTGTGAGGCGCCGTCAGGTTTCAGCGATCAGGGCTGAGGAACGCCTGGCGGAAGCACTGGCGCCGGCGGCGGTTCGACCACGGTCGGGGGGGGAGGCGGAGCCGGCGGCGCAGGCGCGACCGGCGGAGCCGGCGGAGGCGGAGCCGGCGGTGCGGGTGGTGCCGGCGGCGTGGCCGGTGATGGCGGAACGGGGGGACCCGGCGCTCCGGGCGTGATCGGTGCGGCGGGTGGCCCCGAATTCTGGGCGGGCAGAGGCTGGGCCTGCGCATTGCTCGCGAGAGTTCTCGGGGTGCGCGGGTTACCGCAACCAACGCTCGGGTCCGCGCAGGTACCGGGGCCCGAGAAACTGGCTGCCTCGGGCGGCGCGTTGCCGTTGTCATCCTCCGAATCGCCGCTGCCGACGTCGTCGGGGCTGAAGCGGGTGCGAGCCTTGCCACTCTCGTCGGTGCAAGCCCGGCCCGCACAGACGTCGCGCTGCGCAGCGGCAGCGCACGTTCCGCCCGGTGCGACCTCTCCCGCCTGCGCCAACGCGGACGAGACCAGCAACGCGATCGCGGCTGCCAGCGCGCTTCGAACGGCAAATCGGGCGATGGGGATCACGTGCGGCTCCTTGCCATGCTTCAGTTACCGTAAGTAGCGGTCAGGTACGCGCCGACGATCTGCCGGTCATACGTGAAGACCTCGGCGCTCGAGTCGGTCCGCTCGAAATGCCAGCGAGCCGAAGCCGAGAGCCACGCGGTGATGGGTCGCGCGATCACCACGTCCACCGAATAGGCGGTCTCTCGGTGTCGGTTCGGTGGCAGCGTGTATTCGAGGTTCTCGGGAAGTGGTTGGTCCGGGAACGTGGTCGGATGTCGATACGGGCGATACGCAAAGGCCCCCGAGACGTCGAGCGTCGCCCGCCACGGCAGCCCCACCCAAACGCCTCCCGAGAGCGCGTGCGCCTGATAGGTGTACTCGGTGCCGCGCGACACGTAGCGGTCGTACTGATACCCGAGTCTCGCCACGGGGCTGCCGAAGGGCAGCTCGATCGGGATCCGCACCGTGTGGAGGAACCCGATCGACGTGCCGTTGCCGTCGCGGTTGCGCGCGGCGCGCTCATCGAGACCGGGCGGCCCGCAGAACGCAACGGGGTTACTCGGTGGTGCGCACAACGGGAACGGAACTCCCGGCTCGGGCCCCGGCACGTCGCTGCTGACCGTCAGATAGCTGTCGTGCCAGGTGCGAGCGAAGAGTTCGGACGATCCCGCTTCCGGCCACTGCCGCAGTAGCGAGAGACTCCCTCGATACGTGTAGAAGAATGGCTCCTCGGCGACCCACGCGTAGCCGCTATCCGCAGCGAATCGCAGCGTCGTCGCAGCGTCGAGCTTGCGGTCGAGCCACACGGCGACACCCGGGAACTGCGTATCGAAGCTCTTCACGTTGCGGTAGGCGGAGCCGGAATAGTTCAGCGCCGCGCCGCTGGCCCACTGATCGGTGCGAAACAGTTCGGTGCCCGCCTGCGCCGACCAGACGCCGCGGATGTCGCGCTGACTCGAAATCTCCGATGGCAGCGGGACGCCCTGTCCCTGCAACACGACATTGCTGTCGTACTCGAGACCCGCACGCAGCGATCCCCACCAACGGCGCGCATCGGTGCCCAACTTGGCGAGACGGCGCTCGGCGTGCGTCGACCACGCCGTGCCCGGCCACTCCTCGATCACCCGACGCAGCGCCACCCGCGCCCGATCTCGATCCTGCGCGGTGGCCCACCCGACGCCAGCGTAGAACGAAGCGACCGGCTCGACGGACTCGCCCCCGAGTGTTCGTGCGCGTTCGAGCCATGCAGCGCCTGCCGCTGCGCTCTTCGGTTCCGGCTGCTCCAGCAACAACAGGCCGCGGTACAGCGCGATTTCCGCGCGCTCCTCGCCGAGCAGTTGTGCGGCGGCCTCCAACTCGACACTGGACGCATCGAACTCTTCCAGGTGGTACAGCGCGATCGCAAGCTGCTGCCGGAGTTCGCCGTCGTTCGGAGCCAGCGCTTTGGCCGTGTCGAGTGCCTCGAAGGCGGCCTCGTAGTTGCGCTCGATCAGCTGGCAGCGCCCGATCCGCAGCAGTGTCGCAACGTCGTTCGGATCGACGCGCCGCAGCCGTGCGAGCAGTTCCAACGCGGCGGGGCAGCGTCCTTCGGCCACCAGTCGTTGCGCCTGCGCGTGGCGCGGATCGACCCGTTGGGCGGCTGACGCGGCGCTCGCGAGGTGCAGGACGACGCCCACCGCGATCAGTCGCGTCCACGCCGCGCGCGTGCGCCGACGAGACCCAGGAGCCCGAGCGCGATCCCCACGAGCGGCATCGGCTCCGGAACCACGAGTCCGGCGATGCCGAGACGCGGCAATACGTATGCGTTGGTCTCGGCGTCGTAGTCGAGTGAACCGGCGACGACATAGCGGACGGTCAGGTCGACGGATTGCCCCACCCCCAGGCTCGGCAGCCACATGCCGCCGAAAAAATACTCCGTCCCGCCCGACGAATACTCCACGATCTGCAGCAAGTCGCCATCGAGGCCTGCGAGCAAACCGGGGTAGCGGGGGGGGGAGTTGGGGAGGGCGGGATCGATCTTCGTGAAAACGAGGAACGTCCCTGGCAGCGTCGCGCCCGTCTGATTCGCGACGGTCCAAGTCGAGTCGACGACGAACGGATCGGCCTCGCCCGGCGTGCGTCCCTGTCCCTGTGGATTCTCATGCACAACCGAAAGATGGTTCTCGACGATCAAACCGGGGCCGGACACGAACTGTTGCGCACCCGCGTTCACCCAACGATTCGCCGGGCCAGCCACGGTCGCGATCGGCCTGCCTGCGACTGCGGCTGCCGTGAAACCGAAACCATCCGGCCCCTGGAAGAAGAGCGGATGGACACTCAGCGCGCTCGCTGCACCGGCGTGAAGCCACGCAATCGCTGCGACGAACCGCATTGCAGTCAGTCCATGCTTGTGACCAACGAATCGACGAATACTCAGTCTGGGCATCGTTCCTTCCCGTGGGGACACGTCTGCGCAAACCGTCCCGAAGAGCTAGGTGGCGATTGCTGGCGTCGCGTCGCAGATTTTTTTCGTGAAACCAAGATCGCCGGAAAGGCGACCCAGAGTGCGCAGCCACGAATCTGCGACGCAGCGGAGCGGTGATGAATGAGATCGAGGCGCGCGTCGCGCCTCGCCGATCTCCTCGTTGGACGGGCCCATGCCGTCCAACGACCCCTTTTCTCCGAGCCGTTTTCTGCGATCTCGATGCGCCCGGCCGAGCGGCGCTCGCGCAGTGGCTTCAGTCCGTCTTCTCTGCGGAGTCCAGCGCACGACGGACCGCGCTGGCCAGCTCGTCGGGGCGGAAGGGCTTGCCGAGTGCAATGACCCGCTCGGGCAGCGCGACGTCGCCGTCGAGACCACCTTGTCCGCTCATCAGCACGACGGGGATTCTCCGCGCGCTCGCGCGAACCGCGGCGATCACGTCGAGCCCGTTGCGCCGCGGCATCGCGAGATCAACGACGACCCCGTCGATCCCATCGCGATGCTGCTCGAAGAGCGCGACGGCTTCGTCGCCATCACACGCTTCGAGCACGCGATAGCCGTGCCTCTCGAGTGCGGCGCGTGCGAGACGCCGCACCGCGGGCTCGTCTTCGGCAAGCAACACGCACTCGTGACCCCCCGCGATCGGCAGCGACCCCGTCTCCGTATCGAAAGGGGCCTCGATCGCCGCGGGCCACGCGATCCGGAACCGCGTGCCGCGAAACGGCTCACTCTCGACTTCGGTCGACGCCCCGTGTGACTCGACGATGCGGGAAACGATGGCAAGTCCGAGCCCGGTTCCCTGACCCGGCGGCTTGGTCGTGAAAAACGGATCGAAGACGTGCTCGAGCGTGTCTGTGTCCATTCCGACACCGGTGTCACGGACGACGAACTCGAGGTAGGACGCTGCGCCGGCTCCGCTGGCATCCGGTGCGGCGAGCCGCACCGCGATCTCGATCTCGCCGCGCGCGCCGACGGCGTCGCGCGCGTTCAGCGCGAGGTTCGTCAGCACGCTTCGCAGCTGCGCCGGATCGGTGTGCGCGAACAGGCCCGGCGCGACGTCGACGCGCAGCGCGACGTCCGGTGCGAGCGATGCGCGCAACAGCGCCTCGACTTCGTGCACGAGTTTGTCCATCGCGACGGGCTGTGGTGCGATGGGCGCCTGGCGCGCCAGGTCGAGCAGCCCGCGCGTCAGCTCGGTGCAGTGCTCAGCGGCCGATTCGAGATCCGCGAGCGCCTCGCGCGCGGCCGGATCGGACGAGAGCCAGCCTTCGAGAACGCGCGCGTTGCCGAGGATTGCCGTCAGCTGGTTGTTGAAATCATGTGCGACGCTGCTCGCCAGCGGGCCGAGCGTCTCGATGCGCTGCGCGCGTTGCACAATCTCGCTCACGCGCGGTGGTCTCCCGTCATTCCAGCGGGTAGGTTCGGCCACCATGAAGGCCGTCTTGATCGATCGTCCTGGAGATGAGACCGTGTTGCGCATCGGCGAGGTGCCCGAGCCGGTCCTGGGTACGGGAGAGTTGCGACTGCGCGTCGCCGCGACCGCCGTGAACCGAGCCGATCTGTTGCAGCGGCAGGGCCTCTATCCACCGCCGCCGGGTGCGTCGCCGATTCTCGGGCTCGAGTGCGCCGGCACCGTTCTCGAAGTCGGCGCCGACGTGTCGGGCTGGAAGCCTGGCGATCGCGCGATGGCGCTCCTCGCAGGCGGTGGTTACGCCGAGCAGGTCGTGGTGCACGCGGGCTCGGCGATGCGCGTTCCGGAGCGACTCTCACTCGAGGAAGCGGCCGCCGTTCCCGAGGTGTTCCTCACCGCGTTCCTCAACCTGTTCGAAGTGGGATTGCTTCCGGCGACGGGTTCTGCGCTCGTTCACGGCGGCGGCAGCGGAGTCGGCACGGCAGCCATCCAGTTGATCAAGGCGGCCGGCGCGCGCGCATTGATCACGGCCGGCTCCGAGGACAAGTGCGCGCGATGTCTCGAACTCGGCGCCGACGTCGCAATCGACTACCGCAAGGAAAACTTCGCCGAGCGCGTGCGCGAGGCGACGGGCGGTCGCGGTGTCGACGTCGTGCTCGACTCGATCGGCGCGTCCTACCTCGAGGGCAATCTCGGGAGCCTCGCGATCGGTGGACGTCTGGTGCTGATCGGGCTGATGGGTGGGGCAAAGGCCGAGGTCAATCTCGCCGTGCTACTCGCGAAGCGGCTGCACGTGGTCGGCTCGACGCTGCGCACGCGATCCGTCGAGGAGAAGGCAGCCATCACTGCGGCCTTCGAGCGCCGCTTTGGCGCCGATCTCGCCAGCGGTCGCGTGCGCCCGATCGTCGACCGCGTGGTGCCGCTAGAGCAGGTCGCGGATGCACATCGCGCGATGAAGGCGAGCGAGCACTTCGGGAAGGTCGTGCTGCGAGTTCGATGAACGTCGCCGCTCGCCGTTGGCTCGCTACGCGGGAGTCGTCCCTATGGATCTCGCCGCTCGCCTGTGGCTCGCTACGCGGGAAGGCGCTCCGGTCCGTTCCGATCCGCGAACGACCACCAAGCCCGACCGAAGCTCGTGTTCCGCTTCCCGCGTA
>JANLTC010000300.1:0-1560 GCA_031362725.1 Deltaproteobacteria bacterium | reverse complement strand
AGGCGATGCTGAGCCTGATCACGATCGCGCGCGATCCGGAAGACGCGGCGCGGCTGGCGTGTGGGGGGTAGGACGTGCGCACGCTGCCGATACGACTTCTCCAGGCAGGAGTCATCTGTGTTGCGCTCTTGGAAGTGCTTTCCTGGCCCAGCCCTGCCGATGCCACGTCCGTCGTCCCCATACCATGGCGCCTTGCGGTCTATGACGCCGCGTTTGTCGGGATTGTCGAGTGTGAGACCGCGGGGATCATCACCGCGGACTTTCGAGTTGTCCAATCGTTCAAGGGGCCACCGCAGGGTGCGATCGTCAGGATTTTTCTCGGAGTCGAGACGTGGCAACCCCACAATCGAACTGCCCTTGTCGGAGAGCAATACCTTGTCTATGCGAATCGGCAAGTCGGTCCCGGAGACCGTGGTTGCCTCAGCATCGAGCCAGGATGCGGTGAGCCGTACTGGTGGCGGGAGATACCCTGCAGCCTTTCCACGAAACCGTTCTGGGGATTTACGGCGGTTGACGTGCATGAGGACGAGATTCTAGGAACGGGGCACCAGATGCGAGACATGCGACTCTCTGCTTGCGAGGACTCAATCCGCAATTTTCTCGACCTGACGGACGAGGAGCAGGAGGCGCTGGTGCTCAATAGGGGATATCCGGTTCGCTGGCTCTTTCCGCCCGGTTCCGCTTCGAGAGAGCGTTCGTCCCCCACCCTGGGGGAGTTGCTCGACTCGATCATGACGATCCCGACACCTGGCGAACATCACTATGACGATCCTGCCTGGCGACTCGGAAGGTGCGGTGGAGATCGCGCGTTGGCGTTGCTCCGCTCACCAACCGGGCTTGCCAAGTTCGGAAGTGATTCGACGGACCATCAGCATCCCATTGCAATGATCCTGCGCCGCAGAGGGCAAGGCGCCGCGAAAGCTGAAGGTGAGATCGGAATCGCAGCATCCGCACCGGAATCGACCGATGAACTTCGAAAGGCCCTGGAGCGGATCTATCCGGACAGAGTTCGAGATTCCGGAGTCGGAGTAGACGGCTCGCGATCCTTCGTACGCCTTACCATGAAACACCCTGAATCTGTTGTTGGTTTTCTGATGTCCCTCGATCCGGGATCGACGAGGCGCCTGGGAGACCGTGAAACGTACGGACTCGCATCCTACTTTGGATGGAAGTGCTCCGGGAATCGTGCGGAGTACTATCGGACTCTGCTCGGGGCGCCCAACCCGGTCGTCCGAACGGCGGCGGCCGTTTACCTGTCCTTCGAGGATTCTCTCGCCGGAACCGCGGCGCTTCACGAACTCACGCGGGAACCCGGCTTTCCTGGCGCTTGGGCGGCCGTGGCCCTTGCGTCTCGTGGCGACAAGAGCGCGGCACCACGCGCCCTCGACTGCCTCCAGGATGAGGATGGTCCGAGCGGCTTCGATCGACATGATAGTGACCTGAAGCGTCGACTCCTCGCGCTCTTGTCGAATTCCGCGAAGGCGAGTGGTGTCCCCCAGCCCCCGGAGTGGCAGCCGCTCCGTTGTGAGCCGGACGCTGGTCATATGGCCGGGGTGAAGT
>JANLTC010000258.1:0-8115 GCA_031362725.1 Deltaproteobacteria bacterium | reverse complement strand
GACACTGCCGCCGGGCTCGGCGTGGCGATCGATCACGACACCGTCGAGTGGCGACGTGTAGCGCACGCGCGGCGGCGGATCGCCGAGCAGCAGGCTCTCGACTTCGACCACCGGCTGTCCTCGCCGCACCGAGTTGCCCTCCGCGACCGACACGGAAACGACGCGCCCGGCGATGCGCGAGGTGACGGCCCCCGAGCGATCGGGCGCAACCGCGATCTCACCGATCACCGACAGCGTCGATGCGAGCGGTCGCAGCTCGGCCTCCGCCACTTCGAGCCCGAGATTCGCGCGCGCAGCAGCGCTGAGTTCTACCTGTTGTGAGCCGACCGCCGCGCCTGCGGCGCTCGGCGCTTCCGCGTGTCCGGAGTGCGCCGGCGCGGAGAGCGGGATCGACGCGAGCGCCACCACCAGCGCGGCGATTCGGGTGTTTGCTGCCATTGTCACGGATTCGCCCCCCTTGTCGGCGCGGGCGCGAGCAGTGGGCTCGCGGCCGCGGCGGTTTCGAGATCGACCTCGGCCTGCCGTAGCTCGCCGAGCAGCCGCGCGTGACGCAGGGCCGCGTCGGCGAGTTGCTGCTCGGCCTGCACCAGCGCGGTGATCGGCGCGAGTCCCTCGCGGTAGCCGCGGTCGAGCAGCACCACGTTGCGGCGAGAGAGCGGAAGCGCCGACTCGCGGTAGTGGCGTTCGATACGCGACACCTCGACGACGCGTGCACTGTCCGCCGCCACCTCGGCCGCGACGGCGTTCTCCAACGCGGCAAGGCGGGCCGTCGCGCGACGCTCTTCGGCGAGCGCCGCCCCGACGCGACCTTGGTTGCGATTCCAAAGCGGCAGGGGCACTGACAGGTCAAAACGCAAGAACTCGTCGCGCTTCGTGCCGATCGGATCGATAGAGGGCTGATTCGCGAACACCTGCTTTTCGGAGTCGACGCCAACTCCGAAGCTCCAATCCTCCCAGACTTCCGCACGTGCAAGCCTGAGTTCCGCGCGCGCCCGGTCCCCCAGCAAGCGGACAGCCGACAGATCGGGCCGTCGCTCCGTTGCTCCAGCGGCGATCTGTCGGACGGCCGTCGCATCCACGAGTGGGTCCTCGATTGAGCCAGACAGAATGACCGGCGTATCGACCTCGCGTTGCAACAGGTGGTTCAGGCGGATCGCCTCGACGCCGCGTTCGAGTTCGAGCAGGTGCTTCTCCTGCTCGAAACCAGCGAGCTGCACGGCGAGCAGGTTCACGTCCGCTTCGGATGCCTCGGCCGCTTCGAAGCGCGCGCGCGATGCATGCGTCAGCTCGCGCGCGGGCGCGAGTATGGCGCCCCATGTCGCAATCGCGTGGTCGAGCGAGAGGATGCGAAGCGCGACACGCTGCACATCTCCAATGAGCGTGCGCTCGAAGTCGCGCGCTTCGGCGAGCGCTGCGGCGACATCGACGCGTGCGACATCACGCGCTCGAGCGAGTCGCCCGGCGATAGGGAAGCGCTGCGCCACGTTGACGCCAATCCGTTGCTCGCCTTCGTCACGAAATGCGAAGTCGCCAGCGCCGCTCAGGACGAGTTCAGGATTCGGCCACAAGCCCGCCTGGACCAGGCGAGCGCGTGCGACGTCGATCGCCGCATGAGCCGCGCGCAGGTCGGCGTTGGCCCGCAGCGCCTCCGCCGCGGCTTCGCTCGCGGTGATGGCATGCGAATCGTCAGGTGCGGCCGCCTGTGCGGCACCGACCTTGGTCGCGAACAAGGCGAAGCATAGGAACCAAAGCGTCGATCGAAACACCACGGCGCACCTCCAAGGGACGTAGGCGGCGCGCGAGCGAACGCGCGCCGACGCCGGCCGCTCGGCCGACGTCACCCAGGCGGTGCGGCGATCAGATCAACAGCGAAGCGTTGGTGATGACTAGATCGGGAGGTGGCGGACCGTTTCGCGTATCGAGACTTCGCGTTGCAACCCGCAGCAGCGCAGGCTGCACCTCCGGCGTACCAAGCGCGAGCCAGTGCGTCACGATCCACGGAATGGCGGAGGCCGTCGGCGAGAGCGCCTGCGAGAGCGAAGCACAGTGATGCTCGCAGCCCGAGTCTTCATCGGGGAGCGGCGCATCCGCATTGCGCTCGCCTGACGCGCCGTGGTGCGAGTGCGCCTCGTGATCGCTGTGCTCGGCGGAAGTCGCCGCGTTCGCGTCGTGGTGCGCATGGGAAACGCCCGGTAGCAAGCACACGGCTCCCTGGGCCAACCAGAACAGCGCGAAGATCAGTGCGAGACGCCTCAAATCGTTACCTCGGGCTCGGTCGCCGGCTGGCAGCATAACCAACGGACGTCCAGCGCCAAGCACATCGGCGAGTCGGGCGCGGTACACGAGCGCGTAGGAGAGCTGGGACCTGGCGTCCGCTTCGTGGGATTGAACTCGCTGCCCTTGAAGTCGATTCCGATCGGCGGGAACCATTTCACGAGCCGGCCGTGCGCGTTCGCCCAGCGCGGCGACTTGATCGTGCAACCAGACGCAATTCGTCGACGCACGCACCGTAGTGACGCCGGTCGCGGGGCTCGTCCACTCCGGCCCGACGATCGCGAAGTCCGCAGCCTGGTTGCCCTCGGTGTGCTGGCCGAGCAACGCAAGGACGTCCGTGTCCGCGTCGAACGGATCGATGTGCGTGTAACGCTCGCCGCCGCCTGTGATCGAGAGTGCGAGCGGACCGCCGCACAGATCGAGCGGCGCGGTGGTGGAGACGGTGTCGGTGCTGGGTGCGAGCACGTCGTGCGAAAACCGCTCCGCCGCTTCGCGCGACGCTCGCTCGAGATCTGCTCGGGCGGGGCGCCGCCGTGCTGCGGGTGTACATGACGCGGGAGCGATTGGCGTTTGTTCGCGGCCCATTCGACCGACGAGGGCGGGCCTCACGGAGGCGAAGCGAAGTCTGCCCCGCGAGCCCGTGTCACCTTTGGCCTGGTGCCTCCGTAGTGTCTCTTGTGTGATAGCGTGTTTGAATAGGCATCCCGTTTGCCGAGGCGGTCTCGGACGGCGGGGAGCCTGGGGGAGGATCAATGCGACGACTGGTTCAGACTCTCATCATTTCCGCGGCACTGCTCGGTGCGACGACAGCCTTCGCTCAGGGTCACGGCTTGGAGGCAGTGCTGATCGAGAGCGCCTCGACGCCCGCACAGCACGCAGCTCTCGCGGCTCACTATCAGGCCCAAGCGGCGGACGCGCGCGCGCAGGCCGAAAACCATCTGCGAATGGCCAAGCGCTACGGGACCGCCAAGAACGGTGCGAACCAGAAGCCGCATTGCGAGAAGCTTGCGGCAGACTACGAGGACATGGCGAAGAACTACGACGCGCTCGCCGCCGGGGAAGAAGCAGCGGCAAAGTAGAGATGCTTGGGGCGGCCGGCTCGCGGGCTCGGCCGCCCCACCTGTGCTGTTGCCACTGCGTCAGCGATCGCTCTTGCGGCCCCGTATTCCGCGCCGTTGCAGAAAAAACGTGTCGGCTCGTTGCACGAGATCTGGTGTGGCCGAGCTGCCGCCGTGCCCGCTGCAAGTGCCGGCTGCGTGATGGGCTGCGGTCCATTCCACGCGTATTCCCGCGCGGCATCGGTCGCAATCGGGATCGCCGAATCTCCGGCACCTAGCGCAAGCGCGAGCGCGAACTTCGAAAGCATCGCCGTCTACCTCCGTTACGGAGAGCCGAATCGCTGCCGCTCCGCACGATGGCCCGAGCACGGGCTCGTTGTGCGGAAATACGCACTGGAACCCGAGGGGTGACAGGCTGGCTCGGGAACGCCGCATTGACTGCAAGACGCCGCATGACGAGGCCATTCGCCACAGTTCCGCCCCAAGTCGTGGGGTGCGTGGCCTCTCATTGCGGAACCTTGCCCGGCCATACCCATTCCCGAGTTGGAACAGACCGTGCACATGCATCGCGCAGTCACGAACCCAAGGTTGGATCGTATGTCCAAGCCGGCGTGCGGCGATTGCTCCCCGGTCTCGGATGAGAATCTCATGGCGGAATACGCCGCTGGAAACGTCGAATCGTTCGATGAATTGTTCCAGCGCTATGAGCGCGCTGCGTACTCGTTCTTCGTGAAGCGCACCGGCTCATCTGAGCGCGCGCGCGATCTCTATCAGGAGCTGTTCCTCCGCGTCCATCGCGCACGGGATGCCTATGATTCCACTCGCCCGTTTACGCCCTGGTTCTTTCGGATCGCCCACCGGCTGTTGGTCGATGATTTTCGCTGCGCGTTTCGACATCGCGAAGCGCCGCTCGACGATGCCCTTGTCTCGGCAGCCGGCGCCGAACAGCCGTTTCTAGATCGCGACGAGCTCGCTCGGTTGATGAGCGAGCTCACCCCGGAAGAGCGGTACGTCTTATGCTCCTCGAAGCTCGCGGGCACTGAACATTCAGAAATCGCCGCGCAGCTCGGGAAATCAGTCGACGCGGTCAAGAAGATGGCCTCTCGAGCGATGCAGAAACTGCGCTCTCGCGCGGATCCTGCAGTGGCGGTCCGAGCGCCAGCTTGATCTGCGCATGCGCGGCGGCGACGCGCACGAGGAGTCAGATTGGAGGAGTCCGAGACGCCGACCGAGCTGCGCCAGCGTGTCCGTACGGACATCGGCGCTTCGCTGCGGCGCGACTTCGATCTGAGAGGCGGGCGCACCGTGCGCCGCCTGGTCGTGGCCGGCTTGGTCGGGAGCGCGGGGGCGCTGGGAGCAATCCTATTGGTGGCTGGCCATTCGTTCGGCCACCACGCTTATTGGCACGTCGCCGCCTTCAGCGCCGTGTGGACGGGGCTGCTCGTCGTCACGCTCGCAATCGTGTTGCTCGAAATTCGGACGCCGTCGCTCCCGCTCGCGCGCTCCGCGACCGTCGGCTTGATCGCCCTTGGGCTCGCTGGAGTCTGCGGCGCGGCCTGTCCCGACCCACACTTCCTTGCCTGGTGGTCTGGTTCGCCGCCGGGAGATCGAATCACCGGAATCGTCGGATTGGGGCTCAGCGCCGCGTGTTTCGGTCTGATGACAGCGGCTGCGTTCGGCGTGCTGGCGACGTTCGTCGCATTGCTCGGCTCCGATACGAAGCACCTACGCCCCGCGGTGCCGGTGGCATTCCTGAGCCTGCTGCTTTCACCAGGCGTTGCGCTGCAATCGGTCGGTACCTCATGGACCGTCTTTGCCGGCTGGATGCTCGGCACCATCATCGGCGCCTACGTCGGCGTGACCGGTGGAATTCGCTTGCGCAGGAGTCTCGTTCGCTAGCACCGCGCGGGGCACCGCCGTTCTGCGGGTGGCGCCACGCGAATCTCTCATCTCGGACGCTTCGCGAGACGGCGACGTAGCTCAACGAGGGCGCGTCTTCAGGTCCTCTCGGTGCAACGACGTCTCGGGCGATCAAGCTTGGCTACCGAGTCGCCTCGATGATCTTGACGATGTCGAGGTACACGTTCTCCTCGCGACGAACGCGGAAGCCGGCTCGCATGACGTTGCCGACGGTATCGCGATTGAGATCGGGGCCGTAGCGTCGAACCCATGGCGTCATCAGGTCGAGATAGATCGCCAGCGGTCCGATCTTGCTGCGCACATGCTCGAACATCAGCAGCTGCCCGCCGGGCCGCAACACACGATGCAGCTCGCGCAGGCCCACCACGGGGCGGGGAACGGAGCAGAACGTGCAGACCGTTGCGACGGTATCGAAGCTCGCATCTGCGAATGCCAGCTTGCAGACGTCCATTTCGCGCAATGCGATCGTGCCGTCGTATGAGGCGGCCTTCTCGGCTGCCCGCTCGAGCATCTTCGGGCTGATGTCGATTGCGTCGATGTGATGACCGGGCGGCAGGAATTGGAAGTCGTTTCCCGTACCGGCCGCCACCATCATCGTGGCGCCGCGAATCTTGCTGAAGAGTCGGCGCTTGTGCGGACCGAGGCGACGCACATCGGCGAACGAAAGGAGATCGAAGCTACGGCTCGCCAGATCCCATTTCCGCATCGCATCGGCGGGGATCGAACGTCGCTCGTCAGTCTCCGGCATCGATCACCGTGCCCCGCAGCGTGCGGTCATAGGCCTTCAGAGCGAGAACGACCGCCGCACCGAACAGCGCGCCCACCCATGCCGTTGCGCCGAGCGTGGGAGAGCCTGCCGCCATTGCGTCGCGCATGCCAAAGAGCATCCCGCCGTACATCCCGATCAGCATGCCGGGGACCATCGTTTCGAACATCCCGAGCAGCGGCATCATCAGCATTCCCAGCACGACGTGAATCGCCATTCCGACGACGCTACCGACCAGCATGCCGACCACCATGTCCGTCCCGGACGGCACGAGTCCACGTACGCCCAGCGCAGTGAGCGCTCCGACGAGCATCCCAGCCAGATAGTCACCGATGATGAAGTACATCAGGCCCTCGTGTGCCACGTCGCCGCACGAGCACTACTACGGCGGATGCGACCGCTCGGTGACGAGTCTCTTTGCCCGCGCGGGCACAGCCTCGTCGACGCGTTGGCCGTGCCTATTCAGCCGCACTCGAGCGGCGGTCATTCCGGGGCCGACGCAGGCGCGACAACGCGGCGAGTCCGAACACCGCCTCGCCGCCGAGACCACAGTTTGGATTCGACGACGGGTTGTGGGCCGGGTGGGGGCCGTTCCTCTCAGGCCGCCAAGCCGCGTTCGCCGCAACCCCGCTCGTAACGAGAATCCCGATGACTATGCCCAAACGAATCTTCCCACCCATGATGCATTCCTTTCATGCGCTTCCGAACCGTCGCTCGCCATGAGCGCGACCGTCAGGCTAGATCGCACGGCTGCAAGAAGAGATCCAACGCCACCACTCTGCGTAGAAACCAGGCAGAGCGAACTCCGGCTCGGGGGACTTCGCTCGCTGCGCGAACGTAGAAACTGCCCTCCCGTTCTTACACGCGAACACGTCCGATCTCGTCAGCGCCGCAAGAGAGACCTTCCTCGATTCCCTAGAAGACTCCTATCGTCGGCGCGGCGAGACGCCCGGGCCCATGAATTGCACTGTTCCCCGACATGGTTGGTGGCTTGTAGTCTCGTCCCGATCTCCAAGTCCTCGCTCCGTGCTGCAAATTCGGATGGCGTCTGCTCACTGAGAGCCCGCTGAGTCCGACTCTCGTTGTCGTCCCGCCGCCAGCCCTCGATCTTCTAGAGCCACTGGACGTTCAGGCAATCACAGCGCAGCGGGCCGTTCGACGTCTCGATGAAACAGTTGTCGGTGGGCTCCCCGGGCCAAGCCCATCGGCCGAGCGGACCGGCGCTTGCCCGCGTCCCGATCGACTTGTGTCGTTTACTAATACCCCCTATGGGTATATGCTGTCGAGCAAATGAACGGGAGAAGCCGACTTTGGAAAGCGCAACTCGCACCAAGCTCGACGGACGTCTGAAGCGCATCGCCGGGCAGGTCGCCGGGATCCAGCGCATGATCGAGGAAGACCGCTACTGCGTAGACGTCCTGCTCCAGATCGCGGCGGTTCGAGCCGCCTTGGACCAAGCCGGCAAGCTGCTCCTCGGCGCGCACGTGGAGACCTGCGTGCGGTCCGCCATCGAGAGCGGCGCGCGTCGCGAGCGCAAGGCGAAGATCGACGAGCTCCTCGAGGTCTTCGCACGCTTCGGCTCCCTGTCTACCCGTTGAACCATGAAAGAACCCCAATGACCGACCTGGAACTCGATCCCGTGTGCGGAATGAAGGTCGCGTCCGACGTTCCGCATCACCACGAGCACGGCGGCGTCACCTACCGCTTCTGCAGCGCGCGCTGCCTCGCGCGCTTCCGCGAGCAGCCGGCGCGTTTCCTCAGCGGTGCAACGACGCAATCCCACGACACCGTCGCCAGCGCGCCCTCCCCGCCGCCGCGTCGTTACACCTGCCCGATGCATCCGGAGATCGTGCGCGACGCACCCGGCTCGTGTCCGATCTGCGGCATGGCGCTCGAACCGCTCACAGCGAGCGCTGACGACGGCGACGACAATCCGGAACTTCGCGACATGCAGCGGCGCTTCTGGGTGAGCGCGGCTCTCTCGCTACCGCTCGTCGCGTTCGTGATGTCGGACATGCTTCCGGGGCACCCGCTCGAGAACGCCGTTCCGCCGCGCGTGCTCGCGTGGCTCGAGTTCGCGCTCGGAACCCCGGTGGT
>JANLTC010000072.1:0-4660 GCA_031362725.1 Deltaproteobacteria bacterium | reverse complement strand
CTTCGTGCGCGATCCGAAGATCGTCGACTTCGTCGTCGAACAGGGCGTTCGCTTCGTGACGACCTCCGCCGGCAGCCCGACGAAGTACACGCCGCAGTTGAAGGCGGCCGGGCTCACGGTGTTCCACGTCGTGCCCAATCTGCACGGCGCACTGAAAGCGATCGACGCGGGCGTGGACGGCCTCGTCGTCGAGGGCGGCGAAGGCGGCGGCTTCAAGAACCCGCGCGACGTCGCGACGATGGTGCTGTTGCCGCTCGTCGCGTCGAAGGTGAGCGTGCCGATCATCGCGGCGGGTGGCTTCGTCGACGGCGCTACGATGGCCGCCGCGTTCGCGCTCGGCGCCGAAGGCATCCAGATGGGCACGCGCATGGTGTCGGCGCTGGAGTCGCCCGTGCACGAAAACTGGAAGCAGGCCGTCATCGGCGCCGCGGAAACCGACACGGTGTTCCTGAATCGTCGCGTCGGGCCGGGGCTGCGCGCACTGCGCACGAAGCACGCCGAATCGCTCGAAGACGCAACGCACAACGTGATGGCCGAGTTCGGCGATCGCGCGAAGGTGTTGTCGCTGTACTTCGGCGGCGACCTCGAAGCGTCGATCGCGCTCTCGGGTCAGGTGGCGGGGCGCATCGACGCGGTGCGGCCGGTGCGGGAGATCATCCGGGAGTGCGCCAGCGAGTGTCTCGCGATCCTCGCGCGACTGGCGCAGCAGTACCCCGCGGCGCGTCCAAGCTGAAACTCACGGCGCTCGCGCGCACGGAACATCTTGGACCCGTGCCAGCGAGCCGCGCACGCGCGACTCCGCTACCACGATCAGCTTCGCCGGATCTCGCAGCGCCTCGCGCAGCTTCCCGATCACCAGGCCGTACGTGGTGCCCCCGTCGTCGCGCCAGAAGATCACGCCCGCGGATTCGCCTACGCGCACGTACGGGCCGTCCAGGTGATTCGTCTCGGCGAGCACCGCCATCCGGTCGACCAGATCGGTGCGGCAGCGATCGATCGGCGCGCTCGAGACGATGGCGCCGCTCGGCAGCGCGTAGAGCGCACGCAGACTCGGGTCGCGGAAGCCTTCGCCGGCGAGCAGCGCCTTGCCGGCGCGCGCGATGCGCTCGGTCTCGCGTACCATCACGGTGTCGCCCTGGCGGGCATGCCCCTGGAAGCCGAGCGCATGGCCGAGTTCGTGCAGCGCGGTGCCGGTGAGTTCGGCGGACGTGAGCGGGCGCTGGTGTCCCTGCGTGTCCTGGTTCGTGATGCGCGCGATGCGGATCTGCGCGCGCGCGAGTTCCGCGCCCACCACAGTCGCACCCGTCTGCAGATTCGCAGGTACAACGCGACAATCGACGACCGTATTCGCCGTATCCTGTCCCGCCGCAGTGTCGACCGTGCCTCCGACGAAGCCGATCTCGATCCCGGCCTCGGTGCTCTCGACCTGCTCGAAATGCACGCCGAGCCCTGCCCCTTCCCACGCGTGCAGCGCCGTCTCGAGCGCGTGGCGCTCTGCGGCGCTGGCGTCCGGGGGTAGTACGACAGGGATCGGCCTCTCCGTCGACCAGTGGCAGTGAAAGAAGAGAAGGCGTCCTGCGAGCGGGAGCGGATACGGATTCGCATCCGCGAGTCGCTGCCCGTCGATCGAACGGAGCATCGGGAAGCGCCCCAGCAGGTCGTCGTGACGCGCGCCGCTGCTGCTGCAAGCCGTCGCGAGCATCGCGCCGAGCACGATCGTCGCGACGCGGCTCAGACCGGGACGACGCCGCGCTCGCGCCACGGTCGCTCCACGCGCGCGACGCGCTGGCGCATCGCGCTCATCGAGGCAGCAGCGCGCGCGCCGTGCCGGCTACGACCGGCTCGCCCTTCTGATTGGTGGTGACCACGTCGATCTCGATCGTGCCATCGACACCGATCGCCGTGACCGTTCCCTTCGCCGTCAGCGAGTCACCCGGCCAGACTTGTTTGACGAAGCGCACGCCATAGTCGCGCAGCACGCCGTCGCCGAGCCAGTCGGTCAGCAGGCGGCCGGTCATGCCCATCGTCAGCATCCCGTGCGCGAAGACGGACGGATAGCCGGCAGCTTTCGTCGCAAAGGTTTCGTCGTGATGGATCGGGTTGAAATCACCCGACGCGCCCGCGTACATCACGATCTGCGTGCGACTGAGGTTCTCGACGAGTACGGCTTCGCGGGTGTCGCCGACCTTCAGCTGCGACGCTCGCAGTCTCGCGATGCCGCCCGATGATCCAGAGGGCTTCGCGGTCATTGTTCCACCGCCTTCTCGGTAAGCACGCCGACGCTGGTCGCGACGAGCACGAGTTCGCCCGCCTCATCGCGATACTCCGTGATCGTCTCGCTGAACTTCAGCTTGCCGCCCTTCTTGCCTTCCTTCTCCCATGCGTTGCCCGCGCGCGTCGCGACGCGCAGCACCATGCCCGGCTGCAGCGGCTTGTGATATGCGAAACGTTGCTCGCCGTGCAGCACGCGCGCCAGGCTGCCCCTGGCCATATGACTCTCGCCGCTCGCCGCAGGCTCGCTACGCGGGACTCGATTCTCGCCGGTCTCCGCAGGTTCGACACGCGGCGGGATCTTGCGCGTCCCGCGCAGTCCGTAGCTCGGGTTCCAGTGCGCCGACGACACGCCGAAGGTCGGCGGTGCGATCACGTCACCGAGCGGCGTCGATTCCGCATGCGATGCGTCCCAGTAGATCGGATTGGTTTCGCCAATCGCGGCCGCGAAGGTCAGGATCGCAGTGCGATCGACGGGAAACTCGTATTCGGGTTCGGACATCGAGTGGCTCCTCCGATGGGCGGCGCAGTCTAGCTTGAGGCTTCGGGATCGGGTGGCTTCCTGGTCGCACTGCGATCCCAACCGAAGAAGAGCAGTGAGCCGAGCGCGAGCATCGCGCCGGCGACGGCGAACATCACCGCGAAGCCGCGCGTTTCGATCACCCAGCCGAGCAGCGGAGCACCGAGCAGCCCGCCGACATCGGGGAGCGAGGTGTGGATCGAGATCGCCGCGCCGCGTCCGGACTCCGATGCGCGCGACACGACGAGCGACGAAAGCGTTGGATAGACGAAGCCATGGCCGAGTCCGCAGAGCACGCCGGCGGCGAGCACCTCGCGCGCCGTCTCGGCCGCGGCGAGACACCCGAAGCCCGCAACGAGCGTCGCCAGTGCCGGCATCAGCACGCGCTTCGGACCGATGCGATCGGGCAATCGCCCGCCGACGAGTCGCACCAGGATCGCCGCGCCGGTGTAGGCCGAGAAGAAGGTGCCGACCGTCGCCACTTCGGTCTCCATCACGAAGCGCTTCACGAACACGAAGACACCCGTCAGCACCAGCCCGAACACGGTGCCGAGGAACCACAGCGGCGCGAGGTCGCGTTGCACGAGCGCGTGGCCGATGCCGCGCGGTGGATCATCGACCTGGCGCACGCGCGGAAACTCCTCGAGCGCGATCGTCATCAGCAGCGACAGCGCAGCGAAGCAAGCCGACGCGACGAAGAGCGCGTCGTACGAAGCGCGCGCGAGGATCGCGTCGCCGAGCAGACCGCCAAAGGAAACCGGGAGCATCGACGACGCGCTGTAGAGCGCGAGCCCCTCGGTGCGGCGGCTCGCGGGCACCCAGTCTGCTGCCACGGTAAAGAGTCCCATGAAGAGCACGGCTTCGGACAGACCGTGCAGCATGCGCACGACGTACGTCCATGGCCCGAGCGAATCGATCGTCAGATAGAGCAGACAGATCCCGATGTTCGCGATGCCCGCGAGCAGGATCAGCCGGTGGCGGCCGTAGCGATCGATCGCGCGACCGAGCGGCGGCCGCACCGCGATCGACGCGACCGACGTCGTTGCGACGACGACGCCGATCTGCACCTCGCCGGCGCCGAGATCGTGCAAGAAGCCCGGCAGGTGCAGAAAGAGATTGAACGCGAGCGACTGCAGGAAGTTCGCGAGGGCGCACAACAAGAACGGTCGCGTCAGCAGGCGGTCGCGGGAAGCCATGGCCCGCGCAGTCTACCGGGCGGCGGAAGACCTCGATCGAGCGAACGCGGCGGCGCCCTGTACCCTGCGAACCGAAGTCTCGCTCTGCACGGAGGAATCCACATGGCCAGCAGCACCCCGACGAGCGCCGGCAAGGCGCCGCCGCGCTGGATCGTCAAGGCGATCACGCGCACCCACGTCTTCCTGCACGGCCTCTCGGGAGGGCGCTTCCTCAACAAACTCGGCGGCGACGAAGTCTGCTTCGTGACGATGACGGGTGCGAAGAGCGGGCGGACGCTGACGATCCCGCTGATGTACGTCCCCTATCAACAGGGCGTGCTGCTGGTCGCGTCCCTCGGCGGCGCGCCGAAGAACCCGGTGTGGTTCGGGAACCTGGTGAAGCACCCCAACATCGAGGTGAATCATCGCGGCACGCGGATGCGGCTGCGCGCGCGTCAGGCGAGCGCGGAGGAAAAGCCGGCGCTGTGGCCGATCTGCGACCAGCACTACGCGCCGTACGCCGATTACCGCAAGCGCACGACGCGCGAGATCCCGATCTTCGTTTGCGAGCCGCTCTGAGGCGCGTGGTCGCGCCACGCTGATCGCTACAGCGGAAGATCCCCCGCCGCGCTCTTCACGCTGCCGGTCTTGGTGTAAGCCTCGATCGTGCGCTGCGCGATGCGCCACTGGTGCA
>JANLTC010000222.1:0-89512 GCA_031362725.1 Deltaproteobacteria bacterium | reverse complement strand
GGCTTCGTGAAAATGCTCGGCGAGAGTCCCGACGATGAAGTCCGCGAACTTGGTGCGGGCGAGACAGCGGACGATCTGACGCCGCCCGAGCCGATCGACCCTGCCGACATTCCGCGCGCGTTCAACAACAAGCCGGTGTGGCAGCGGCTGCTGGTGCTCTTCGCCGGCCCGGCGATGAACCTGCTGTTGCCGGTGGTGATCTTCATCGGCGTGCTCTTCGTCGGCATGCCGCGCCCCGAACCGGTGATCGGCACGATCGAACCGGGTTCGCCGGCCGCGAAGGCCGGGCTTTCCGTTGGCGATCGCGTCGTTACGGTGCGCGGCGAACCGGTTCTGTGGTGGGACGCGATCGAGGACGACTTGCGCGCGCGACCGGGCGAAAGCGTTCCGATCCGCGTCCAGCGTGGCAGCGAGACGATCGACGCCTCGCTCGCGCTCGAAGATCGCGCCGGCATGGACGCGGTCGGCGCGCCGGCGCAGATCGGATGGTCGGGACTCGGCCACTCGCGGCTCGCGGCGGTCGCCGGCATTCCCACTGCCGACGCGCCGGCAAATCGAACCGAACTCCGCTCGGGCGATCGCGTGGTTGCGGTGGCCGGCAGCGACGTAGAAGACTGGGTCGGCTTTGCGACGCGCTACGCAGCGGCCGGACAGGGCGGCGAGGTGGCCGTTCGCGTCGAGCGGATCGCGGATGGCCAGACCGAGCCGCAGAAGCACGACCTGACGTTGCCGGCGCTCGGCAGTGTAGAGGCGCTCGGCGTGGTGCCGGCGACTGTGCTGGTCGCGGGCACGACACCGGGCTCACCCGCAGAGAAGGCCGAGCTCCTCGTGGGCGATCTGATCGTCGCCGTCGACGGCGCGCAGGTGGGCTCCTTCGCAGCGTTCTCGGAATTGGTGCGTGCCAGTGGCGGTCGCGCGCTGGAGATCACCTATGCACGCGGCGGCGAACGGCACGAGATCAGCGTGAAGCCCAAAATGCTGGAGGCCGACACCGGCCTCGGAATCCCCGAGGAGCGTTATCTGATCGGCATCACCGCGCATGCCGCGGCGGTGCAGGGCGCCGTCGGCGTCGATCGCGAGACCAATCCGTTCGTCTCGGTGCCGCGTGCGATCGGGATGACCGCCGAGTTGACGAAGACGTTCCTGGCGGGCTTGAAGCGACTCGTCTCCGGGGATGTGTCGCGCAAGCAGCTCGCCGGGCCGATCGGCATCGCCGAGATCGCGCACAGCGCGTTCGAGCAGGGCTGGTTCGCGTATCTGACGACGCTGATCCTGATCAGCATCAATCTCGCAGTCTTGAACCTGCTGCCGATTCCGGTGCTCGACGGCGGTCAGGCACTGCTGATCGCGATCGAAGGTGTGAAGCGCTCGCCGCTCTCGATCCGCACGCGCGACATCGTCCAGCAGATCGGCGTGACGCTGATGGTGATGCTGATGGGCCTCGCGTTCTGGAACGATCTGTCGCGGCACTGGTCGCGTCTCGTCGACTGGGTTCGGCACAGCGCTGGACTCTGACGCGTGTCGCACGAACCGCTGCTGCTCGCGATCGAGACCGCGACGGCAACGGGGGGAGTAGCGCTGCTTCGCGGCGATTCCGTCGTCGTAGCATGTGCGTTGCCGAGCGAGAGACCCGCTTCGGAGACGTTGCTCCCGGCGATTCTCTCGCTGCTTGCAGAGGCCGGCAGCGAGTTTTCCGCGATCGAAGCCTTCGCGGTGTCGACGGGGCCCGGCTCGTTCACCGGCCTGCGTGTCGGCGTTGCGACCGTGAAGGGCCTCGCGTTCGGCAGCGAAACGGTCGTCGTTTCGGTGCCGACGCTCGCGGCACTGGCGCTGCGCGCGATGCCGGCGACCGGTCCGATCGCCGCGCTGCTCGATGCGCGACGCGGCGAGGTCTACGCGGCGATCTACGATCGCGATCCATCGCAGCCGCCGCGCGTCGGACCGGTCGTGCTGCGACCGGATGCGCTCGCCGATCTCCTCGTACCGCTCGCCCGCGACGGGACGTGCACCGTGATCGGGGAAGGCGTTGCCGTCGTCGCGGACGTGCTCCGCGCCCGCTTAGGCGATCGCCTGCGACTGGTGCCGCCGCCGGAAGGTTTGGCGGATCCGGTCGCGGTCGGACGCCTGGGCGCCCGGTTGCTGGCGGCGGGTGCCGGGTTCAGCGCGGAGGCGCTCCTCCCGGTCTACGTGCGCCGTGCCGAGGCCGAGGTGCAGCGCACCGGAGAGCGCTTCGAGGCGCCGCACGCGCGCTTTGACACCCCCGGCAACGTCTCGTAGTTTCGGGATCTTTCGTCGCGACGGAGCATCGCGACGACGCTGGCACGGTCGGCACCAACCATCACAGCCCTCGCTTCGAGGGAAAGGTTTTGTACCCCATGGACCTCCGCATCTTCTACGACAAGGACGCCGACCTGGGACGCCTCACCGGCAAGACCGTCGCGATCATCGGCTACGGCTCGCAGGGGCACGCGCATGCGCTGAACCTGCGCGATTCGGGTGTCAACGTGATCGTCGGCCTGCGCAAGGACTCCGGGTCGTGGGCGAAGGCGGAGGCCGAGGGCCTGCGCGTCGTCGAGCCGCGCGATGCGGCGCGCGAGGCGGACGTGGTGATGTTGGTCGTTCCCGACGAGACGGCCGGGCTTATCTACCACGAAGAGATCGCGCCGAATCTCGTCGCCGGCAATCACCTGGCGGTGGCGCACGGCTTCAACATCCACTTCGGGCAGATCGTCGCACCCGCAGGCGTGTCCGTGTGGATGGTGGCGCCGAAGGGCCCCGGCCATACGGTGCGCGGCCACTACAAGGAAGGCAAGGGCGTTCCGTGTCTGGTCGCTGTCCACCAGGACCCGAACGGCGATGCGCTCGCAACGGCGCTCGCCTACGCGAAGGGCATCGGCGGCGGCCGCGCGGGCATCATCGAGACGAACTTCCGCGAGGAGACCGAAACGGATCTCTTCGGCGAGCAGTCGGTGCTGTGCGGCGGTCTCACGGCGCTGATGCAGGCGGGTTTCGAGACGCTGGTCGAGGCGGGCTATGCGCCCGAGATGGCGTACTTCGAGTGCATCCACGAAGTGAAGCTGATCGTCGACCTGATCTACGAAGGCGGCGTCGCGAACATGCGGTACTCGGTCTCCAACACCGCCGAGTACGGCGATCTGACGCGCGGGCCGCGCATCATCGACGAAGGCGTCAAGCAGCGCATGAAGGAAGTGCTGAAGGAAGTGCAGTCGGGCCAGTTCGCGCGTGAGTTCATTCTCGAGAATCGCGCGGGCAAGCCCGGCTTCAACGCAATGCGCCGGATCGCCGCCGAGCACCCGCTGGAGAAGGTCGGCGCAAGACTGCGCGGGCTGATGCCCTGGTTGCAGGAGAAGCGACTCGTCGATCGTTCGAAGAACTGAGAGTCGAGCGAAAATGGGTGAGGACGAACGAGCGCCGAAGTTTCGCGAACGCCCGACCGCGCTGATTGCGCCCGAAGGCTGGCCGTTCATCGCGGCCGCCGTCGTGCTGACGGGCGTCTCGTTGGGCTTCGGCGTCGCGTGGTTGGCGGCCGCTCTCGGCGCCGTCACGGTCTTCGTGGTCGCCTTCTTTCGCAACCCGGCGCGCGCCGTTTCCGGCGACGAGAGCAGCGTGGTCGCGCCCGCGGATGGCCGCGTGCTCGCGGTCGACGCCATCGAGGACGAGCAGGGCCGCAAGGGTCTGCGCATCGCGATTTTCCTGTCGGTCTTCAACGTCCACGTGAATCGCGCGCCGCTCGCTGGTCGCGTGCTGTCGCTCACGCGAGGCGGCACGCGCTTTCTCGCCGCATGGGACCCCCGCGGCGAACGCGAGAACGTGCGCCTTGCGATGGAGCTGGAGCTCGCCGATGGGCGCCGCGTCGTGGTCACGCAGATCACCGGGCTGATCGCGCGCCGGATCGTGTGTCACGCACAGGTCGGCGAGTGGATTGCGCGCGGCGTGCGCTACGGGCTGATCCGCTTCGGCTCGCGCACCGACGTGCTGCTGCCGCCGGGCAGCGTTGCGACGGTGAAGCCGGGCGATCGCGTGAGCGGCGGTGCCACGATCATCGGGCGTCTCGGAGCGCCCGGATGAGCGAGTTCCCGTTCGGCGGCAACGAATCGCGTCGCCAACGCCGCCGCCGCCGGCGCCGCAGCGAACCGCGCCGGCGCCGCCGCGGCGTCTACCTGCTGCCGCAGCTCTTCACCACCGCGAACCTGTTCTTCGGTTTCTTCACGATCGTGAAGGCCCAGGAAGGGAACTTCTTCCTCGCCGCGCTCGGCATCGTCTTCGCGGGCATCTGCGACGGCCTCGACGGGCGTGTCGCGCGGCTCTCGAAGACGACGTCGAAGTTCGGCCTCGAGTACGACTCGCTCGCCGACATCGTGTCGTTCGGCCTCGCGCCGGCGATCCTCGCATTCCACGGGGGCCACCTCGAGGGATTCCGGCGCACCGGATTCGCGATCGCATTCCTGTTCTTGGCATGCGCCGCGCTGCGCCTGGCGCGCTTCAACGTGCACCCGTCGCGCTACAGCGGTCGCTTCGAGGGACTGCCGAGTCCGGCAGCGGCCGGCATGGTTTCGGCGACCCAGCTCTTCATCTTGTTCCTGCGCGACGAGCAGATCGACGTGGTCGTGCCCGTGGCGCTGGTAGCGGCGGGCGTCGCCGGGCTGGGTCTGCTGATGGTGAGCGCGATCCCGTACCGCTCCTTCAAGGAAGTCGACTTGCGACATTCGTACCGTGCGATCGTCGTGATGGTGCTGGTGCTCGCGCTGATCGTGCAGGAGCCGCAGAGCTCGATCTTCGTGATTGGCTTGCTCTACGTACTCTCCGGACCCGTCGAGTGGGCCTGGCGGATACTTTCCGGCAATCCGCTCGAGAAACTGCCGCCGCTTGCGCCGGAGGCGTCGCAGGAGACGACGTCATGAGCGAGATCGTCCGCATCTTCGACACCACGCTGCGCGACGGCGAACAGTCGCCCGGCTGCAGCATGAATCTCGCCGAGAAGCTCACGCTCGCGCGGCAACTCGAGCGACTCGGCGTCGACGTGGTGGAGGCCGGCTTCCCAATCGCGAGTGACGGCGACTTCGAGGCGGTGCAAGCGATCGCGCGCGAGGTGCGCGGCCTCACCGTCTGCGGTCTCGCCAGAACCGGCAGTGAAGACATCGAGCGCGCCGGCCGGGCGCTCGAGGGCGCGGCGCATCCACGCATACACACCTTCATCGCCACCAGCGACATCCATCTCGAACACAAGCTGCGGATGAGCCGCGCGCGCGTGCTCGAGGAGGTCGATCGCGCGGTGCGAGAGGCACGCCAGTTCTGCGACGATGTGGAGTTCTCTGCCGAGGACGCGACTCGCTCGGACTGGGCGTACCTGGTGCAGGTCTTCGATGTGGCGCTGCGCGCGGGCGCGCGCACGCTGAACGTGCCGGATACGGTCGGCTACACGACGCCAGACGAACTCGCCGCGCTCTTCCGCCACCTGCGTCTACACGTCCCGAACGCCGAACAGGCCATTCTGTCGGCGCATTGCCACGACGACCTCGGCCTCGCCGTCGCGAATAGCCTCGCCGCGGTGCGCGCCGGCGCCCGGCAGGTCGAATGCACGATCAATGGCATCGGTGAGCGCGCCGGCAACACCGCGATGGAAGAGGTCGTGATGGCGATCCGCACGCGCCCCGACGTCTTCGCCGGTCTCGAGACGAAGGTGCGTGCCGAGGAGATCTACGGGTCGAGTCGGCTGTTGTCGTCGATCATCGGTGTCGCGGTACAGCCGAACAAGGCGATCGTCGGCGCCAACGCGTTCGCACACGAAGCCGGCATCCACCAGGACGGCGTGCTGAAGGCCGCGATCACCTACGAGATCATGACGCCGCGTTCGATCGGGCGGCCGTCGAACGAGCTGGTGCTCGGCAAGCACTCGGGCCGCCACGCGTTCCGTGACCGCATCGCCGAACTGGGCTTCGCCCTCGAAGGCGACGACTTCGAGCGCGCCTTCAAGCGCTTCAAGGATCTCGCGGACAAGAAGAAGAGCATCTTCAACGAAGACCTCGAAGCGATCGTCGCCGACGCCGTCGTGCAGACCGAGGAGCGCTTCCACTTCCAGCAGCTGACGGTGCTCTCGGGATCGTTCCCGATGCCGACCGCGACCGTCGAACTCACGATCGACGGCGCCCTGCGCAAGACCACGGCGACCGGCGTCGGCCCGGTGGACGCGATCTTCAAGGCCGTAGCGGAGCTCACGGAAACCAAGAGCGAACTGGTCCGCTACCAGGTCAACGCGATCACGGCAGGCCTCGACGCGCAGGGTGAAGTCGCCGTGACGCTCTCGGAGGGCAGTCGGCGCGTGATCGGTCACGGCGCGCACTATGACGTGTTGGTGGCGAGCGCGAAGGCATACATCCATGCGCTGAACAAACTCGAGTGGCACATCCGGCGCCACGCACAATCCGAGCCGAAGGGGGTCTAGGTTGCAGCAGGCGCGCATCATCGTGGTGGGGGGCGACGGAATCGGTCCCGAGGTGACGCGTGAAGCGCGGCGCGTACTCGAGGCGGTTGCGCCGCAGCACGGCGTCGCGCTCGAGTTCGAGGATCATCTGATCGGCGGCGCGTCGATCGACGCGCACGGCACACCGCTTCGCGACGAAGTGATCGAGCGCGCGCGCAAGAGCCAGGCGGTGCTGCTCGGGGCGGTCGGCGGCACGAAGTGGGATGCGATGCCGGTCACCACGCGTCCCGAGCGGGGCTTGCTGCGGATTCGCAAGGAACTCGGCCTGTTCGCGAATCTGCGACCCGCGATGGTGTTTCCAGCACTCGCGCAGGCCTCGACATTGCGGCCCGAGATCGTCGACGGCATCGACATGCTGGTGGTGCGCGAACTCACCGGCGGGCTCTATTTTGGTGAGCCGCGCGGCGTGGCGGTCGTGAACGGTTTGCGCGAGGCACGCAACACGATGGTCTACGACGAGAGCGAGATCGCGCGCATCACGCGTGTCGCGTTCCAGGCTGCGCAGGGACGCCGCAAGCACGTCACGCACGTCCACAAGGCGAACGTGCTCGAGACGTCGCAGCTCTGGGTGCAGGTGGTGGACGAGATCGCGCCCGAGTTCCCGGACGTGACACTCGCGCACCAGCTGGTCGATTCCTGCGCGATGCTGCTGGTGCGCGATCCCGCGCGCTTCGACGTGATCGTCACCGAGAACCTGTTCGGCGACATCCTCTCGGACGAGGCCGCGCAGATCACCGGTTCGCTCGGCATGCTGCCCTCGGCGAGCCTCGGTGCGGGCGGCATCGGCCTCTACGAGCCGGTGCACGGCTCGGCGCCCGACATCGCGGGGAAGGACATCGCGAATCCGCTCGCCGCGATCCTGTCGGTAGCGATGTTGTTCGAGCACTCGTTCGGTGCGCTGGCTGCGGGGCAGCAGGTTCGCGACGCGGTCACCGCAGTGCTCGACGCGGGCCATCGCACGGCGGATCTGTTGCTGCCGGGAGAGCGACGCGAAACGGTCGGTTGCCGCGCGATGGGCGATCTCGTCGTCGCGAGGCTCGAGGCCTAGTGCGCGTCGCGGTCGTCGGCGCAACGGGTTCGCTGGGCGCCGAGCTGCTCGCGGTGCTCGACGAATCGCCGCTCGTGGTGCGGGAGCTCGTTCCGATCGCCAGCGAGCGCTCGTTCGGCACCGAAGTGGAGTTCCGCGGCGGGGTCTTCGCGGTGGAGACGGAGCTCACGGCGCTGCGCGGATGCGACCTGGCGTTCCTCTGCGCTCCGCCGGAGGTGTCACTCGAAGCGGTGCGCGTGGCGCTGCACGCGCGCGTCGTCGGAATCGACTGCTCAGGTGTGCTCGCGACGTCGCCGGAGGTACCGCTCGTCGGCGAAGTCGATGTGCCGGCATCGATCTCGCGCGATGCGCCGATGCTGGCGGTGCCACCGGGCCTGTCGCTTGCCTGCACGCGGGTGCTCGCGCCGCTGGCGCGCGCGTTCGGCATTTCCCGCGCGGTCGCGACGCTGCTGATCTCGGCGTCGGCTTCGGGTGCCGGCCGCGCGGCCGTCGAAGCACTCGCCGAGGAGACGATCGCGCTGCTCTCGCAACAGGAAGTCGCCGATCCGCCGGCGCTCGGATTGCCGATCGCGTTCGACGTATTGCCGTGGATCGGGGCCACGCTGGACGACGGCGCGACCGCCCACGAGCGCGGCTTCGCATCCGTGCTGCGCCGTACGCTCGGTGACGCATCCGTCGCCGTCACCTCGGTGCGCATGCCGACCTTTTGCGGCGACGGCGCCGCGCTCGCGATCGAGACGCGTGAGGACGCGTCGCTCGAGGCCGTCGCCGACCTGCTCGGCAAGATGGCGGGCGTCGCGCTCGCCGGCGTCGGGCCGACGACGCGAGCCGCGGCTGGCAGCGACGCGGTCCACGTGGGTCGCGTGCGCCGCGACGGCTCCCAGGCGCGCGGCCTGATGTTGTGGCTCGCCGCCGATGGCGTGCGGCTGACGGCAGCACACGCGGTGCGCGTCGCGGAGGCGCGCTTCGGGCGCGTCTGACGTGCCCAACTTCCGCTTGCTCGTCGAGTATGACGGCACCGCGCTCGCGGGCTGGCAGATCCAGCCCGAGCCGGCGCGTACCGTGCAGGGTCTGCTGGTCGCGGCGGTCACGCGCATCACCGGGATCGCGGCGACGGTGAACGGTGCGGGCCGCACCGATGCCGGCGTACACGCGGAAGGGCAGGTCGCGAGTACGGCGATCGCGACCCGACTCGGGCCCGCCGAACTCCAGCGCGCGCTGAACGCGCTGCTTCCATGGGACGTCGCGGTGTGCGAGGTCTCCGTGGTACCCGACTCGTTCCACGCGCGTCGCGACGCGCACTCGAAACTCTACGTGTACCGACTCTGGACGGGCACCGCGCGATCGCCGCTTCGCGCGCGGAACGCGCTGTGGATCCGTGCGCCGCTCGATCTCGACGCGATGCGCGCGGCGGCGCGCTTCGTCGTCGGCACGCACGACTTCAGCGCGTTCCGCGGCGCAGGCTCGGCGGTGGTCGGCAGCGTTCGCACGCTCTCGCGCGTCGAGATCCACGGCGCGGGCGGCGGCGATGTCGCGCTCCATTTCGAGGGGAACGGATTCTTGCGCTACATGGTGCGCAATCTGGTTGGCACGCTGCTCGAAGTCGGTCGAGGCCGCCGCGCACCAGCGGCGATCCCAGCGCTGCTGGCAGCGCGAGACCGAGAACAGTCCGGTCCCACGGCACCTGCGCAAGGCCTCACGCTGGTTCGCGTCCGGTACGATTTCCCGCCGGAATCCAGGGGTTTGGCTGCAGAACGGGTTGACGGCGAAGAGCCACTTGGCTAACGACTGCGGCTCCCCGGGACCGACCTCGTGGTTCGACCGGACGCCTCGCTTCCGCTCGGCCCGTCGATCGCCACTCGATTGCCGCGCACAGCACCTCGCAGGAGAAGAAAATGCCCGTCGCCAGGCCGCCGCGGCCGACTCGCAGCATCCGATCCGGAGATCGGCAGCACTGGTGGGTGCTGGATGCGGCGGACCAGACTCTCGGCCGACTCGCCGCGCGAGTCGCGTCGCTGCTCCGCGGCAAGGAGAACATCCTCTTTACACCGCATGCGGACGCCGGCGATTTCGTCGTGATCGTCAACGCCGAGCGCGTTCGTCTGACGGGTCGCAAGCGCGAACAGAAGACCTACTACCGTCACACTGGCTACGTGGGGCATCTCAAGTCGCGCACGGCGGATCAGGTCCTCCGCGGCGCGCATCCCGAGCGCGTGATCGAAACGGCCATTCGTGGAATGCTGCCTAAGAACTCGCTTGGCCGACAGCTCTACCGGAAGCTCAAGGTGTACTCCGGTCCGAACCATCCCCACGCGGCGCAACTGCCGCAGGAGCTGACGCTTGGCTGAAGCGCTCACGGCATCGCCGATCACTGGCAAGCGCAAGACTGCGGTGGCGCGCGTCCGGCTCAGACTCGGATCGGGCTTGATCGTCGTGAACGGTCGCGCGATCGACGAGTATTTCGGTCGCGAGACGCTGCGCATGCTGGTCCGGCAGCCGCTCGACGCCGCGAACTCGACGACCCGCTACGACATCGCCGCGAGCGTGAAGGGCGGCGGGCCGACCGGCCAGGCCGGCGCGCTGCGGCACGGAATCGCCCGCGCGTTGTGCGGGCTCGACGAAGGCCTTCGCCCGACGCTGAAGCACGCCGGCTTCTTGACGCGTGATGCGCGCAAGAAGGAGCGCAAGAAGTACGGCCAGCGCGGCGCGCGCGCGCGCTTCCAATTCTCGAAGCGCTAGATCGCAGCGCACCGACCCTCAATCTCCATCGTCCCGCGTAGCGAGGCGACGGCGAGGGGCGACTTCACGTACGGGAGGTCTTCGGACCTCCCGTCGTCGTTTGGATGTTTGACACGAGGCGGCTCGCGGAGCTATCTCCGACCGGGCATCCCTGACAACACGTGGCGTGGAGTGTCCGTTGAGTCGCTATTTCGCGACCGATCCGCACGAAGTGCGTCTCTCGGTGTCGGCCGTGGTGTGGCGTGATGCACGGCGCCTCGAACTGCTGCTGATGCAACGAAGCGACAACGCGCACTGGGGTCTCCCAGGGGGGTACGTGGAGCCAGGCGAGTCGATCGACGTCGCGACTGCGCGCGAAGTGCGTGAGGAGACCGGCGTCGGAATCGAGGTGGGACGCCTAGTCGGCGTCTACTCCGATCCAGCGATCCAGGTGATCGAGTACCCGGACGGTCGTCGCGTGCAGGCCGTGAACCTTTGTTTCGAAGCCGTCCCGATCGACGTGGGCGTCGCCACCACGCCGGACGAGGTGCTGGCCACGGGCTACTTTGCCGTCGACGCGCTCCCCGAACCGCTCGTGCCGATCCACCGAGTGCGCATCGAGGACGCCGTCGCCGGGGGCTCTGCAACGAAGTTGCGTTAGCGAGAGGTGTTTCGATGAGCGATCGCGCGACCAAGTTCATCTTCGTGACGGGCGGCGTGCTTTCGTCGCTCGGGAAAGGCCTCGCCTCCGCGTCGGTCGGTGCCTTGCTCGAAGCGCGGGGCCTTCGGGTTTCGTTCCTGAAACTCGACCCGTTCCTGAACGTCGATCCCGGAACGATGAACCCGTTCCAGCACGGCGAAGTGTTCGTCACCGAAGACGGCGCCGAGACCGATCTCGACCTCGGTCACTACGAACGTTTCACGACCGCGACGATGGGCAAGATCAACAACGTCACGGCCGGCAAGGTTTACGAGGCGGTGATCAACAAGGAGCGTCACGGCGAGTATCTCGGCGGTACGGTGCAGGTGATCCCGCACGTCACCGACGAGATCAAGCGCCGCATCCACACCGCCGCAGCAGGCGTGGACATCCTGCTGGTCGAGGTGGGCGGTACCGTTGGCGACATCGAGTCGCTGCCGTTCCTGGAGGCAATCCGCCAGTTCCGTGCCGACGTCGGGCGCGAGAACGTGCTCTACATGCACATCGCACTGGTTCCGTACGTTGCGACGGCCGGTGAGCTGAAGACGAAGCCGGTGCAGCACTCGGTGAAGGAACTCCGCGCCGCGGGCATCTCACCCGACGTGATCGTGTGCCGCACCGATCGTTTCCTGCCGCGCCCGGTCAAACAGAAGGTGGCGCTCTTCTGCGACGTCGATGACGATGCGGTGATCACCGCCAAGGACGTCGAGTCGATCTACGAGGTGCCGCTGATCCTGCACGACGAGGGGCTCGACGAGAAGGTCACGAAACTTCTCAACATCTGGACCGGACGCCCCAACCTCGAAAAGTGGCAGCGACTCGTGGAGACGGTGAAGAATCCCGAGCGCACCGTCCGGATCGCGATGGTCGGCAAGTACGTGGATCTCACGGAGTCGTACAAGAGCCTCAACGAGGCGCTCCATCACGCCGGCTTCGCGCACAAGGCGCGGGTCGTGATCGAGTACGTCGATTCGGAGAAGCTCTCGGACCCCGCGCCGCTTGCGGATGTCGACGGGATCCTCGTGCCGCATGGCTTCGGCGCGCGCGGCGTCGAGGGCAAGATCGTCGCGATCCGCCACGCGCGCGAACAAAAGGTTCCGTACTTCGGGATCTGCTACGGCATGCAACTGGCGGTGATCGAGTTCGCGCGCCACGTGGCGGGCCTCACCGGCGCGAACTCGGTCGAGATCGATCCCGACACGCCGTACCCGGTGATCGACTTGATGCCGGAGCAGCGCCAGGTTTCCGAGAAGGGTGCGACGATGCGACTCGGCGCCTATCCCTGCGTGTTGCGCCAGGGCACCAAGGCCTACGCCGCGTATGGAACCGCGCAGATCTCCGAACGGCATCGTCATCGCTACGAAGTCAACCCCGACCTGCGCGACCAGCTCTCGCGCGCTGGGCTGGTGTTCTCGGGGATCTCGCCGGACGGGCGCCTCGTCGAGGTGATCGAACTCGAGAACCATCCGTGGTTCCTCGGCTGTCAGTATCACCCGGAGTTCAAGTCCCGGCCGTTCGCCGCGCACCCGCTCTTCGATGCCTTCGTGTCGGCCGCGATTGCCAACCAACGCGTGCGGAAGAGCTGAGCGCTCCGCGGGTTGCCACGGCTTCGCCCGTCGCCTAAAACCCAGCGGCGCTGGTGGTGGAAACGGGACGTTAGCTCAGTTGGTAGAGCGCCGTGTTCACACCGCGGAGGTCACTGGTTCGAGCCCAGTACGTCCCACCACCGGGGTTTCCGTCTCCGGCCCAGTAGCTCAGTTGGATAGAGCGCTTGCCTCCGAAGCAAGAGGTCGCAGGTTCGATTCCTGCCTGGGTCACCACACCAAACCGCGTCGACTCCGCACGGAGCATGCGGCGTCGGGTGCGCGTTCAGCGCGCGGTGGGCTGCGCGGCCGGCGCCCAGGCGCGCTGCGGTGCGGCGGTCGGCGCCAGCTGGGCGGGTCTCAGCAATCCCTCGAAGCGCCACGACCAACGCAGCAGCGTGCGATCTTCGACCGGGAAGGGGCCTTGGTAGCCGCGGCAGATGCCGCAGTCCGCGGCGGCCTGGGACTCCGAGGAACAAGCCGGGCAGCGTCCGCGCACCAGGCGGAGGCGGCCGCGAAAGAGGATCGAAAGTCTTCGCACGGGTTGGTTACTCCCAGGTCGCGAGGGGCGCCTGTGGAGTAAGTGGACTGCGCGCGCAGTGTGGTGGCAGAACGAGTCGCGATTTTCCGGGACGGGGACCCGGTTCAGCGCGCGAGGCGCGTCCAGGCGCGCCCGTCGATGGCCTCGAGCTCGCCGCCGCGGCAGATCGTGTGCGTGCAATGGGCGCCTGGATGCCATCCCGCGTCGATGCGACGGACGGGTGTCTCGTGGTACTCGCGCTCGTCGAGACGGTCGACGCGCGAGATCCAGAAGGCCGATCCGTACTCCTCGGCGCAGTCCTGCCCGGGCCGGTACAGAACCTCGCCCTCGGAGAAGAGGGGTCCGGCAGGTCGCGCCCGCCGGACATCGGAGACGATCGGGTTGCGCGGGTGCGCGATCCAGTCGCCCTGGGGCGCGTCGGCATGGAAGAGGAACAGCTCGTCGTTCACAGCGCCACCGGCCACGCTCATCGCCGTGAACAGCCACAGCTGGCCCCGCTGAAAATGAACGGTCGAGTCGGTTGCGACGACGTCGCGGAACAGCACCTTCTCGAGTTCCCAGCGCAGCGGGAAGGAGGTGGCGCGGTACAACTCGATGCTCCGATTCTCGGACGTCTCGGGAATCATGTAGAAGGCGTCGCCGAAGCGAAATACGAACGGGTAGGAGAGGTGATGGTCACGCTCGAGAACGACACGCGACGGGGACGGCAAGCCGTCCGGGCCGATCGCGAGCCAGCGGATCACCGCGATGCCGCTCGCGACGTCGGCGTCCTCGAAGAAGAGGTGATCGACGTCGCCGACGCGGATCACGCAGGGATCGGCGTAGAAGCGGTCCGGGGGCGCCGCGAGAGGCTCGAATCCCGCGAGGTCGTCGTCGAGAATCGAGCCGCCGCGGCGTCGCCGCAATGCGAGGAACCAGCGCGCGTGCTCACGCCGAAGTCGCATGCGATTGCGCGCGACGCGCGCGGCCGTGATCGCCAACAGGTGGACGATCTCCGTCGCGCGCGGCGCTCGTTCGGGCGGCTTGCACAGCGGCTCGGCAGGGTTCTGTTGGGCCTGCGCCGGGCGACCCGCGGCCAGGTCGCCGAGGCAACGAAGTGCGAACTCGGAGGCCTTCCACAGCGCGCCGTTGCGATTGCGATGCAGTGAGTTGCGCTGCGTCGAGGCGAACGAGCGGTAGAGCACGCGTGTGCCCGAGGCGTCGCGCCTGAGTAGCGTCGTCTCGGTAACCGGGCTGGCCTGCGCCATCTCCCAGAACGACGACGGCACGCCCTGACGTGCGAGTTCGTCATGCGCAAACGTCCAGACGCCGTGCCGCGCGGCTCCGAGGATCTCACCCCGCAGCGACCCGAAGCCGAGCTGCAGCAGCACATCGAGCCGCTGGGCGCGGATCCACTCCACGGTTTCCGGCGCGAGCGCCTCGCCGCCGTCGCACGCGACGGGCGTTGCGACCAGTCGCGGGCAGCGCGCCAGCAGCGGCGAATCGACGACGAGGTCGGCGTGATCGGCGCGGCCTCCGAAGAGTCGTCGGTCGAGTCTCTCGTAGGTGCGGAACACGAAGGGGGCGCGCGGCTGGGCGGGGCGACCCTGGCCGTCGCGCAGCACGATCAGCACCAACTCGGCAACCGGGGTCGCCGTCGCCTGCCACAGCAGTCGATGCGCCCACGCGGGGAGCGCCTCGCCGTCGAGGAGAACGCCCACGCGGAGCGGTGCCATCGGAATTCGGCCGGCAGCAGCGAGCGTCACGCTGGAGATACGACGGGAGCTCGAGGCCGGATCCCGGACCGGCGGGCGCGGATTCCCCGCCATCAGGTCTCCTGGACGCCGCGAACCATCAGGATCTTGCCGGAGCGAACCAGCTCGCGCATGCCGTACGGACGCAACAGCGCAATGAAGGCGTCGAGCTTCTCGCTGTCGCCGTAGACGCGCAGGATCAACGACTCCTGACCATAGTCGGTCACCTTCGCGCCGAAGTTCTCGGCGATCTGGAGGATCTCGGTACGCTCGTGCAGATCGGCGCGCAGCTTGACCAGCGCGATCTCGGTCTCGTACGCGTCGCCGCCGGTGTGGTCGGTTGCATGCACGACATCGATCAGTTTCTGGAGCTGCTTGATGATCTGTTCGAGCGTCGCGGGATCGCCGCTGCAGGTGATCGTCATCCGCGAGAAGTCGCCGTCGACGGTAGGCGAGACGACGAGACTCTCGATGTTGTAGCCGCGCCGCGAGAACACCAACGCCACACGCACCAGCACGCCTGGCTTGTTGTTCACGAACAGCGAGATGGTGTGGATGTCGTCGCGCGTCCGGATGCTCAGTTCAGGTGCTGCCAACGGGTTTCTCCAGCCGGTGCTTCGGCGGCTCGATGATCATGTGCGAGACCGGGGCGCCGGCCGGGATCATCGGGAACACGTTGTCCTCCTTGATGACCTCCGCAACCACGACCACCGGGCCGTCCTTCCAGGCGCGCGCTTCCTTCAGCTTGCGGTCCACGTCGCCCGGGCGCGTGATGCGCAGCGCCTTGATGCCGTAGGCCTCGGCGAGCTTCACGAAATCCGGATTGCCCTCGAGATCCACGCCCGAGAGCCGGTTGTCGTAGAACAGCTCCTGCCACTGGCGCACCATACCCAGATAGTTGTTGTTGATGATGAGGCAACGCGCGGCGATCTTGTTGACGGCCGCGGTCGCGAGTTCCGCCATCGTCATCTGGAAGCCGCCGTCCCCGACGACTGCCCAGACTTCCGCCTCGGGCCTTCCCAGCTTCGCACCAATCGCGGCGGGCCATCCGAAGCCCATCGTCCCGGCGCCGCCACTGGTGATCCACTGGCGGTTGCCCGTGGTCTTGCAGAACTGTGCGGCCCACATCTGGTGCTGGCCGACATCGGCGGTGATCACGGCGTGACCGCCGGTGAGCACGTGCAGCCGATCGAGCACGTGCTGCGCACGCAGTCCCCCGCGTTTCGCGTACTTGAGCGGATACTGCCGCCGCCACGTCTCACACTGCTTCACCCAGGCGCTGGTGTCGTTCGGCTCGACGAGCGGCAGCAGGTCTTCGATCACCAGTCGCGCATCACCCAGCAGCAAGACGTCGGGCCGGATCACCTTGTTGAACTCGGCCGGGTCGATGTCGACGTGGATCTTCTTGGCGCCCAGGCAGAACTCGTCGACCTTGCCGGTCACGCGATCGTCCCAACGCGCGCCGATCGCCATGATCAGGTCGCAATCGACCACCGCCTTGTTCGCATACGCAGTACCGTGCATGCCCATCATGCCGAGATGGAGCGGGTGCGTCTCGTCGGTCGCACCCTTGCCGAGCAGCGTGTTGACGATCGGTGCGCGCAGCTTCTCGGCGAGCTGGAGCACGGCCTTGCCGGCGCCCGAAATGACCGCGCCGTGGCCCACGTAGAGCAGCGGGCGCTCGGCCTGGTGCAACAGCGCGGCGGCCGCCTCGAGGCTCGCGGTTTCGGCGTGGCCCGGCACGACGTATCCCGGCAGATCGATGGACTCGACGAAGGGCGCATGGCACGGTCCGGAACTCACGTCCTTCGGGATGTCGATCAGCACCGGGCCCGGTCGGCCGGTCGTCGCCAGATGGAAGGCCTCGCGCACGACGCGCGGGATGTCGCTTGCGTCCTTCACGAGATAGCTGTGCTTCACGACCGGGTAGGTGATGCCGGTCACGTCGGCTTCCTGGAAGGCGTCCTTGCCGAGGTTCGCGGTGTTCGTCTGACCCGTGATCACGATCAGCGGGGAGGAATCCATCAGCGCGGTGAACAGGCCCGTGACCGCGTTCGTGGCGCCAGGCCCCGAGGTCACCAGCGCAACGCCCGGACGGCCGGTTGCGCGGGCGAAGCCGTCGGCCATGTGGGTCGCGCCTTGCTCGTGGCGGACCAGGATCAGCTTGATCTTCGAGTCGACGAGCGCGTCGAAGATCGGGATCGCCGCGCCGCCCGAGAGCCCGAAGATGTACTCGACGCCCTCGCGCTCGAGGCACTGCACCAGCTTCTCGGCCCCGGTAGGAATCGCTGCGCCCATTCGCCCCTCCACTGTCTTTTCGGTGGATGCAGACTAGAAGACAGCGTTTCGGCGTGCAAATCGGTGAACTCTGGAAATCGATTGGATTGATCCGGCTCACCAATGGACAAAAGGGACCGGTCAATGGAGTGCAGGGGCACGATTGTTTCGACTTTTTGTCGATCTTGAAGCCCCTGCGGGGGTTGTTGAGTCAATCGATCGCGTCGTCCTGCTGCGACCGGGGCGCGGGCAGCGGTGTGCAGAGGGGCTGCGGCGCCCAAGAGTGGCGCCATGCGCGCCGCGCCGGACCTTCCGGACGCAGCGGCGTTGCGCGTCTCACGAATCCCGCGAAGCGCGCCGCCGGCCGGAAACCGGCTTCGCACCCAGCAGCGGCACGAGGTGCCGTCCGGTGTGCGAGGCGCGCACGCGCGCCACCTGTTCGGGCGTGCCCTGCGCGACCACATGTCCGCCGAGCGGGCCGCCTTCGGGGCCCAGGTCGAGTACCCAGTCGGCGCACTTCACGACGTCGAGGTTGTGTTCGATCACGACGATCGTATTCCCGGCATCGACGAGGCGTTGCAGCACCTCGAGCAGTTTGCGCACATCGTCGAAGTGAAGGCCCGTGGTCGGTTCGTCGAGGATGTACAGCGTCTTGCCGGTGCCGCGCCGCGACAGTTCGCGCGCCAGCTTGATCCGCTGCGCCTCGCCGCCCGAGAGCGTCGGCGACGGCTGGCCGAGGTGCAGGTAGTCGAGGCCCACGTCGGAGAGCAACGTCAGTGGCTCGCGCACGCGCGGGTGCGCGGCGAACAGTTCGAGCGCCTCGCGGACGGTCAGATCGAGCACGTCCGCAATCGACTTTTCCTTGTAGCGAACGGCGAGCGTGGCTTCGTTGAAGCGACGGCCCTGACACGCTTCGCAGTTCACGTACACGTCCGGCAGGAAGTGCATCTCGATCTGCTTCATGCCGTCGCCCTGACAGGCTTCGCAGCGACCGCCCTTCACGTTGAACGAGAAGCGACCGGGCTTGTAGCCCTGCACGCGCGCGCCCGGCAGTTGCGCGAAGAACAAGCGGATCTCGTCGAAGACCTTGATGTAGGTGACCGGGTTGCTGCGGGGTGTGCGACCGATCGGGCGCTGATCGATCGCGATCACCTTGTCGAGCTGCGCGAGCCCCTCGATCGCGCGATGTCGACCGGCGCGCTGCGAGGAGCCGTGGAACCGGCGCGCGAGCGCGGGGTACAGCACGTCGTTCACCAGCGTCGACTTGCCGGCGCCAGAGACGCCCGTCACCGCGATCAGCACGCCGAGCGGGAACTCGACATCGAGGTCGCGCAGGTTGTTCTCGCTCGCGCCTCGCACCTGCAGCGCGCCGCTCGGCTTGCGACGCTCCGCGGGCACCGCGATGCGCGCGCGGCCCGAAAGATAGGCGCCGGTGAGCGAGCGGGCGTTCTTCATGAGCGACGCGGGCGTGCCCGCATGCACGATGTGGCCGCCCGCGACGCCCGCTCCGGGACCGAAGTCGATCACCCAGTCGGCGCTGCGGATCGTCTCTTCGTCGTGCTCGACGACGACCACGGTGTTCCCGATGTCGCGCAGGTGGAAGAGCGTCTCGAGCAGGCGCTGGTTGTCGCGGGAATGCAGCCCGATCGACGGCTCGTCGAGGATGTAGACGACTCCGGTCAGTTCGGAGCCGACCTGCGACGCGAGCCGGATCCGTTGCGACTCACCGCCCGACAGCGAAGGACCTGCACGGTCGAGCGAGAGGTAGCCGAGCCCCACCGCGGCGAGGAAGTCGAGGCGGTTGCGGATCTCCTTCAACAACTCGATGGCGATCTTCTGGGCGGAGCCTTCGAGCCGCAGCTCGGTGAAGAACCTGCACGCATCGTCGATCGTCAGCGCGGAGATCTCGACGATCGTGCGGCCCGCGACGCGAACGCCGGCGCTCTCGGCCCGCAGTCGCGTTCCGTGGCAAGTGGAACAGGGGCTGTCGGCGAGGAACTGCGCGTACCAGCGCTTCGCGCTTTCGGACGTGCTCTCGCGGAAGCGGCGCATCAAACGCGGCAGCACGCCTTCCCAGTCCATCACGAAGGTCGCTTCGCCGCCCTTCTTGCCGGCCCACTTCACCTTGAACTTGCGATCGCCGGCGCCGCGCAACACGAGTTCGCGATGGCGTTTGCCGAGCTTGTCCCACGGCACGTCGAACGGAACGCCGAGCTGGACCAGGATCTGCGTGCGCAGCCCGGACCAGCTCGTCTTCTCCGAAACCTCCTTGCCCCACGACTTGACGGCGCCCTCGTCGATCGTCAGCGACTCTTCGGGCACGACCAGCGCGGGATCGATTTCGACGCGCACCCCGAGGCCGTTGCAATCGACGCACATGCCCTGCGGGCTGTTGAACGAAAACGCCTGCGGCGTCAGCTCCGGAAACGACAGGTTGCAGACTGCGCACGCCATCTTCTCGGAGTAGACGCGGTCCTTGCCGTCGCTGTGCGCGATCAGCGCGCCTTCGCCCTTGCGCAGCGCCTGCTCGACCGAATCGGTGACGCGCGCGCGCTGGCCCGCGCCGACCACGAGACGGTCGACCACCACCTCGAGGTGATGCTTCTTGCGCTTGTCGAGCGCATCGAGGCCCTCGCTCAGGGCGATCTCGCCGTCGACGCGCAGCCGCACGAAGCCGGCCTGCCGCAATTCGGTGAGCAACTCGCGGTGCTCGCCCTTGCGATTCACCAGCACCGGCGCGAGCAGCACGACGCGCGTCCCGCTCGGCGCCGCAAGGATTTCCCGGGCAATCTGTTCCGCCGTCTGCGAGTGCACCGCGTTCCCGCAGCGATGGCAGTGCTGCACGCCGACGCGCGCGAAGAGCACGCGCAGGTAGTCCGAGATCTCGGTGATGGTGCCGACCGTCGAGCGCGGGTTGGTGCCGGTCGTCTTCTGCTCGATCGAGATCGTCGGCGAGAGGCCGCGGATCGAGTCGTACTTCGGCTTTTCCATCTGTCCGAGAAACTGGCGCGCGTAGGCGGACAGCGATTCGACGTAGCGACGCTGGCCCTCGGCGTACAGCGTGTCGAACGCCAGCGACGACTTGCCCGACCCCGAGACCCCCGTCAGCACCACGAGTCGCTTCTTCGGGATGCGCACGTCGACGCCTTGCAGGTTGTGCTCGCGCGCGCCGCGGATCTGGATGTGGTCGAGTTCCATGCGACTTGCGAGAGTAGCCGCGCGCGGCGGGGTCGCCGCGTATCATCGCGCGATGCGAACCCGGTCCGGATTGGCACTGGCGCTCGTCGCGGCGACCGCAGCGGGAGCCGGCATGACTGCCTACGAAGCGGCGCGGCAGCGGATGATCGCCGAGCAACTCGAGGCGCGGGAGATCGTGGATCCGCGCGTGCTGGCCGCGATGAAGAACGTGCCGCGCCACGAGTTCGTCCCGGCGGGCGAGCGCGCCCATGCCTACGAAGACCGCCCGCTGCCGATCGGCGAGGGGCAGACCATCAGCCAGCCCTACATCGTGGCGCTGATGACGCAGCTGGCCGCAGTCGGGCCCGGCGCGAAGGTGCTGGAGGTGGGAACCGGATCGGGCTACCAGGCCGCAGTGCTCGCAGCCTGCGGCGCCGCGGTCTACTCGATCGAGATCGTCGATGTGCTGGCGAGGCGCGCCCAGCACGATCTCGCGCGGCTCGGCGTCCAGGGCGTCCACGTCCGCAGCGGCGACGGCTACCGCGGCTGGCCCGAGGTCGCGCCGTTCGATGCCATCGTGGTCACGGCGGCGGCGCCGCGGGTGCCGCCCGATTTGCTCTCGCAGCTTCGCATCGGTGGCCGGCTGGTGATTCCCGTCGGCGAGACGGGGCAGGAACAGACACTGCAAGTGCACACCCGAACCGAGCGCGGAGTCGAAGTGCGCGATGTCGTACCGGTGCGATTCGTTCCGATGACCGGCGCCGCACGTCATCAACCCTGAAGGAGCCGCCGTGAACTACGAACAGATCTGCGTCGAACGCCGCGACGAGGTATCCCTCGTCACGTTGAACCGGCCCGAACGGCTGAATGCCTGGACGCCCCGGATGAGCGTCGAACTCGCCGACGCGACCCTGCGCGCCAACGAAGACCGCGCTGTTGGTGCGATCGTCGTCACCGGTGCGGGACGCGGGTTCTGCGCCGGCGCCGACATGGCCGACACATTCCAGTCACGGATCGATGGCCGCGATCCCGGCGAGGACACCGCGGGCGGCGAGGGCGGACTCCCGCGTGGTCTCGACTGGGTGGCGCTGGTGCGCGAGTCGAAGCCGCTCATCGCCGCGGTGAATGGCGCGGCGGTGGGAGTCGGTTTGACGATGATCCTGCCGTTCGACGTGATCGTCGCTTCGGAGCGCGCGCGCTTCGGGATGTTCTTCATCAAGATGGGGCTCGTACCCGAGTTGGCGAGCACGCACTTCCTGGTGCAGCGGATGGGCTTCGGGCGCGCCAGCGAGATGAGTCTCTCGGGTCGACTCTACGACGCGGGCGAAGCCTACGAGAAGGGCCTCGCCGATCGACTGGTGCCGCACGATGAGGTCGTCGCGCAGGCAATCGCGCTCGGTCGCGAGATCGGCGCGAATCCCGCTCCGCAACTGCGGATGACCAAGCAGTTGCTGACGCGCAATGGTTCCGCGACGGATCTTGGCGAGATCCAGCGCGCCGAAACGAGTCTGCTGCGCGAATGCTGGAAGACGCCCGAACACAAGGAGGCCGTGCGTGCGTTCCTTGCGAAGCGACCGCCGAACTTCGCCTGACAGGGATCAGAGCCGATACGCCTTCGCGCGCTCCGCGACGTAGTGCGCGAGCGCCGTCGCCGCTGCAGGCGACACTTCGGTGAAGCGGATGCCCATCCCGACCGGTGCGTTGGGCCGCCGCAGGTTGCCGGGGACGTTGTTCCACATCACGAGACCCCGGATCTCGACTTCACCGCCTTCGAGCGGCACGTGCAGCGTCAGCGCTCCGCTGCGCATCGCCGGCCGCGGGGTCGCCAGATAGGCGCCGAGGGTCGAGAGATTGCAGACCACCGCCACGCGTTCGCCGGTCTTGGTCGTGACACGCGCGCGCATCACGGTGGGAACGCGAGGCTCGATGCGCCGGACTTCCGGAGAGCCGGCATGCTGCGCTTCGCTCACGACGAAGCGCAGCTCGTCGTCGCTGAATGGATCGAAGAGCGAGAAGCAGATGCCGGCTCCGCGCAGGGTCTCGAGTTCCGAATCGCCCGGCCGGCTTCCGATCGCGATCCACTGCAGGGGATGCGGCGAGAGCGCGGCGATCTCGCGCAGCGCCGCCGCGGGATCAGCCAGGCCATGATCGCTGGCGAGCAGGCCGACGCGAATCGGTGGGGACACCAGCGCGAGCAGGCGGAGCGCTTCGGTCACGTCCGGGGCTCCCGCCGCGCGGTAGCCGAGAAGGAGCAGATGGCCGGACAGAAAGCGCGCGCGCTCGACGGGTCCGAGGATCAGCACCTGCTGCCTCGATGCGGTGTACGTCCCACTCACGGAACTCACATCGGTCATTGCTTGGACTGCCGCGACGGGCTGACCCGACGCGGCTCTCCGGGGCGTGCGTCGCGTATCATCGCGCGATGCGAACCCGGTCCGGACTGGTCGGCCGGAGCTTCAAGACGCGAGCGCGGGCGGCGGTTCGGGGATCTCCGCCAGCGCGCGTCGCAAGCGGTCGGGCAGCACCGGCTTGGTCAAGTGGAGATTGAATCCCGCCTGCTGCGTGCGGCGGCGGTCTTCGTCGGTGCCGTAGCCGCTCAGGGCAATGATGAAGGTGTCGATGAGACCCACGTCATGGCGGAGACGCTGCGCGATCTCGTAGCCATCCATCCCCGGCAAGCCGATGTCGAGGAAGGCGACCTCTGGTCGAAACGCGGACGCCGCCGCGATCGCTGCGAGGCCATCGTGGGCGACACGGACCTCGTTACCCATCAGCTCGAGGAGCAGTCCGAGGCTCTCCGCCTGATCGATGCTGTCATCGACGACCAGTACGCGGTGCGAGCGGGCGGGCGCAACCGCGTGCTTCGGCTCACGTCGGGGCTGCGCGCTCCGGGCGAGCGGCAGACGCACTGTGAACTCGCTCCCGCGACCGACGCCTTCGCTGTGGGCCTCGACACTCCCGCCGTGCATCTGCACCAGACTCCGCACCAGCGTCAATCCGATTCCCAAGCCCGCGCCCGTACGGTCGAGCGCGCGGTCGACCTGCATGAAGAGGTCCCAGATGAGCGGCAGCATCTCGGGCGCGATTCCGACGCCGTTGTCTCGCACCCGGATGACGGCCTCGCCGCCCTCGGAAACGCTTTCGAGTTCGATGCGGGTTCCCGGGGCGCTGTACTTGGCGGAGTTCAGCAACAGGTTCTCCACCACCTGCGCCATCCGCACCGGGTCTGCGTCCACGGCGAGTGGCTGTGCCGTGAGCCGGTCGACCAGCTCCTGGCCGGATGCCAACAGGGTCGGGCGATACGCCTCCACGATCTGATTCAATACCTTCGTCAAGTCGATCCGCTCCTTGCGAAGCTCGATCTTGCCTTGCGTGAGGCGCGACACGTCCAGCAGATCGTCGACGAGGCGCGTCATCTGAAACAGCTGCCGATCCATCACGCCTCGGGCGCGTTCCGCCGTTTGGTGATCGCTGCCGGCCAGTCGCAGGATTTCGAGGGAGTGCCGCAGCGGCGCCAGCGGATTGCGCAGCTCGTGCGAAAGCGCCGCCAGGAACTCGGTCTTGTTGCGATCCGCTTCCGAGAGCGCATCGATGTGGCGTCGCAACTCGACTTCCATCTGATACCGCACGGTCACGTCCTCGATCGCCAGAAGCATGAGGTCTTTGCCACGGTCTTTGCGCGCGATGCGGCGCGCGTTGAGAAGCAGAAGCCTCGAGCCTTGTCCTGCGACTTCCTGGCGCAGCTCGAAATCGACCAACGCTTCCTGAGCGGGGAGTTGCTCGGTGAGCAGCCGCCGCATCTCCGAGTTGTCCCAGCGCCGCCCTCCGATCTCGTAGAAGAGCTGATTCTCGATTTCGCCAGCGCCGAAAGTCTTATGGAACGCCCGGTTTGCGCTCACCACGCGCAGTTCGGCGTCGAGGACGATCAGGGGCTCGCGGACGGTCTCGACGACCGCGATGGAGAAATCGCGAGACTCTCGCATCGTCTCCTCTGAGGACTTGATCTCGTCGACGCTCTGGAACACCACGACGGCTCCGTCGATCCTGTTGTCTGTGGTTCGGTAGGGATGAACGCGCAGCTCGTACCAGTGGCCGCTCGCGTCCTGGACCTCGCGTTCGCGCACCTGAACCGTGTCGATCACCTCGGTGATCATCGCGTCGAGGTCGCGCAGATCGAAGGGCAATCGGATGCGGTTCAGGGGTTCGCCGAGGTCGGCGGGACCGACGTTCAGGGTCCGCATCGCTGCCGCAGTGAAACGCCGGAGGCGCAGGTCGATACCGACGGAGAGCACCGCCACGTTGGCGCTGCCGAGCAGGTTGGTCATGTCGTCGCTGAGGCGGGTCAGGTCGAGATTGCGATGCTGCAGCTGCTCGTTGATCGTGGTCAGCTCTTCATTGGTCGACTGCAGCTCTTCCTGGGCGGTCTCCAGTTCTTCATTGGTGCTTTGCAGTTCTTCGTTGCCCGAGAGCGTCTCTTCGTTGGCGGATTGCAGCTCCTCGTTGGCGGTGTCTTGCTGTTCGATGACGGCCTGCAGGTATTCGCGCGTGGAGTTCAGTTCGTCGCGCACTCGCGCGAGCTCGTGTTGATCGCCGGCGTCCTGGGCCGGCGCGCGCTCGAGCGCGAACCAGCGCCGCAGCCATCCTTTGCGCGGCGGAGCGTCCGGCGACGACGCGGCCCGGCTGGTCTCCGCGTTCGCTATCGCTGTGCTTCGCAGCTTCGCGTCCTCGAACAGCACCAGAAAGCAGCGAGCTTCCCCTGTGACCAGCTTGACGGGCAGCACCCGCAAGTCGATCTCTCGAACCTCCGCGTCGCCACGAACCCGCAAGCCGGAGCGATCCACCGGACGGTCGCTTGTGGCGCATTCCTTGAGAGCGCTTCGCAGCTCGAGCACCAAACCCTCGCGAGCCATTCTGAGGACGTTGAAGCTCGGCTCTCCCGGCGGGGCCGCCAGGTAGGCGGCCGTTTGCCCTCGGAACTGCAACACGTCGAGGTTGTCATTGACGAGAACGCCGGCGGGGGCGTAGTGCCCGAGGGCGACGCGATCGGCCTCGCGCTGCCAGTCCGCGGCCTGGGGAGCGGCCGGCGAGGCGCTCGCGACGCCGTTCGCAATTTCGTCTCGACGAAAGTGGTCGTACTGTCGCGTCGCCGTCGCTCGCTTGGAATAGATGCGGTTCTTGGCGTCGGTCGCGGCGAACAGATCGGAGAATTGCCCGATCGTCTCGGACGCACCGAGAATCAGGAACCCGTCCGGCTGCAACGCGTAGTGAAAGGTCGGGATGATCCGATGCTGTAGCTGGGGAGTCAGGTAGATCAACACGTTGCGGCAGCTGATCAAGTCGACCCGCGAGAAGGGCGGATCCGCCGCCACGTTCTGGGCGGCGAAGAGACACAGATCACGGAGCGGCTTGGTGACCCGGTAGAGGCCCTCGTGTTTCGTGAAGAAACGCCGCAGCCGTTCGGGCGAAACCTCGGCCTCGATGTTCTCGGAATAGACTCCCTCGCGTGCTTTCTGCAGAGCGGTGCTGCTGAGGTCGGTGGCGAAGATCTGGATCTGCGGGCGGATCGGGCTCTCCTCCACGAACTCCAGCAACGCCATGGCCAGCGAATAGGACTCCTGCCCGGTGGAGCAGCCCGGCACCCAGATCCGAATGGGCGTCTCTGCTGTTTTCGTCTTCAGAATCTCGGGAAAGACGCTCTGCTTGAGGGCCTCGAAGACCTCGGGCTCTCGAAAGAAGCTGGTGACGTTGATCAGCAGGTCGCTGTAGAGCGCGTCGATCTCGGCGCGATCGCTTTGCAGCAGCTGTGCGTACTCCGCCATGTTCGATTTGCCGTGCAACACTATGCGCCGCGTGATCCGCCGCTTGATCGTCGAATCCCGGTAGCCCCGGAAATCGACACCGATCGCGGTTCGCAACAGTCTCAAGACTTTCTCGATCTGCGCGCTCTCGGGATCGTCCGCGGGTTCGATCGGAGCGTCGGTAGGGGTGGTCACGTACGGGTGGTGGCTGATCCGTGCCAGCTCACGAGCGATGCCGTCGGGAGGGAGGACGAGGTCGACACAGCCCCCCCGGACGGCGCTCTGCGGCATGCTCGAATACTTCGCAGACTCCTCGTCCTGGGCGAGGGTGATGCCGCCGTTGGCCTTGATGTCTTCAATCCCGAGCGTTCCGTCCGAGCCGGTGCCCGATAGGATCACGCCGATCGCGCCTGCCTTCCGGTCGGCGGCAAGCGCCTTCATGAACGCGTCGATCGGCAGATTCAATGCGCGCGTCTCAGGACGGGCCGTGACGTCGAGGACGCCGTCATGGATCGTGAGACAGGTGTTGGGCGCGATCACGTAGATGTGGTTGGGCTCGACGGTCATCCCGTGCTGCGCCTCGACCACGCTCATCTGTGTCGCCCGTGCCAGTAGCTCGCCGAGCTTGCTCTCGTGCCGAGGATCGAGGTGCTGCACCAGCACGAACGCCATGCCCGTGCTCGCGGGCAAGTGCGTCAATACCTGGGTGAACGCCTCGAGGCCACCCGCCGAGGCGCCGATGGCGACGACGGGAAAAGTGGCCGAGGGCGCCGTCAGAGCAGGATCCATTGGCCCCGCAACTGCGAACGCATCTGGCTCCGATCGGCTCGCCCGCCGGGGCGAACGCGCAGAGGCGAGTCTAGGCGCGCTCTCCACGGCGCGCCCACGGACGCCGGTGCCGCGTAGTCCGAGCGGGAGACCCGGGCGCACGGAGACGACGAGCCCGCGATCGGGGATCCAGCGCGCTCCAGCCGGTAGGCCTTCACGCGCTTCGCGACGCCGTGTTCCCGTGCCCGCGGTCGCCTCGAGCGGGACCTCGCTCGCCCCGCGGCTGGGCGCGCGTCCCTCCACGTCAGCGTTGCGCTCCTCGCGCCGTAGCCGCCACTACGATGCAGGGATCTCGTCCTGGGGGCGAGTCGTCTGCGCGCCCAGTCGAACGACATAATATTGGGTCGCGGCTGCTAGCCGCTGTGGGACGCGGCATGCGCCGCGAGCACCTGTGCGACTGCGCCGGTGAGGCGTTTCGCTGTCGGTACGTGAAGGAACTCGTTCGGCCCGTGCGCGTTGGCGCCGGGGCCGAGCACGCCGGTGATGACGAACTGCGCCGCCGGAAAGCGTGCGCCGAGCATCGCCATGAACGGGATCGTGCCGCCTTCGCCCATCGCGACCGCGTCGCGGCCGAACCAGTCGCGCGACGCGCTCGACAGCGCCTCGCCGAGCCAGCTTGCCGTCTCGGGCGCATTCCAGCCCTGCGCCGCCGCGTCGCCTTCAAAGCTCAACGCGGCGCCGTAGGGCGGGTCGGCGCAGAGGATCTCACCGAGGCGCCGGGTGGCCGTCGCCGCATCGAGAGTCGGCGGCAACCGCAGCGACAGTTTGAGCGTGGTCTCCGGGCGCAATACGTTGCCCGCGCTGCGCAGTGTAGGCAGCCCATCGGCGCCGGTTACTTCGAGAACCGGACGCCAGGTTCGATTGAGCACCAACGCGGCGCCGTCGCGGGTGACGGGTGAGGTGCCCGCTGCGAACGGAAAGCGCTCGTGGAGGATCGCGCCCAGCACCTGCGCGGCGGCTTGCGCCTGCAGTGCGCGCTCGGCGGGAATCTCGGCGTGGAACTCGCGCGGACGGATCGCGCCGGTCGCCGCGTCTTCCACGCGATCGAGCACGTGGCGCGCGATCCGAAAGCTCGAAGGCACGACGCCCCCGGCGTCGCCCGAGTGCACGCCTTCGTCGAGCACGCGTACGCGCAGTGCTCCCCCCGCAATTCCCCGCAGCGACGTCGTGCACCACAACTGTTCGTAGTTGCCGCAGCCGGAGTCGAGACCCACGACGAGGCTCGGGCGGCCGATGCGATCGCGCAGGTGCTCGATGTAGAAGGGCAGGTCGAAGCTGCCGCTTTCCTCGCAGGTTTCAATCAACACGATGCAGCGCGCGTGTCGGGCGCGCTGGGATCGCAGCGCGCGGATGGCCGTCACCGAAGCGAAGACGGCGTAGCCGTCGTCGGCACCGCCGCGCCCATAGAGGCGGTCGCCGCGGCGCACCGGTGTAAAGGGTCCGAGTCCGTCGCTCCAGCCGGTCATCTCGGGTTGCTTGTCGAGATGCCCGTACAACAAGACGGTGTCATCGATGTCGCCCGGCACTTCGAGTAGCAGCACGGGCGTTCGGCCGGGCAGCCGCACGGTCTCGACTTGTAGTGCGTCGATGCGCTGCGAATGCGCCCATTCGGCGGCGAGCGCGACGACGCGCTCCAGATGCCCGTTCTGCTGCCACTCCGGGTCGAACGCGGGGGACTTCGCCGGGATCGCGATGTAGCGCTCGAGTGCTGGCAGGATCGACGACTCCCAGCTCTCCTCGACGAGTGCGCGCGCGGCGCCCGTGTGCATCGCTACTCTGCATCCACCAATGCGCGTAGCGTTTCGAGATGCTTCGCAACCGATGCGGGCAGTTGTTCGCCCTGTGAGCCGGTGTAGCTGGCCACCGTCTCTTCCTCGAGCACGAGGTACGCGTCTTCTGCGAACGGCTCGCCGGGCGCCAGCCGGATCGCCGTTTCCAGGTAGACGTCGGCCTGGGAAACCCAATAGGTGTCGCCGATGTGGGTCTCGGCGAGGCCGAGCAGGTAGTAGGCTTCCGCAGCGTCCCGATCGGAGGGGGGCGGTGTCGTTGCGAGGTACCGCTGCAGCACGCTCGATGCCACCACGTAGTGGATGAGGGGTCCGTAGTCCGCGGGAACCTTCGCGATTCCGCGGGCGCGGTCGATCAGATCGCGCGCGGTGGCGAGCGAGGGCGTGCCACTGCCGAGCGGTGCGAGTTCGCGCAGCGCGCGCATCCACGCTTCGACGTCGACGCGGAGATGTCGCCACAAGTCGGGGCGCTTGGCGAAGCGCGCGAGCGTCTTGGCAGGACGTTCGAAGTCGCCCGCAACGCGTACCTCGAGCGTCAGGTACTGGATCAGCGGCGTCAGTAGTTCGTTCGGCGGGATCTTCGGCGACGCGAGCAGCTTCTCGTAACTGGTGGCGGCCTCGTCGAACTGGCGGGTCGCCACCTCGAGGCGAGCGCGCTCGGCGAGTGGCAGGCTCGCGAGCGACGAGCGATCGACGAAGTGCTTTGCCGCTGGCGAGTCGCCCGGACTGCGCAGCTTGGTGTGACACGCCACGCAGTTTTCGGTCGCTTGCTGGATCTGGAAGGCTGCCCCTTCGTAGTGTGCAGCGCGGTAGCGATCGAGCGCTTCCCGGGCGTCATGTTCCAGCGATCCGCCGAGGTAACGACGGGCCGGGTCGGTGGCGCGCGCATGGGCCGCGAGCGCGCTGGCGTTGTCGGCGAGAGCCTGGAGCGCCTGCTCGACGGTGGCGCGGTTCTCGGGCGCAGCGAACTTCTCCTCGCTCGCGCTGAGCGGCAGCAATACGCGGATGCTTTCAAAGATCTTGCGCATCGTCGCGCGCGTCGCTTCCCGCTCGGCGTCCGCGGCGCGCGTCGGTTCGGCTGGAGACAGCAACGCGAACAAGAGAGCGACGGCGGACGCGACGATCCGCGCGCGCCCGCCGAGCGGACGGTCCCACGACAATTGCGTTCCCCCTCATCGACCCAAGATCCACGCGAAACCTAGCTCCCAGCGGCGCGGCTGACAGGCTACTTCCGCGGGGAGAGGGCGAGCCGCGCCGCGTTCTCACCGCTCGAAGCGATTCCACCCACGCAGCGCCGGCGACGCGGCGACCGAAGGGATTCAGGGTTGCCTGCGCGCGGCGCGCACGCAGTGCGTTCCGCGTGCCCGCGCACCGATGGAGCGAAGCGCGGGCGCCAGCGAACCCCGAGACGCGAAGTCGGATCGGGTCGCTGCCTACGCGCGCAGCGCAATCACCCATGCAACCACCAAGGCGATCAGCGCGCTCGCCCCGGCGATCCATTGGAGCACTCGCGACGCCAACCACCTTGCCGGCAGCGCCGACGCGATCGCGCCGAGCGCTACGCCGGCCAACAGCCCGAGTCCGTGCGCCCAGATGTCGACGCGTTCGCCCTCGGTCCCGAGCATTGCGAGCAGCGCGAGGGCCGCGCCGATCGGTAGCCACACGGGTTGCCCGCGCAGCGATGCACGCCGCATCACGAGCGCGTTTCCGACCAGTAGGCCCAGCGCCCCGAACACCGCGGTCGAGGCGCCGATCGTCGCATGCGAGGGCGCCTGCATCGCTGCGTTGGCGAGATTGCCGAGCACGCCCGCGGCGAGTGCGAGCGCGCCACCGATGCCGAGGCCGAACGCGCGGAACACCGCGGAGAGGAACAGCGCCCCGGCCACCGCGTTGCCGAGCACATGCGCGAAGTCGGCATGCAGCGTCAGAGCGGTGAGCGCGCGCCACGTCTCGCCCGCGACGATACGCGACGCTTCGGCGCTGCCGCGCGCGCCGAACGCCGAGTCCGATCGGCCCGCGGGTCCCGTCGCGGCGAACAGCGCAAGCAGGAAGGCCGCGACGACGAACGCGTGCATGACTGCATGGGCGTCGATCGGCGCGGGCGCCGCGGGCACGGGCGCTCGCTCGTTCTCGCGCTGCCAGACTGCCAACACGTTCTCCGCGTGGGGCGCGTCGCGCGCAGCCACTTCGAGTGCGAAGCCCGCCGCGCTCCCGCGCACACCCGTCGCGAGGCCCTCGGCGCTGAGCACCAACACCCACTCGTCCACCTGCGCTCGGCGTCGCGACACGCGCACTACGACGGGTTCGTCCGCTTCGTCCATGGCCGACCGAGGATTGCACAGAGGCGATCCGGTCAGCAGCGCGAGGTTCCGCCCTCGGCGTCGCAATCCACATGCGGCGGCAGATGCGCGACGAAGCACGCGCCGCCGTCGGTGGTGGGGCGCAGTTCCAATACGCCGCCATGCTCGCGGACGATGTCGAACGCGATCGAGAGCCCGAGGCCGGTGCCGCGTTCTGGACCCTTGGTGGTGAAGAATGGATCGAATACGCGATGGCGCAGAGCGGCGGGTACGCCGGGTCCGTCGTCGCGCACGCTCACCTCGACGACGTTCCCGGCGAAGTGTGTGGCCACTTCGATGCGACCCGCGCGTCGCTCCGCGAGTGCGTGCTTGGCGTTCACCAGCAGGTTCAGGAACACCTGTTCGAGGCGCGAAGCAGAGCCGTGTACGAATGGCAGGTCGGGCTCGAGCAAGGCCTGCACCAGCACGTCCCGACTGCTGTGGAGATCGGCGAGGCGGATCGCCTGCTCGATCACGCAATTCACGTCGACCGGAACGAATTCGTCGCTCGGCACGCGCGAGAAGCGCTGCATCGCGTCGACGATGCGACGGATGCGTCCGATGCCGTCCTGGCACTCCGCGACGAGTTGAGGCATCTCCGCCAGTTCTTCGACCTCGTCGTCTCCCGGAGCGGAGAGTCGCTTCGCCACGAAGGCGGCCATACGCTCGAGCTGGCCGAGATTCGCCGACACGAACGCGAGCGGGTTGTTGACTTCGTGGGCGACGCCCGCCACCAGGCTTCCGACCGTTTCCAGCTTCTGGCTTTGGCGCAGCAGCGCTTCGGTCCGGCGCTCGTCGGTTCGATCGCGCAGTACCGCGAAGCGGCCGAGCGCTTCCCCTGTCGGCGCCCGCAGACACCTCGCGGTGACTTCGATGCGGCGCTCCTGGCGCGTCGACCACTCGATCGGTGCGGCGCCGGAATCGGGTGGCAGCTGTTCGAAGCTCTGGCCCAGCGACTCGATCAGGGTCGCGCTCCCGCCGAGCGGCGCGAGGAGTGCGCCCAGGCGCGCGCCGCGTACCGCGCCGATCTTGCAACCGAGCATCGCGAGCGCGCCGGGGTTCGCGTCGATCACACGACCCGCGGCGTCGGCAATCAGGACGCCGTCGCGCAGGTGGTCGATCACGTCGCCGCGCGCGAGCGGGAGGACTTGAAGCAAGTGATAGCGGAACTCGCCGAACGTCAGGATCACCAGCGAGCAGCCCAGCATTGCCGGCGTCGGGTCGTATGCCACGGGCCAGAGCCGCGCGATGAACAACAAACTGGCACCGGTCGGAAGTACCGCGGCGCCCGCCAGCAGCAGACAACGCGGCCAGCCATCTGAACTCCACATACGTCTCGCATCACGCAGGAAAAGCACGATGCCGGTGATCACCATCGGGTAGGCGAATGCCAGGTACGCGTAGAAGAGGGGACCGCGCTGGGGCAGGCCGCGCGGCGAGAAGTCGCGGAAGAAGAGCTGATGTTCGCGGGTCGTTGCGACCGCCAGCAGCGCGAAGAGCGAGGGTACGAACAGCGCGATGGCGAGCGCCGGGCGCTGCTCGAGGCTGCGAATTCTCGCGTAACGAGCCGCCAGCAGCAGCCAAAGCGGTGGGACCGTCGCGACACCGATCCAGGTGACGACGAGCCCGGCGAACGCGACTCGGACGTCCGTCGCCGCGAAGCGCCAGATCACGCCACCCGACCACACGATCAGCGCGACGAGCAGCGCCAGCAGCGGCAGGCGCAACGGCGCGCTCCGCGCGCGGAGCTGTACGTAGGTGGCCAGCACCGCGGCGACGAGAAGCGTCAGGGCCGCCTGGAGCGTCGCGCCGAACATCACGCGGGCTCATCGGCCCGAGGGGCGATCGGCGTGAGGAGGGGTCAAGCGGTGAGGAAACGCCCCGCTTCGACCTCACGGACCGTGCCTGCGGCGACCAGTCGCTCCAGGTGTTGCGCCATCGACCGTGCCTCGACCGGATCCGCGAACGAAATCGGGTCCGCCGGGCGGTAGACGAAGCGATGCGCCGCAATCTCCGCAAGCGAACGCGGCATCCCGCGGAGGTACGCGACGAGCCGTCGCTCGCGGTCGCCGATCACCGCCTCGAAGCGATCGAGCCGGTCGAGGAACGCCGCACGGTCATCGAGCACGCCGATGTGATGGAAGGTGGCCCAATGGCGCGGCGCGAGCGTTCGCAGCGTCGCGAGCGTGCGCTCGAAATCGCCGAGGTCCGACCAGGCGTCGCCGTAGTACGGGCCGAAGCTCGAGAGATCGACGTCGGCCAGATAGAGCACGTCGTCGGGCTCGATCCAGAAGAACGAGTGCCCGCGCGTGTGCCCCGGTGCGTGCAGCACCCGGATGCGCACGCCCCCGCCGAGGTCGAAGACCGTGCCGTCGCGAAACGCCTGCGCGTCGGGTCGTGCGACGTAGTGGAACTCGCTGGCGACGACCTTGCGGAACGCCGACTGCACGGGCTCGGAATAGCCGTAGATCGCCATCATCCCATCGAGCGAGCGGATCCCGGGCAGATCGGCCTCGTGCAGGTGCCAGCTCGCGCCGGGAAACAGGTGATTGCCCGCGATGTGATCTTCGTGGCAGTGGCTGTTCAGCACGCGGTCGGCGTGCGGGAGCGCATCGCTTCGCGCCAACATGCCGAGGCCTGGATCGATCACGACGCTCTCGTCCGTGCCGCGTACCAGCAGCGCGTTCCCGTGCGGATACTTGCCCCCGCGCTCGCCGAAGAGCACGGTGACGGAGCCGATGCGGCGCAGGGGCAGGGATTCGGTCATCGCGTGCCACGGTACCGCGCTTCAGCGCCGCGCTCGATCGACCGACGACGCCCCATGCCGCGAAGTTCCGATCCGAGCGCGACGCCGCAGCGCAGCGAAAAGCGAGCGACGGTCGTGGGCGCCGTCTGCGCCTGGTGCCGCGCCGCGATCCTGCGCTCCGGAACGAGCGTACGCAGCTCTGCGGCGAGCCACGGACTCTGCATCCCGTGCGCCCGCCGGCTCGCTCGCAGCCACAGTCGCTAGCAATCGCGCGCTCGCGCGACGGCGCGCTGCCATGACGCGCGCAGCGCAGCGCGCTCGGCGGCGCCGTTCTGTGGCGCAATCCGCTCGGGCGCTGCAGCGGTCGCCACTGCTTCGTGCGCGTCGCGCCAGACGCCGACGGCGATTCCCGCGAGATACGCCGCGCCGAGCGCCGTAGTCTCGGTCTCGGCCGCGCGCCAAAGCTCGCGACCCAGCGCATCGGCGAGCGCCGCAACGAGCGCGTCGCTGCGCGCGAGTCCGCCGTCGACACGCAGCGGCCCGGGCGCAAGCCCCATCGCATCGCAGACGTCTGCACAGCGCTGCGCGATGCCGTCCATCACCGCGCGCACCACATGCTCGGCGCGCGAGCCGCGCGAAAGGCCGAGCAAGATCGCGCGGGTCTCGTCCTCGAGCCAAGGCGTTCCGAGCCCCTGCAATGCCGGTACGCAAACGACGCCTTCCGATGTCGGTGCGCGCGCTGCGACGGCGTCGAGGTCGCTCGCGCGCGCGAGCAGGCCGAGATCGACGAGCCACTCGACGGCCGCGCCCGCGGTGATCACGGTTCCCTCGAGACAGAACGCACGCGGGCCCTGTTCGAGTTCCCAGAGCGCGAGCGGATAGCAACCTCGCTCTGCACGCGCGGGTGTGTCGCCGGTGTGGAGGTCGAGCATCGCCGAGGTGCCGAGCGTCAACTTCGCCGACCCGGGCGTCACGGCGCCCTGCGCGAAGGTCGCGGCCTGCTGATCGCCGGCGCGCGCGGCGACCGGCACGCTCGCGCCGAGCCAGTCGCGCGGCGTTTCCCCGACCACGGCATTCGTCGGCATCACGATCGGCAGGCAGTTGCGGTCGATTCCGAAGAGCGCGAGCGCCGGCTCGGACCAGGTGGCGCGGCGCAGATCGTAGAGACCGGTGCAGCAGGCCTGGCTCGCATCGGTCGCGAAGATGGCACCGCCGGTCAGCCGATCGGTGAGCCACACGTCGGGCGTTCCGAACCGGAGACGACCCTCGCGTGCGGCCGCGGCCACGCCCGCTCCATGGCGCAGGAGCCACTCGAACTTCGTCGCTGAAGCCATCGTCGTTACAGGGATTCCATCTGCCACGAGATCCCGCACGCGCGGCCCGCTGCGCTGGTCTTGCCAGCCGATCGCCGGGGCCAGCGGAGTGCCGCGTTCGGCGTCCCACGCAAGCGCCGTGGCGCGCTGGGTCACGATGCCGATCGCGGCCAGGTCGCGCGCGACGAGACGCGCCTCGGCGAGTACTGCGCGCACCACCTCCTCACTGCGCGTCCAGTACGCAGCGGGATCCTGCTCGAGCCAGCCGCGCTGCGGAAAGCGCGACGCGAGCGGGCGCCAGGCACGGGCACGGATCGCGCCGTTCGCGCCGACCAGCAGCGCGCGCACGCCGGTCGTGCCCAGATCGAGCGCGAGGACGTGCTCGCCCATGCCGCTCGCTACGGGATCAGGTTGCCGGGGTTGAGCAGCCCAGCGGGATCGAGCGCCTGTTTCAGGGCACGCAGTATGGTGACGCCCGTCTCGCCGACTTCCGCGGCGAGCCACGGGCGTCGCACGCGACCGATGCCATGGTGATGCGCGATGCCGCCGCCCGCGGCCAGCGTTGCCTCCATCGCGGCGCGCCAACAGGCGGCATAGCTGTCCCGCATCCGCGCGGGGTCATCGGGCTTTGCGGCGAAACTGAAATAGAGGCAGGTGCCCGATCGATAGCTGTGACTCGAATGGGCGGTCGCCGAGAGCACGCCCGGCACGCGCGAGAGCGCCTCGACGACGCCCCGGTACAGCGCGTCGACGCGGCTCCAGGTCGCCGCGACTTCGATCGTATCGACCACCACGCCCTGTTCGAGGAAACTTCGAAAACTGGGCACCCGGTTGCGATGGCCCAGCCATTGATCCACCGCGGCCGCGTCGGTTTCGATGCCGCCGGACTCGCGACACAGACGTGCGAGCGCTTCCGCCTGCGCCGCGACGGCGCTTGCAGGTCCTTCGTGCAGCAGCAGCAGCAGCGCGCGGTCCTTCGGCACGAAATCGCGAAAGTTGCGACGCGATTCGCGAGGGTCGTAGAGGCGGGCAACCGGAGGATGAAAGCCCGCGCGCAGCCCACGCCGGATCGGTTCGAGGCCGGCGTGGAAACCCTCGAAGTGGAACGCCTGGCTGTGTGTGGTCTCGGCGCGCGCGCGCACCGAGAACGTCACCTCGGTGATGACGCCGAGCGTGCCCTCCGAGCCGAGGAAGAGCTGGCGCAAGTCGGGGCCGGTCGCAGCGCGCGGGGTCTCGCGTGTGCGCAGCACCGAGCCGTCGGAGAGCACCACCTCGAGTGCGAGCAGCAGATCCTCGATGCTGCCATTCGCCGTCGAGAATTGTCCCGAGGCGCGCGTCGCGACCCAGCCGCCGACGGTCGAGATCTCGATCGACTGCGGCCAGTGGCCGAGCGTGAGTCCGTGCGGGGTGAGGGCGCTTTCCGCGTCGATTCCCATCGTGCCGGCGCCGAACACCGCGACGAGGTCCGTCGCGTCGATGCGTCGCAGACCGGTGAGGCGGCGCGTGGAGAGCGCGACGCTGCGGGTGTCCGGCGCCACCGCACCGCAGACGCCCGAACCGGCGCCGATCGGAACGACCGGGACACCCAGCGAGCGACACAACGCGAGTGCTTGCGAGACGGCAGCGGTCGAGGTCGGCTCGACGACGGCCAGCGGCAGCGCGCGCGGTTCGTTCTCGAGTGTGTCCAGTTCGGCCATCACCCAGGCATCGCGGCTCTGCGCCGCGCGTGTTTCCGGGTCGCTGCGCACGGCATCGCCGAGTTCGCGGCGCAGGATCTCCAGCACATCGGTCACGGTTGCGTCTCCTCCTGGAAAGCCAGATCGGCGTCGAGCCGCTCGCGCAGCGCGCGCGTCTGCTCCGTGGTGTGTTCCGCACTCCAACCGAGTCGCAACGCCATTCGTTGCGCGACCGGCGCGACGAGCGCCACGCGCGCATCGGGATCGTAGAGTGCGGCGCGCGTGCGCCGATACACGACATCGAGTGGGTCGAGCGCGCCTTCGACGTCGATTGCCCAGTCCACTTCGCCGGCGAGCACGGCGGCGCCCGGCACGAGCGGTTCTCGACCGCACGCGACGACGGCTTCGGACTCGGTGCCGTAGAGCCGTACGAGCCGCGCGGCGATTCGCGCGTCGACGCCGCTGGCGTGCGCGACGCGTGCTGCGAGCGCGTCGAGGTCGCCGTCGAAGTCGCCGCCCGGTAGCGGTGTCGCGTCGTACTCTGCAAGCGCGAGCGAACGACCGAGCACTTCGGCGACGCGCGCGAGCACGTCGACGCCCATCTTGCGATAACCGGTGAGCTTGCCGCCGGCGATCGTGACGACGCCGCTCGGGCTCAGTCCGATCTCGTCGCGCCGCGAGAGCTCGGCGGGCGCCTTGCCCGGCTCCGCGAGCAGCGGGCGCAGTCCCGCCCATGCCGTCACGCAATCGCCGAGCTGCAGGGGTTCGGTGTCGAAGTATCGCGCCACCGGTTCGAGCAGATACGCGACGTCTTCGCGCAGCACCGGCGGTTCCGGATCGGCGCCGTGTTCGTAGCTGGTGTCGGTGGTACCGAGATAGACGACGTCGCCGCGCGGGATCGCGAAGATCGAACGCTTGTCGGCCGTGCCGAGGATCGCGATCTGGCGCAGCGGAAGTCGCGCCGCCGGCACCGCGACGTGCACGCCCTTCGAGAGGTGCAGCCACGATGGCGCCCCCGGCTCTTCGAGTCGGCGGACGGATTCGACCCAGGGACCGGCCGCGTTGACGACGCAGCGCGCACGGACGCGAACGCTGCGACCGCTGTTGCTGCAGCGTGCGACGACACCGACGGCGCGTCCCGCCTCGATCGTGATCGCGCCGACCGGTGCATGGTTCAGCACCAGCGCGCCGCGCCCGACGGCGTCGCGCAGGTTGGCGAGCACCAGGCGCGCGTCGTCGGTCAGGTATTCGCGGTAGACGCAGGCGTACGGAAAGCGGTCGCGTCGCAGCGCCGGTTCTTCGCGCGCGAGGTCGGCGGCGTCCCAGTTGCGGTGGCGGTCGGGCTCCTCGACGGCGCCGAGCTTCTCGTAGGTGGCGAGGCCGGCGCGGAACTTCAGCAGTCCTGCATACGAGCGGGCCGGCACCAGCATCCAGCGGCGCTCCGCGAGATGCGGCGCGAGTGCGAACACGCGCTTGCGCTCGAGCGCGGTGTCGCGCACCAGCGCGATGTCGCCCATCGCGAGGTAGCGCAGGCCGCCGTGGATCAACTTGGACGAGCGGCTCGAGGTGCCCGAGGCGAAGTCGCGCCCCTCGAGCAGCGCAACGCGCAGGCCGCGCAGTGCGGCCTCACGAGCGACGCCCGCGCCGGTGATGCCGCCGCCAATGACCACGCAGTCGAAGTGTTCGCGCTCGAGCGCGTCGAGCGTGCGCGCACGGTCGGGTGTTGCGAGCGCTGCAAGCGGCAAGTGGGGCATCGGCGCGGCCATCCTATCAGAAGGCTGCGCGAGCCCCGGTCGCCGCTCGCCGTGGCCGCGATGTGGTCTAGTCTCCGCCCGCCGTGATCGACGCAACGAAGGTTCCCAACGCAACTGACACAACGAATGTCCCCAGCGCAACGCTGGAGAACGGCAGCGACCTTGCGATCGGGGCGTTCTCGGAGCGCGGCCCGTGGAAGGTCGAGCCCGAGCGGATGGCGTGGCGTCGCGGCATCGATGCGCTGCGGGCGACGAACCAGGCGCAGCTGCCGGATTGGGTGCGACGGCGGCGGCTGCCGCCGGTGCGGCGCTTCCTGCGCGCGGGCATGCTGGTCGGTTACGCGGTCGGGATGTGGTGGGTCTTCGAGAAACGCCGCGGGCCCGAAGCGTCGCGCGCGGCGCTGTCGCGACGGCTGCGGATCGCGTTCGAGAAACTCGGCTCGTCGTACATCAAGCTCGCGCAGATCGTGTCGTCGGGGCAGGGCATCTTCCCCGACGAACTCGTCGCGGAGTTCAAGATCTGCCGCGACCGCGTGCCGGCAGAGCCCTTCTCGCACGTGCGCGCAGTGGTCGAGCAAGAACTCGGCGCTTCGCTCGAATCGGTGTTCGCTCGCTTTGAAACGACGCCGCTCGCGTCGGCATCGATCGCGCAGGTGCACGCCGCGACGTTGCAAACAGATGTCGCCAGAGGGCTTCACGGCGAAGAAGTCGTCGTCAAGGTGCAGCGTCCCCAGGTTGCGACACTGGTGCGCCAGGACGTCGCGGCGATGGCCTGGATCGCGCCGTATCTGGTCGGGCGGATCCCGGTCGCGGCGCTCGCGAATCCGCCCGCGCTGGTCGAACTGTTCGCCGAGACGATCGCGGAGGAACTCGACTTCCGGCTGGAAGGCCAGAACATGCTCGACATCGCGCATGTGCTGCGCGATGCCGGCCAGACGCTGATCGTCGTGCCGCGACCGCATCCCGAGCGGGTCACGCGCCGGCTGCTGGTGATGGAACGCCTCGACGGCTTCCACGCCGACGACATCGACGGCATGCGCGCAGCTGGCATCGACACTGCCGCGGTGCTGCGCTCGCTGATGATCGCCTTCCTCGAGGGCGCGATGATCTATGGCGTCTTCCACGGCGATCTGCACGGCGGCAACCTGGTCGTGATGCGCGACGGCCGCGTCGGCCTGTTCGACTATGGGATGACCGGTCGGATGGCCGAGCCGCAGCGGCTCGCGTTCCTGCGCATGATGATGACCGGCGCGGCAAACGACGTGCGCGGCCAGCTCGCCGCGTTCCGCGACCTCGGTGCGCTCGCGCCCGATGCGGACCTCGACGAGCTGATGCGCATCCTGAAGGTCGACCAGCCGGTGCGCGATCCGACCAAGATGGGCAGCGAGGAACTGCTCGCGGAGATCCAGCAGGTGCTGCGCGGGCTGCTCAAGCACGGTGCGCGCATGCCAAAACATTTGATGCTCTACGTGAAGAACATGCTCTTCATCGATGGTTCGATCGGTCGTTACGCGCCCGACGTGAACCTGTTCGGTGAGCTGGCGAAGATCTACGGCTACTTCGCCGAGAAGCACGGCGCCCGCATCCTGCGCGACATCGGCTTCGACCCGACGCGCCAGGCGCTCGACCTCACGGGCGTTCGCGCCGGCCTCGGCATCGAGGGCGACGTCGACTCGCTCACGCCCGATGAATTGCAGGCGCGACGCGACACGATGCGCAAGAAGCTCGAAGAGGTCGGGCCGCAGATCCGGATCCGGCCCGAGTAGCTGGCGCGTCGCGAGACAGTACGCTCGGCCTGTGGGCGCGTGCGATCGGATGCGTCCCCAGAACAGGGGACTGCGAGGCGGGGTTCGATCCGGTTTGATGGGTGCGATCCTCGCACCAGCGATTCCATCCCGGGGAGCGTCGATTGATTCAGCAGTGCCAGCAGCCCGGGGCGCGACACAGCATCGTGATCGTCGAAGACGACGATCCGACGCGGGCGCGGCTAGCACGCATCGTCGATTCGCATCCCCAGCTGCGGATGGTGGCTTCGGTCGGCAGCTGCGAAGCCGCGCGTGCGGTTCTCGCGGGAGAGCCTCCGGCCGTGCTGCTCACCGACCTCGATCTGCCCGACGGCAGCGGCCTCGAACTGATCCGCCAGGTGCGGGCGCGCGGGGCCGGCACCCAGTCGATGGTGATCACGGTATTCGGCGATGAACAGCACGTCGTCGCGGCGATCGAGGCGGGCGCGCTCGGGTATCTGCTGAAGGACGCCACCGCGGAGTCGATCGGGCGCTCGATCCTGGAGCTGATCGAGGGGGGGTCGCCGATGAGCCCACCGGTCGCGCGCTACCTGCTTCAGCGCTTCTCGAAGTCGCCCGAGCCCGCCCCCGTACCGGCCGCCGAGTCGATCGGCGCGGCCGAACTCTCGCCGCGCGAGCGCGAGGTGCTCAGCTACATCGTGAAGGGTTTCAGCTACGCCGAGATTGCGCGACTGCTCGGTCTGTCGACGCACACGGTGGCGACCCATGTGCGGCGCATCTACGGGAAACTCGAAGTGCACTCACGCGGCGAAGCGGTGTACGAAGCGCTGGCCACCGGGCTCGTCAAGATGGACTCCTGAGCGGAAGCAGCAGCCGCACCGCGGTTCCCTGCGCGATGCTCGCGACGACGAGCTCTCCGCCGAGTTCCTCGGCTCGCTTGTGCATGTTGCGCAGACCGCGCCCGATCGCGCCGTTTGCTCCGCGCGGCCCGGCACCGAGACCGCAGCCGTCGTCCGCGACTTCGACGTACGCACACGCGCGTCCCTTGGCGTCGCGCGCGGTGCCGGTACGCACCGAGATCGTGGTCGCGCGTGCGTGCTTCACCGCGTTGGTGACGGCCTCCTGGAAGATGCGCATCAGGTGCAGCGACTGCTCGGGTCCGAAGCGGTCGGGCGCCGGCACGTCCGCCACTTCCCACGCGAAGTGCAGCCCGTGCCGCTCGAGCCGGGGTTCGAGTCGCGCGCGCGCATGGGCGAGCAGCGCCAGCAGATCCGGCTCGCCGGGCTCCAGCGAGTCGATCACCAGACGCAGGTCGGTGAGCGCTTCGCGCAGCGTTTCTGCCACTTCGTCGCGTGGCACATCGCCCGCTTCGACCATCGCCAGCGCCGAGACGAGCTGTCCGCCGGTGCCGTCGTGCATGTCGCGCATCATGCGTTCGCGTTCGCCGGCGATCGCGCGGTCGCGTTCGAGGATGGCGGTGCGCGCGTAGCTCGTGTCCAGTTCCCGGCGATTCTCTTCGACGCGTTGTTCGAGGTCGATGTTGAGCTGCTGCGCAGCGCTGAGCGAGCGCGCCAGCGTCACGACGAGTCCTGCCGCGGTCGCGAGCCCGATCAGCGGGCTCGTCGTGATGAACAGCGAGAAGCCAAAGGGGGATCGACCGCGAAAGAGACTGGCGAGATCGATGATGCCCGCTCCGACGACGATGACGGATGCGCCGAGCAAGACGCGGGGCACTGGCAACGCATCGCGCCGCACCGCCGCGACGGCCAGCCGCAGCAGGTAGACACCGATCGCGGCATCGACCAGCCACCAGAGGTTGTCGATGACCGGGATCCATACCGGCTCGACCAGCGAACGAACCCCTGCGCCCAGCACGATGCTCCCGATCAGCAGCGTTTCGACGCGTGGCCGGTGCAGACCCAGTGCGCGCAAGAAACCGAGCGCGATGCAGGGCGGGAACGCGTGCGCCGCCGTCGCGACGACGCCGCCGAACAAGGACGACGGGCTCGTAGCGAGCGGCGCGAGCAGCGCCGCGGACGACCACAACGACGTGCCGAGTCCGAGAGCAAAGGTTCCGCCGATCACCGCCCAGCGCGTCAGCAGCAAGACCAGCAGTCCGCAGGAGAGGCCGAACAGCGCGAGCAGGCTCGGCAGTGTTGCCGTCCACAGCATCGATTTTCGCTGGATCGCAGCGAGCGAATCGACCCGACCGATCGCGAGCCCGTACAGGCTGCCGATCTCATCGGGACGCGTGGAGAAGCGAAGCGCCACCTCGTTCGATCCCGGGTGCAGCAGCGAACGCGGCAATGGAACCAGCACCTTGGCGGCCGCGACGAGCGGGATCTGCGCGGGCCGATCGGCGGCCGTCGCATCGACCAAGCGCTCGCCGTTCACGAAGACCTGCAGCGACGCCCAGGCGCCGTCGATCGCAATGCCCCAGTTGGTCGGTGCGTCCGTCACTTCGAAGTGTGCGCGATACCAACCATCGAGGCCGCGTCGACGCCGTCCCAGCGCCCAATAGTCCGGCAGCGGGACGCTGCCGAATCCGCCGAGCGCATCGAGTGCGCGCGAATCGAGACTGGCGCCGTCGCTATCGAACGCAGGGGAGCTGCCAAGGCGCAGCTGGATCGATTCGATCTGGACGACGGCCGGATCCGGGCGCGTGGCGGGGGCGGCGCTGCACGCGAAGGCCAGCGCGATCGCGCCGGCGCCCAGCATCCGCGCTGCCCCGTACGACTTCATCCGCACAGCGTATGCCGCCGCCGGCGCGCTTTGCAGGGGCCGAGGCGCGCGCGGGGTCCGCGCTCACCTTCCGGCAAGCCACTCGGCGGGCGTGCGCAACGCGGGATCGTGGCGCGCGACGCTGCGGAGCAGATCGCGCGCCTTCCGGGGCGCGAGGGCGCACTCGTGTTCGCGCAAGAATCCATCGAGGTGATCGCGACAGAACGCGACGACGTCGCCCTGCGACAGCCGGTCGGCGTCCATGCCCAATTCGCGAAGACGCAGCCAGAGCGCATAGCGCGGCGCCAGGCGACCAATTCGCACCGAGATTTCCTCGAAGAGATGATCGAAGCGGCGGCGGAACAACGGCGCATGCCTCCCACTCTACGATGTGGCGGCGCCATCCGGTGCGTGGCAGCGCTGTCATCCCCAGAACGCGGGATGCCTCACACGTCGAGTCCGACCGCCCGCATCAGCGCCAGCGCATTGCTGCGCGTGACGACGCCGGGGCGCATCCGATAGTCGAAGTGCATCCCGCCGTCCTGCACCTGATCCTCGAAATGCACGTTGGCCGCGCGCGGACCGAGGTCGTCGGCGATCTTCGCGAGCGCGAGATCGTGCGTGGTGACGAGTCCGATCGCGCCGCGCGCCACCAGGTTGCGCACGACCGCTTCCGCGCCGATGCGGCGATCATGCGAGTTGGTGCCGTGCAGGATCTCGTCGAGCAGGAACAACACGGGAATCTTGCCGGAGATCAGCTCCACCACCTGGCGCAGGCGGCGGATCTCCGCGTAGAAGTGCGAATGGCCGTCCTTCAGCGAGTCGAAGACCCGCAGCGACGCCCCGACCGCCAGTGGCGAGAGCCGCAGCGATCGCGCCCGCACCGGCGCGCCCGCCTGCGCGAGCACCGTCGCGACGCCGACACTGCGCAGCAACGTGCTCTTGCCCGACATGTTCGAGCCGCTCACCAGCAATAGGCGCGGCGCGTCGTCGAGCCGAACATCGTTGCGCACGCAGCGCGATTCGGGCAGCAGCGGATGTCCGAGCGCCTTCGCTTCGAAACGCGGCGGTCCGTCGCAAAACTCCGGGAACACATCGTGCGGATGCTCGTGGGCGTGCGTCGCGAGCGACGCGAGCGCCTCGAACGAGGCGGTCGCATCGATCCACGCGCGCAGCGCGGGTCCACAGCGCGCGCGCCACGCCTCGATCGCGAGCGCGACTTGCGTGGTGAAGCACAGCGCCGCGCCGATCGGTGCGAAGAGCTGGTTGCGCCGCGCATCGAGCAGCTCGACGAGTCGTCCGAGCCGCGCGATCTCGCGCGATGCGGGAACGCCCGCGGTCGCGATGGCGCTGCGCAGCGCGACGAGGCGCGGCGATGCGAAACGCTGCGACTCGAGCACCGCGAGCAAGCGCGCGAGCAGTGCGAGATCGCGCGCGGGTGCTTCGGTATCGGCAATCGCGCGCTGCGTGCGGCGCCGCTGTGTCGCCGCGACGCCGGCGCCGATCGCCAGCACGGCGAGCCAGGGGATCAGCATGGGAGCGCCAGCGAACGTTGCGGCGACGAGGCCGGCCGAGAGCAGGGAGAGCGCGCCGAGTGCGACGCGCAGCGCCAAAGCGGGCGCGGCGGGAGCCGATTCGCCCCAGCGCATCAACGCCGCGGCATGCAGGCCCGTCGCGACCGAATCGCCGACCAGCGCCAGCGACTCGCGCAGCTCGAGCGCGGGGGCGAGTTCGGCGACGGCGTGCTGGCGGCCCCGCACTTCGTCGGGCGGCGCCGGGGCGAGCAGCCAGGCCGCGAGCGTGGCCTCGCCGGCCGCGGTGCGCGCACGGCACAGCAGATCGAAGAGGCCCGCTTCGCCAAACAGGTCGAGGTCGTCGGCGTACGGATGCGCGGGATCGCGGAAGCGCTCGCCGCTCGGACCGCGCCCCGCAAACGCGGCGTCGAGTCGCGCGATGCCGTCCTCGTAGTAACGGACGCCATGCTCGCGCGCGTCGCGGAGGCGCAGCACGCGATCGTGCAGCGCGACGAGTGCCACGAAGGCGAGCGCGGGCGCCAGCAGCCAGCGCGGATCGATTCGCTTCGCGCCGAGCGCGATGCCGGCAACCACGACGCCGAGTGCGAACACCGCGAGTCGCGCTTGCGAAATGCGCGTCGCGCGCCGGCGTGCGGCGTTCGCATCGGTACGACGTGCAGCCAGCCGTTGCTCGTATTCGGTGCGCACCTGCGCGTCGGCATCGAGAGCGGCAGCCTGGGGCATGGCGGCGGAGTCTCCCGAACTCGCCGCGCGCGCGCATCGGTTGCGGGTGGAGCGCGGGCCTGGAAGGGGTACGGTCCCGCGCCAAGAGGGATCGTGCTGCAGCGGATCGCACGTCGCGTGATTGCATTCGTCGGGCTGGCCGTGATTGCGGCGGCGCCGGCGTTTGCCCAGCGAGCGGCGGGACCCTTCGCGTTTCCGATCGGCGGCACGCCGCTCGAACTCGGCGATGGCTACGACTCGCGGCAGGGTCTCGCGCGCGGCGAGCCGGGCGCTTGCGTCGCTCGCGAGGAAACCGAGCGCCGCGACGGCGCCGCCCCGCAGTACTCGATCACGACGCTCTCGCGCGCGGGCGGTCGGCTCGTCGTCGGTGTGCGCGTATCGGCGCCGATCTTCGTCGATGTGCTGCGCACTGCGCGCGTCACCGATGCGGCGCGCCGCCTCGAGAGCGCGGACGCCGCAGCGTTCCGCCGGCTTTGCGGCGACGGCTTCGTCGCGACCGTCACGCTCGGCGATCAGCTGCTCGCGGAGATCGAAGTCGAAGCCAAGGATGTGTCGCAAGCGCGAAGCCACCTGATCAGCGGAACCTGGACCGATCCCGAGTCGTTTCGGCGCGCGCTCGAAACGCTCGTGAAACGCAATGAAGTGCAGGTGCGCGAGCTGCCAGGCGGCAGTCGCGCTGCGGCGCGCCCGCTCACGGCCGACGAAGTGATCCCGCGAGCGCTGGCATTTCCGGCCAGCGTCACGGCCACGAATGCGCGGCCCTACCTGGCCAGCTTCGAGCCCTACAGCGCCGATTCGTTCTCGGGGCTGCCGCTCCCGGAACCTGCGGAGATCGAGGCCGGCGACATGACCGAGCAGGTGTTCCGGGATCGGCGCGGGCGCTCGCAAAGCACCGCCAGCCGGGCCGCCGATCTGCGCGCCGCACAGGTGCATCGGACCGAGCCGGAGGAGTTGCCGCCGACGCCGCCGCCTGGCATCGCTGCGATTGCGCCCGCGCCGACCGTCGCGAGCGAGGCCGGCGCGCTGCCCTCCGTCGCGCCGCCGGCTGCGGCCGCACCGGCGCCCGAGGTTGCGAGGGCGAGCGCGCGTCTGCGTGCCCAGCCCGCACTCGTCTTCACTCCGGCGGGCGAAATGCCGGTGTTTGCCACCACGCACGCACCGACCGGCGTCTATGCGGAGCGTGTCCACGAGCGCGACTACTGGGTTCCGGGAGCCGCAACCGCCACACCGGCCGTGAAGCGCGCAATCGACGAGGCCCGCGCGTCGGCGCCGGCTCGCGGAGAAACGGTGGTGTTTGCAGAGGTGGGCAGCGTTTTCGTGGTGATCACGGGTGCGGCGCCGGCGGGCGATACGCACAGCGAAGCCGCTGGCGAACGGCGTGCGTGGATCGCCGGGGTCAGCGCGCCGAACGCAGTCGAGCGCGCGGCGCTCGCCGCGGCGATCGAGGCCGACGCGCGCGCGCAGTGACGGCAGGGCGACATCGCGCCTAGAATGCCGCGGCTTTCGAATCAACGGGCGAGGCGCATGGCGGCCTGCTCACAGGAGGGGCTCCGTGCGCGTTCTGCTGATCAATCCGTCGTACCCGTTCGAAGAGTTTCCGCGGCTGCTCGTGACGCTGCCGTACCTGGCGTCGGCGCTGCGCTCCGAAGGCCACGAGGTCGAGATCCTCGACCTGCTGCTGGCGCGCACCACGCCCGACAAGATCGAGCGTCGCATGCAGCGCTTCCGGCCGCAGCTGGTAGGCATCACCTCGGTCACGCTGAATCACCACATCGCCGAGAGCATCGCCGAGGTGGTGCGCAAGTGTGATGAGCAGGTGGCGATCGTGATGGGCGGGCCGCACGTCTCGTTCGAGATCGAGGGTTCGTTCCAGCGCCTGCCGGCGCTCGACTACATCGCGATCGGCGAGGGCGAGCACACGCTGCGCGAGTTGGTGCGCTCGATCGAAGGCCGCATGGACGTGCGCGACGTGCGCGGTCTCGCCGGCATCGACCGCAGTACCGGTCGCGCCTGGAAGAACGCACCGCGCCCGCTCGAAGACGATCTCGACACGCTGCCGAATCCCGCGCGCGATCTGGTGCCGCTGGCGCGCTACCTGGCGTTCGACAGCCACGCGAGTGTCGTCACCAGTCGCGGTTGCCCGTACGAGTGCATCTTCTGTTCGGCACCGGCCTGGACCGGCCGCAAGGTGCGCTACCGCGATCCGGTGAAATGCGTCGACGAGATCGAGGACCTCGCACGGCTGGGCTTCACCGAGATCACCATCGAGGACGATCTGTTCACGCTCTATCGCAAACACTTCCTCGCAGTCTGCGGGGAGATGATCGACCGCAACACGGGGATCCGCTGGAACGCGTTCTCGCGCGTGGACACGATCACGCCCGAAATCGTCGGCACGATGGCCAAAGCCGGCTGCCAGGCGATCTGTTTCGGTGTCGAGAGCGGCGATCAGGAGGTTCTCGACCTGATCAAGAAGAACTCGAGCCTCGCGAAGGTGAAGGAAGCGATGCGGATGACGAAGGACGTCGGCATCAGCGCGCTGGCGTCGTTCATCGTCGGACTGCCCGGCGAGACCGAGGAGACGCTGCGCAAGACCGTCGAGTTCGCCGAGGAGCTGAAGAACGAGTTCGGTTCGCTCTACGGCTTCCACATCCTGTCGCCGTTCCCGGGCACCGAAGTGCGCGAGAAGGCCGCCGAGTACGGCCTCGAGATCCTGAACAGCGACTGGACGAAATACGACGCGAACCACGTCGTGTCGCGCACGCCGGGAGCGAGTCCGGAAGCGATTCAGGCGGTGTCCGACGCGTACGAGGACACCATCGAGCGCTACGTCGAGTACCAGGACTACCTGGTCAAGACGGGAAAGCTGTCGGGCTACGAGTTGAAGACGTACCGCCGCCGCAAGCGACAGTCGCTGCTGTGGAAGCTGCTGCTCGACGAAGTGATCGAGTCGCTGCCGGCACTGCACGGCGACGCGCAGGCGGAGCTCACCCGTCACGTGATCGAAGCGACGGCCGCCGAGCCGGCGCTCGTCGCGGAAGAAGTCGCGCGCGTCCTCGCGTTAGGGGCACTGGTCTCCGACCAGACGGCGGAAGGCGTGCGCTACCGCTGGAGCGAATGAGCGAGTCACTGCGCTGCGATGCGGTGGTGATCGGGTCGGGTGCGGGCGGGGCGCCGGTGGCGTTGGCGCTCGCGGAGGCGGGGCTCGACGTCGTGGTGCTCGAGGCGGGGCCGCGCCTCGAGACGCGTGACTTCTCGGGCGAAGAGGGCGAGATGATCGCCCGGCTGATGACCGCCAATACCGCCCGCGACAGTGGCATGGAAGTCTACGCGGGCGCCTGCGTCGGTGGCTCGACGGTGGTGAATGACGCGCTCTGTTGGCGCCCGCCGCCCGAGATTCTCGAGAGCTGGCGCCGCGACTCCGGACTCGCCGGGCTCAGTGACGCGGCGTTCGCACCCTACGTCGATCGCGCCTGGCAGACGGTCAACGCATCGCCCACCGATCGCGAGCATCTGAATCGCAACGCGCACCGACTCGAAGTGGGTGCAGCCCGTCTCGGCTGGTCGGCCGAAGCGATGCACCGCAACGTGCGCGGCTGCGCAAATCTCGGACTCTGCAACCTCGGCTGCCCGAGCGGTGCGAAGCAGTCGGCGCTGGTGACGTGGATCCCGGACGCGGAGGCGCGCGGCGCGCGCGTCGTGCCGCTGGCGCGCGCCGATCGCATCGAAGTCGAGGCTGGGCGCGTGCGTGCCGTCACCGCGATGCGTTTCGATGCGAAGACGCGCGCTCCGATCGGGACGCTGCGCGTCGAGGCCGACATCGTGTGTGTCGCAGCGGGTGTGCTCGGTACGCCCGCGCTGCTCTTGCGCAGCGGACTCGCTTCGGACACCGCGCTCGGCCGCGGCATCCAGTTCCATTCGAGCGTCTACGTGACGGCGCGCTTCCGCGAGCCGGTGCTTGGTTTCTACGGACCCACGATGGCCTACGCGGTCACCGAGTGGAGCGACGTGAATGGGCGCCGCGGTCCGGGCTACATGCTCGAGAACGTGACGGTGTCGGCGAGCGTGACGGCGTCGTCGCTACCAGGTTTCGGCGCGCAGCACGAGCGCGTGATGGAGGCGCTGCCGCACCTCGCGCGAGCGGTCGTCGTGCTGCGCGACCGCACGCGCGGCAGCGTCGCGCTCGCTGGCGACGGTCCGCCGACGCTGTCGTACCAGCCCGTCGCCGAGGACCTCGCACGGATCCGCGACGCGGTGAAGCAGCTCGCGCGTCTCTATCTCGCTGCGGGGGCGATCGAGGTGTACCTGCCGGTGAACGGGTTCGCGCCGGTCCGCTCCGAGACGGACGTCGCAGCGCTCGACGCGGCGGTCTTCGAGCCGCGTTCCCTGTCGCTGCTCTATGCGGTGCACTTGTTCGGCGGGGCTGCGATGGGCGATTCGCGCGCCCAGGGCTTCTGCAACGAGGCCGGGCGCGCGTTCGATGTCGAGGGTCTCTACGTCACCGATGCTGCAGCACTGCCGAGCAATACCGGCGCGAATCCGCAGATCACCGTGATGGCGAACGCGCTGCGCATCGCGGCGGGAATCGTCGCGGCGCGCGGTTGAGCGCCTCGCGCGGGGCCCGTAGGTGGAAGGGAGACGATCGAGGTGCATGCCGACCCGCAGCCGGCACTGACGACGCAGGGCGGTGACACGTGTCCCGTCTGTCGCGCGCAGGCCGAACCCCGCATCGACCTGGGCGACTACCGCCTCTTCCGCTGCCCGCGTTGCGCGTCGTGGTCGAGCGACGCAAGCGCCCGCGGCGCGCAGACCTCCTTCGAGCCCGACGCGTACTTCGCGAATGCCGACGTCGATCGTCTGCGCTGGGGGGAGTTGTTGCGACGGACCGGCACCGATCACGCGGTGACCGCACGGATTCTCGACGTGGGCTGCGGTCGCGGCGACTTCCTGCGCTTTCTCGGCGAACGGTGCCCCCAGCTCGAGCGCTGTGGCATCGAACTCGATCCGGCGCGCGCCGCGGCTGCGCGCGCAGCTGATCGCAGTGCGCAGATCCGGACCGGCCAAGTCTGCGTAGCGCTCGCGGAACTCGGCGGCGCGTTCGACCTGATCACGCTTTGGGATGTGTTCGAGCACCTCGTCGATCCGCGCGGCGTGATGCAGGCGCTCGCAGCGCGGCTCACGCCGAATGGCGTGGTCTTCGTGCAGACGATCCATGAGCAGAGCGTGGTGCCGACGCTCGGTCGCGTCATCCATACCGCGTCGGCGGGCCGGATCCGCGGTCCCGTGCGTCGCACCCATGAGCCGCATCACCTGGTGTTCTTCAGCCGCCGGGGACTCGCCAACCTGGCGGATGCGGCGGACTTGCGGATCCGGGCGCTCTGGTTCGATCGCCTCGCGATGGCGCGCATGGACGGGAGCCGCGTAGTCGCGGCGGCCACCGCGGCGCTACTCGCCGTCGAGAATGCGCTGGGCAACGGACTCTTCGTGAATCTGCTGCTCGAGAAAAGGCCCGGCTAGCGGCGCCGCGCGCGCAACAGCAGGTTCTTTCCGGCGAGCCGATGGAATGCGCGGTCGAGCACCAAGCTCACCGGGAAGAGCACCCGATCGTAGAGCCGGACGGAGGCTGCGGTGATCTGACCGTCTGCGCGGCCGACCAGCCGGAAGGCGAGCGTGGCCAGGAATCCCAGCGAATCGACGTAGCGCACGTCGTCGACGACGAAGCCGGCGTTGCGGAATCGCTGCAAGAGTTCGCTCCGTCGATAGCGACGTTGGTGTCCCACGGCCGTGTCGTTGGAGGTCCAGAGCAACGGAAATGCGGGCACGTAGATCAGGCAGCGACCGCCGGGCGCAAGGTGGGCGTGCAGATCCTGCGCGACGCGAACGTCGTCCGCGCAGTGCTCGAGCACGTTCAGCGAGACGGCATAATCGAAGCGCCGCTCGCCGAGATCCCGCAGCTCCGAGACGGTCGGGAGCGCGGCCTCCGCGAGGCGCGCCCGGAGTTCCGGGTCCGGCTCGACACAGGTCACATCGAGACCGCGCGCGCGGAGCGCGGTGGCGAGACGACCGGTGCCGGCACCGAAATCGAGGACGGTCCGCGCCGGTCCCGCGAACGCGAGAACCTGTTCGAGCAGGTAGCGGTTGTAGCGCTCGGCGTGCTCGATCACGTCGAAGAGCGGTGTCGCTTCGAAGTGGCGCTCCAAGGCGACTAGTCGCGCATCGATCGCTTCCACTGTTCGATCGTCTCCTGCTGATACCGGGAGATCGTGTCGAGCAGCAGACCGACGCCGAAGCTGACCGCGGCGAGCACGGCGAGCCCCGCAGCGAGGATCGCGCGGGGCACGTGGTACACGAACTGGTAGCGGTAGAAGTCGAACACGGGCGCGCTGCCTGCGATCAGCGAAGCGAGCGTCAGCAACGCCGCCACGGCGGTGAAGAAGACGAATGGCTTGTAGTCCTTGAACAACAGGAAGATGGACTTGAAGATCAACAGGCCGTCGCTGATGGTGTCGAGCTTCGACTGGCTACCCGCCGGCCGGCTTCCGTATTCGATCGGGACTTCCAGCATCGAGAGTCCCTTCGCGAGCGCCTGGAGCGTCATCTCCGTTTCGATTTCGAAGCCTTCGGCGCGGAGGTGGACGAGACGCACGAAGCGGCTCGAGAGGATTCGATAGCCGGAGAGCACGTCGGTGACGGGCGCGCGGAAGAGCAGCGAGATGATGCGCGCGATGACGCGGTTGCCCAGCTTGTGGAAGACCCGGAAGGCGCGCTCGTCGTGCGAGTCGAGACGTGTCGCCACCAGCATGTCGGTGCGATCTTCGATGAAGCGCCGCAACAGGCGCGGGGATTCGGCGGCGGGATAGGTGTCGTCGCCATCGAGCAACAGATAGGCATCGGCCTGCACGACGTTCGCCATGTGCCGGATGACGTTGCCCTTGCCGCGTCGCGGAGACGGGACGACGGTCGCACCACTGGCGCGTGCGATCTCGGCCGTCCGGTCCGACGATGCGTTGTCGAAGACGAAGATCTCGGCGCTCGGCAGGGCGGCCTTCATGTCGGCGATCACCTTGCCGATCGTGCTCTCCTCGTCGAGGCACGGGATCACGACGGCGACCCGGAGGATGTTGTCGGTGCCCGGCATCACGGAGGCCAGCTTATTCCGACCGAGTGCCGATCCGCCAGCGTCACGCGGCGTAGCTGCACGCGATCGCAGCAACGAATGCGGCTGCCCAGGCGTAGGGCAGGGTGCGGATCGCGAGGGGGGCACGCGCCAGCGCCGCGTCGAGACGCGCAAAGCCGAGAGCGACGATCAAGCCCACGCTCGGCGTGGCCGCGAGAGCGTAGAATGCCTTCCCCAGCGACCAGTAGGGATAGTGCAAGTTGACGGTCAGGATCGTCACCAAGAGGGTCGGCGGCAGAACGACCAGCAGCGAGAAACCCATCCGGCGCCCCCATCCCGGACCGTGGAGCGATTTGCGCGCGATCTCGAGCCAGCCCACGCCGAGCAGCAACGTGGCGGGCAGCGCCAGCACGAACACGATTGCCATCCAGGTGTAGTTCCAGCGCCGCACGACGAGGCGCGGCGAGACGGCGCCGCTCAGCAACCCGTCGCCCCAGAACGTGGTGTAGAGCGCGTCCCAGAACGAGTAGAAACCCGAGAACCAGGGATGCACGAGCGCTTCACCGAAGTGCGTGAAGTACGCCACCGTGTGGAAACCCGGCAATTGCCACCACGCTCTACCCGGGATCGCGTTGCGGTTCGTCACCAGCGGATCGCCGGTGAGTTCGTAGTTGCGCAGATACACCCAGCCCGCGAACGCGATCACCAGCGCGAGTCCGAGCGCGCCGCCGGAAATCGCGCGCAGCAGCGTCGTCCGCTCGACGACCCACCGCTTGATCGCGAGGCTGCCCAGCAGCAGCGGTACCCAGAGCAGGCTCGAGTACTTGGTGAGTGCGGCCGCGGCGAGAAGCAGGCCGAGCAGGACGTCGTCGCGCAGCGACGCGCGCTCGCGCAAGAGCGCCTGCAGCGTCACGAGCAGCGCGAGGCTCGTGAGCAGCGCGTAGGGCGCCTCGTTCGAAACGCAGCTCGCGATCGTGAGGTTCATCGGGAGCAGTCCCGTCCCGACGATCGCAGCCGCCTCGACGAAGGGCGCGCCGGGCACGAGCGCGCGCGCCATCGCGCGCGCGACCCACACCATGCCGAGGCCAGCCGCGAGCGGCAGTAGCGCGAGGGCCGCGTGCGCCTCTACACCGAGCGGGCGCAGCGCGCCGAGCAGCAGCGCCATGAGCGCGTGTGCGAGGGGAGGGTGGTACATCGCCGCGCCGGCGCCCGGTTGCGCCAGCGTCCGGTGCGCGAGCAACCATTCGATGTATTCGATGTGCGCCGCTGCATCGAAGCCGACCTCTGCGGGCACGCGAACGACACGCTCGAAGAGCAGCAGCCAGAACAGCGTCACCAACGCGAGCGCAGCCGTAGGCGCCCACGCGGCGGCGCGAGGTTGCCGCCTCAGAACGAGAAAGAGTGCCGCGCCAACCACTGCGAAGCACGCGAGCGGGATCGCGTTCGCGCGCAACGCGGCGAGCGGCGCGGGCAGCAGCGCGCTCTCCGGGTGGCGGATCCGGTCCTCCGCGAGCGCGGCAAAGGCGACCGGATCGCCTTCCCACGCGGAAGCCCATCGGGTGTCGCCAACGAGCGGCTCCGCGAGACCATCGATCCGGACTTGCAGGGCGGGGTTCCCGTCGGGATTGCGCACGCGCGCGAGGATCACGTTGTCGCCGGGCAAGATGCGTGACGTCACGTCGAGAATCGCTGTGTCCTTCCAGCGCGCGGGATCGCTCGCCACGGGCAGTGGCTCGCGGTTCAGGAACAGCGCCACCTCGCGCAGCGCGCGCACCCGCAGCAGCACGTGCTCGCCGTGGCCATCGCCGGAGAAACGGCGCTCGAAGAACGCAAGCGGCGGATGGGAGAGGTCGATTTCCATGCCGTGCGTTTGGAGTGGCGTCTGCGCCACGATCCAGGGCGTGTCGCCCAAAAGCATCGGGACGCTCGGGGAACGCAAGACATCATGCGCAAGTGCGCCAGCGAGGCCGAGCGCGAGCAGCGTCGCGATGCCCAGCTGCCAGCGCGCAAAGACGTCCTTCGCTCCCGAGTCCGGCGCTGCCTGCAACGGAATCCTCTCTATTTTGCGTCCGGCTGCTCGCGATGGCCTTTGCTATGCACGGGCGACTCGAGTGGCGAGCGTAGCCTCGGGCTGGGTACACGAAGGATGAGCACGGCACCATGTCCCGCGCGCTTTCTCGTCTGCCCGCACTTCCGTTGTCCACGCTACTCCTCGGCGTTCTCCTCGCGGGAGCGACGCTCGCTGCGTATGCGCCGACCTTCTCCGCAGGCTTCGTCGACATCGACGACGCCGACTACGTCCCGGAGAACGAGATGGTCGAGGCGGGTCTGAGTCGCGAAGGCGTGGCATGGGCATTCACGGCTGCGCACGCCGGCAACTGGTTCCCGCTCACCTGGATCAGCCACATGGTGGACGTCGAGTGTTTCGGTGTGGAGCCAGCGGGCCACCATGTGATGAACGTCGTGCTCCATACGGCGAACGCGGTGCTGCTCTTCGCGATGCTCGTGTCGGTGACTGGAGCGCCGGCGCCGAGTCTTCTCGTGGCGGGCGTCTTTGCGCTGCATCCCGTCAACGTCGAGTCGGTCGCGTGGATCTCGCAGCGCAAGACCACGCTCGCGACGCTCTTCGCGATTCTCGCGATCTGGAGTTACGCACGCTGGGCGCGGGCGGGAGGCCGCGCGTTCTACGGCTGCAGTCTGCTGGCTTTCGCGCTCTCGCTGCTTTCCAAGCAGCTGTTCGTCCCGCTGCCCTTCCTGTTGTTGCTGCTCGACTACTGGCCGCTGCGGCGACCTGAACTCGAAGCAGGCGCTGACGCAACGCCGAATCTGCGCGCGCTCGCGCGCGGCGGGCTGCGTCTCCTTCCGGAGAAGATTCCGTACGGGCTGCTCGCGCTGGCTGCGAGCTGCGCGACGCTGGCCGCGCAGCGCGACGCGATCGCGACGGGTGCGGCCTACCCGCTGGCAATCCGTCTCGGCAACGCCGTGATCGCTCCGCTTCGCTACGTGGGCGCGCTCCTCTGGCCGACGGAACTCGCGGTCTTCCATCCGCTCTACGAAGACGAGGTCACGGTTCCGCTCGTGCTCGCGTGCGCCGCGCTGGGGATCGCGATCACCGCGGCCGCGTTCTGGTTCGGTCGCCGCCAGCGTCCGCTGCTGGTGGGATGGCTCTGGTTCCTCGCGATGCTGATTCCGGTGATCGGTCTGGTGCAGGTCGGCGCGCAGTCGATGGCCGACCGCTACGCGTACGTCCCCTCGTGGGGGCTCGCGATCGCGATCGGCTTTTCCGCATGGGAGATCGCCGAGTCGCACGGCGTGCCTCGCTCCGCCTTCGCAGCGGCGACGGCAATGCTGCTTGCGGGGCTCGCGGTCGTCACCCACGGGCAGGCTGCGAAGTGGCACGATTCGATCACGCTCTTCGAGTCCGCGGTCGCCGCGGACGATCGCAACTACATCGCCCACCGCGCGCTCGCCGCTCAGTACTTCAATCGCGGCGACTATGCGCGCGCGCTGCAACACGCGGAAGCCGGGCTCCGCTACCCGCGCGATCTCGGCGAGGTGCTGCCGATCTACGGCATGGCGCTCTACCAGACGGGCTCGAAGCAGGCCGCAATCACGCGACTCTTGGAAGCGACGCAGGTCGCGCCGAAGAACGTCATGGGCTTCACGAATCTCGGCTGGATCTACCTGCAGGAGGGTCGCTACGACCTGGCTGCGGAGACGCTTGCCGCCGCGCTCGCGATCGACCCGCAGAGCGCTCGAGCCGCCCACCTGCTCGCGACCAGTCTGTCCAGACTGGGTCGACTCGACGAAGCGGCAGCGAAGTACGCGCGCGCCGTCGCGCTCGATCCGATGAACTTCGACGCGCGAATCGAGTGGGCGCGCGCGCTCGGCATCCTCGGCCGCTTCGCGGAAGCGACGGAGGTCCTGGGCGGCGCCCTTGCCGCCGCGCGCGACTTTCCCGGAGCGCAACGTGAGCGCCTGACCTCGACACTCCACTTGTATCGCGGCGACGCCTTCTCGCTCCAGCACGAAGCGGCGAGCGCGATCCGCGAGTACGAACGCGCCGTGGCCGATTGGCCCGAGAACTACGCGGCCACCAACAACCTGGCGTCGCTGCTCGCGACGACACCCGCCGCGGAAGTAGGGGATCCGCAGCGCGCCGTTCCGCTGGCCGAGCGCGCGGTGGCGCTCTCGAACCGGCGCAAGCCCGAGGCACTCGCCACGCTCGCCGCGGCCTACGAAGCGACCGGCCGGCGCGACGACGCGCTGCGCGTGGGGCGCGAAGCGCTCGGCGTGGCGCGGGAGACGAACGACGCTGCGGCGATCGCCGCCATCGAAGCGCAGCTGGCTTCCCTCGCCGCGTCGAAGGGTTCGCCGTCGCACCGCTGAGCGTGGCTACTCGCGCGCTGCTTCCGGCGCGTCGCGAAGCCGGCTGCGCGCGACGCCCAACAACGCGCGTGCCGGGGCGTGGTCCGGGTCGAGCGAAACCGCCCGGCTGAGCTGCTCTTCGGCGCCCACTGCGTCGCCGCCCTCGAGCAGGACCGAGCCGAGCGCGTAGCGCGACTTCGCGACGTCCGGTTGGTGAGCGACGGAGCTCCCCAGCGCTTCGCGCGAGCCGGCCGCATCGCCGAGCTGTCGCAGCACGACACCGAGGCTGTACTCGAGTTCGGCGGGATCTGCGCTGAGCGCGACACCGGCGCGGAACGCACGGGCGGCGTCGTCGAAACGCCGCTGCGTGACGCGAACGTTGCCGAGATGCAGCTGCACCGTGGCGCGATCGTCGTCCTCGAGATCACCCGCGAGTGCGCGCTCGAAAGCCGCGGCCGCGTCGTCGCTGCGCCCGAGCGTCGCCAGGTTGATCCCGATGTTCGCGTGCGCCGGCGCATAGTCGGGATAGAGGCGCAGGGCTTCCTCGAACTCGGCAATCGCCTCCGCGAGCCGGTGCTCGCGCTGCAGTGCCGCTCCGAGCCGATAGTGCGCCGCCCACGATCCGGGTTGGAGCGCGACGTTGCGGTGGATCAGCGTCTGGTCGTCGCGATAGCTGTAGGTTTCGCGGTGGGCGAGCAGGCCGAGGATCGCGAGTGCGGCGAGAGCGCCTCCGATGCCCGCCGCACGCACCGTTGCGGTCGCGCGGCTCGCCGCCGCGGCGAAGAGCGCGATCACCGCGATGCTCGCGTGATACTGGTAGTGATCGGCGACGAACGAGAACAGGAACGGATAGACGTCGAAGAAGCCGAGCGCCGGGACGAGAATCCCGACGAAGAGCAGCAGCGCTGCGAGCGGTCCGCGGCCGATCCGAGAGCGCAGCGCGAAGAGCCCGAGCCCGAGCAGCGCGAGCGTCGCCGGGAATGCCCACTGAAAGGCGGAGTGGGGATCCAGCGTCCAGCGCGGATACACGAAGCCGAGTGGGTGCGGCCAGAACAGCTTGCCGAGATAAAACCAGACGGCGCGGCCGGCGACGAGCACGCGACCCGCTGGTGCAAGCTCCCACGCCGCGCCGCTCGCGCCGACATGCACGCGCTCGATCCATACCGTGAGCAGCGAAAGCGGTACGCCGATCGCGATGAACGGGAGCAGCGGGCGCACGTCGCGCGCGCCGATCCGGCCGGTCTTCCACCAGCGCAGCACGAGCAGCACGGCGGGCGTCGTGACCACGACCGTCTTGGAGAGCAGCGCCGCGACGTAGAGCAGCAGCGAGACGACGTAGAAGCGCGTCGCGTGGAACGCACGCGCGTCTTCCGGCACCGCATCGGCGGGCGCGAAGCGCAGGTACGCGAGAATCGATCCCAGCGCGAACGCGGCCGCGTAGAGGTTCTTCCGTTCGCTCGCCCACGCCACCGTCTCGACGTGCACCGGATGCACCGCAAAGAGCGCCGCCGCGAACCAGGCTCCGGGAACCCGCAAGCGGAGCAGCAGCTGCCACACGAGGATCGACACACTCGCGTGGAGGGCGACGTTCATCGCGTGGAAGCCGAGCGGGTCGAGCCCCCAGATGCGGTACTCCAGCCAGAACGAGGTGTGGACCAGCGGGTAGTACTGCGGGATCGCCCCGATCCGGAACCAGATGTCGCGCAGACCCGCGAGCGAGCGGAGATCGTGGATGCCGCGGATGTAGATCTCGTCATCGGAGATGTAGCCGTTGGCGAAGGTCGGCCCATAGACGGCGATCACCAGCGCGGCGAGCGCCGCGGCGCGCAGCCAGGGCGGGACTTCCGCGAACGCTCGCGCGCTGCGCGTCATCGCGTCCTACGCGTGTCGAAGAGCAGGATCGAGCCGAGCCGCAGGACCGGCTCTTCCGCTCGCAGCCACGCTGCGGTGTCGCCCGCGACTCCGGTCATCGCGCCGTTCGGCGCCACCGTGAGATAGGGGTAGCCCCGCAGGAAGTTCTCGCTGACGGCGAGGATCCCTTCGACGGGCGTCGGCGGGAGTAGCTGATAGCGCAAGCCGTAGAGCGCCGGATCGACGTGACCGAAGTAGAGCAGGTAGGGCGTCGCATCGGGATCGATCGACGCGACGGCGGCGGGAACCCGGTAGAGGTCCTGGCCCCAATCGAAATTCGAGTCGAGCAGCCACTCGGCGCCGTGCTCGGGTCCGCCGGCGATCGCATTGAAGAACGTGAGCGAATCGGGATGGATCGCGACGGCATCGAAGGTTGCGATCGCGAGTGACCCTGCAGCGAGCGCGCAGGCGAGCCGCTCGCGACGCCGGTTCGCGGTCACCAGGAAAACCGGGCCGAGCAGCAAGAAGGCGAACGGGAGCGCCGGCAGAACGTGACGGATCCCGATATTGAGGTTGCTCGCGGTCGAGAACACGAGGATCAGCGCCGCAAACGGAATCAGCAGCGACGCGAGTTCGATCCAGGCGAGGCGACTTTGCCACCAGAAGCAACCAGCGACACCAAGCAGTGCGAGGATCGCGATCGGCATCTTCACGCCGAGCGCGACGAGGTTGTAGTACCACCAGCCGTGCTCCGACCAATGACCGAGCAGGTAGGAGCCGAACTCGCCGTGTTCCGAGATGTCCTTTGCGGCGTCGAAGCCGAGCACGTACTCGCGCGGCAGCGGAACGGGGAGCCAGGCGGGCAGCGCGCTCTGCAACCCGCGCGCGAACTGCGAGTGCAGCTCGAGGGCGCCGAGCGGCAGCAGCGAGCCCTCGAACGCGATGCTGGCATTCGTCACGAAGAGCGCGGCGACGAGCATCAGCGCGAGGTCGCGCGCGGCCAGCAGGAGACGCTGCGCCACCGGCATGCCCCCGGCGCGCCATCGGTGTGCGATCGCGAGCACCGCGAACGCGGGCAGGATCAGCACGCCGAGAAACTTGATCGCGAGTGCGAAGCCGAGCGCCGCACCGGCCAGGCCGAAGCGACCGGGACCCGGACGCTGGTAGGCCCAGCGAAGCGCGAACATCGCGAGCAGGATGCTGGCGAGCGCAGCCATGTCGGTCGTCGCGAGATGGCCATGTGCGAGCACGTTCGGACAGAGCAGGAACAGCGACGTCACCACCGCAGCGGGGCGCAGCCCGAAGACGTCGCGCGCCCACCGGAACACGACGAATCCGGCGAGCAGGCCGAATGCGATCGCCGCCCAGCGCGCGCGAATCATCAGCGCCAGATACTGGTCGCGATTGGCGTTCATGAAGCGGTGGCCGTATTCCCACGGTCCCCACGAGAGCGGTGGCTCGACGACCGTTGGACTCGTCACGGTGGGATCGAGGGCGACCGGCGCGGCGAGCAGCAGCTTTGGCAGCGGGGGATTCGAGCGGTAGAGATCCGTGCGTCCGTGACGCCACGCGGCGACACCTGCCGGCACGTGCGCAAACTCGTCTGCGGTGGGCGTCTCGAGAAGCGCGGCGTGGAGCGTGAGCCCCAAGAACGACAGCGCAGCGAGTCGCGGCAAGGCGGTCCAAGCGCGCCGCGCTCGGACGTTCGCTGCGAGCCTGCGCTCGTTCTGCATTCCGAGCATCGGATCCATGTCGGGCGCAGAGACTACCACCGCCGCCGCTTTGCTTGACGCTGCCGTCGCGAGCGCGGCACTGTCCAGTTCGTGAACCAGATCGATCGATCGCGCCAGACGCGGGAGCCGCTTCGTTTCGAAGGCCGGGTGTAGATGCGCAGGGGCGTCGCCCTCCAGATCGCCGTCGTCTTCTGCCTCGCCGTGCTGGCGCGCGCGCTGCACTTCGACGCGATGCGGGATTCGCTGCTCTATGAGGTCTTGCTCGGCGACGCGGGGGGATACGATCGCTGGGCGCAGGCGATCGCCGCGGGCGACTGGATGGGCTCGCAGGTTTTCTACCAGACGCCGCTCTATCCGTACCTGTTGGGGAGCCTCTATCACGTCTTCGGTCACGACGCGTGGGTCGTGCGCTTCGCGCAGGCGATCTTCGGTGCGCTCGCTTCGGTGTGCCTGGCGCGTGCGGGCGAGTTTCTTCTCGGAACGCGTGGGCTGGTGGGCGGGCGTCCTGTTGGCGCTCTATCCGCCCGCAATCTTCTTCGATGGCATACTCCAGAAGGCGTCGCTCGACCTGCTGCTGATGGCCGCGCTGCTCTGGCTCGCCGCCGCCGCGCAGCAGCGACCGTCGCTCGCGAAGCTCGCCGGCAGCGGCGTCCTGCTCGGCGCGATGATCCTCAACCGCGAGAATGCCGCCGCGCTGATTCCCGTGCTGGGCATCTGGGCGCTGTGGGTTTCCTGGCCGCTCGGCGCGGCGCGCGCATTCGCCGGAGCGGCTGCGCTGTCGCTCGGCGTGGCGACGCTGCTCGTTCCGGTGGGGCTACGCAACGCGCACGTCGGCGGCGTGTTCCTGCTGACGACCGCGCAGATGGGCCCGAACTTCTATATCGGCAACCGCCGCGGTGCCGACGGCACCTACGCGCCGATGCGAGCCGGTCGCGGCGAGGCGACGTTCGAGCGCGACGACGCGCGTGCGATTGCAGAGGACGAACTCGATCGCGCGCTCACGCCCGCGCAGGTGTCCGACTACTGGATGTCGCGCACCTTCGCGGACATTCGCAGCGCCCCGGCCGAATGGGCGCGACTGCTCGCCCGCAAGTGGTGGCTGACCTGGAACCGCGTCGAGTTCGTCGACGCCGAGGCGATCCATACCCACCAGGTGGAGTCGAGGCCGCTCGCTGCACTTGGCTCCGTACTTCACTTTGGGATCCTGTTCCCGCTCGCGATCGCCGGCGTCTGGTGGACGCGGCGCGCGTGGCGGCGGATCTGGTTGCTGCACGCTACGGCACTGGGCTTCGCTGCGGCGGTGACGCTCTTCTATGTGTTCGCTCGCTATCGCTACCCGCTGGTGCCGCTCGCCGTCCTTTTTGCCGGCGCCGGACTCGATGGCCTCGTCCAACACCTGCGCACGGGCTGGGCTCACGGGCGCGACCTCGGGATCGGCGTGGCGCTCGGCGCCTGCGCGGCCGTCGTCTCGAACTGGCCGGTTCCGCAGCGCTACGCGGACGATGCGGTCACCTACTACAACGCGGGGTCGGCTCTGCTCGAGCAGGAACGGACGCAGGAGGCGCTCGCACTCTTCGAGCGGGCGAGAAGCGCCGATCCGGATTTTCCCGAGACCTACAACAATCTAGGTCGCGCGCTGCTGGAAAGCGGCCAGATCGCGGAGGCGCGGCGCGCACTCGAGCGGGGCGTACAGCTCGCGCCGGACCACGCGCTGCTGCACTTCAACCTCGCGGTCGTCGCGTCGCGGCAGGGCGATGGACCGCAGACCCGGGCGCTGCTCGAACGCGCGATCGCGCTCGATCCATTGCTCGTGCGCGCCTATGGACCGCTCGCCGAGATCGAGTTCCGGAGCGGCGACCGCAGCGCCGCGATCCGGCATCTGCGGCGCGCAGCGGAACTCCAGCCCGATTCCGCGGTTCCACACGCTGATCTCGGACTCGCCTTGTTGCTGGACGGAGCGCTCACCGACGCGGTCGCCGCGTTGCGCACTGCACTTCGCCTCGACCCCACCCTCATTCCCGTACGCGATCGTCTGGCATGGACACTCGCGACGGCCGCTGATCCGGAGCTGCGCAACGGCGCCGAAGCGCGCGCGCTGGTCGAGGAGACGTGTCGCAAGACCGGCTGCGATGAGCCGGAGCTGCTGCAGACGCTCGCAGCGGCGCAGGCGGCATCCGGCGATTTCAACGCGGCGGCGGAGAGCGCGAGACGGGCGATCGATCTCGCCCGCGCGCGCAAAGAGACCGCGCTCGGTGCACGCATCGAGTCGCAGCGTCGCCTCTATCTCGGCGGACGCGCGCTAGAGGAGGCCACTGTCACTTGGGAGCGTCACTGACGTCGCGCGCCGCCTGCACGTAGAGCCGCCGCTGCTGCTCCAGCGCCGCAATCGCAAGTGCGTCGTTCGCCTGCACCGCGAGGTCCTGCGCTTCGCGCGTCGCCTCGATGGCGGCGGGGAAGCGCCCTGCGGCTGCATAGGCGGCCGCGAGCGTCGCGAGCGACCCGAACTCGCGTCGCGCGGAGGTGGCGCGCTCGGCAAGCGTCACGGCGCGCGTCGGATCGCGCAGCACGGGTTCCGCGCGGGTGGCCAGCAGGAAGGCGAGGCGGTTGTTGGCGTCGTAGTTGTCCGGCCAGATCGAGACGGCGCGCTCCAGACTCGCGATCCCAGCGGTGTAGTCGCTGGCCTCGAGTTGGATCTCGGCGCGCTGCGTCTCCACGGTGGAGCGCACGAATTGGGCGTCGGCCGCTTCGGATGGCGGCGGCAACGCGAGCAGCGCGTCGAGGATCCCGAACGCCTCGTCGCGGCGGTCCTGCCGCGCAAGCGTTCTAGCGAGGTCGATCGTCACGATCGCCTGCCTGGGACTCTGCGCGAGCGCGCGTCCGAAGAGGGTTGCCGCCTCGTTCGATTCGCCGTCGAGCGCGGTCGCGCTCGCGAGCAGATAGGCGGCCTCGGCATCCGCTGGATCGGTCGCCAGCACACGGCGGAGCCGCTCGATGGCGCGCGCCGGGTCGCGCAATTGCACGTCGATGCGCGCGGCGTCGCGGAGCAGGGCGGCTTCGTTGGGCTCGATCTCGAGCGCAAGGGCGAACTTCTCCCGTGACTCCTGCAGCCGATTGCTCTTCGCGAGCGCGGTTGCCCAGTTCGCGAAGATCGTCTTGCGCGTGTACGCCGGAGTCTTCGGCTCGATCAGCCGGGCGGCGGTAGCGAGGCGCGCCAGCGCCTGGTCATAGAGGCCGCGCTCGGTGTAGATCCAACCGAGGTTCATGTAGCCGACGGGGTTGTCGGGCTCTTGCGCCACCGCGAGTTCGAACTGTTCGAGGGCGCGGTCCGGCGAGCCGCTCTCGTAGAGCGCGAGTCCCCAGGTACTCCGGACCGTTCCCATGTCGCGGTTGTACTTCGCCGCCTCCTGGCAGTGCTCGATCGTCTTTGGGAAGTTGCTCTGCGCGAAATAGCGCTCCGCGAGGACGCCATGCGCGAGCCAGTTCCGCTCGGTGTTCGCGAGCGCGTCTTCGAAGAGCCCGATCTCGTTCTGCCATTTCGCGCTCTGGCGATGCGTGAGCAGCGCGAGCCCCGCGAGGAGCAGGACGACCGCGGCTCCGGCAATCGCACGCGCGACGGCCGAAGTCGGGCGGAGTCGCAGCAGGTCTTGCGCCGACCACGCGAGCGCGATCGCAACGCCCCAGAACGGCACGTACACGTAGCGATCCGCCATCGACTGCATGCCAACCTGCACGAGACCGATCACCGGGACCAGCGTTCCGAGGAACCAGAGCCAACCCACCAGCAGGTAGCGATGGCGAAGCCCGAGCCAACCCATCCCGATCGTGATCGCGACCAGCAGCGCGACACACGAGAGCACCAGACGGAACGTCAGGCCTTCCGGGTAGAGCGGATAGAAGACCGCGAGGTGGAACGGGGCGAAGAAGGTGTGGAGGTATTCGACGTAGGCGAGCGCGACGTTGCCGAGGCGTGCCGCGATCGAGTAGTTCTCGACCGTCGACATCGAATCCTGCTGCACGCGCACCGTGATGACCGACGTCGCCACCGAGAGCAGCAGGAACGGAAACTTCTCGGGCACGAGCTTCCACCAGCCGCGTGCGAGCGCGCGCAGCGTCACGGCTCCCTCGGTTGCGGAATCGAATGCGGCGCGCCGGAGCGGCCAGTAGTCCAGCAGCAGCAGCCCGAACGGGAGCGTCACGAACATGCCCTTGGAGAGAAGCGAGAGCGCGAGGCAGACGAGGCTCACGACGTAGCTGCCGCGACCCGCGCCGCGCGCGTAGCGCGCGTAGCTCCCGATGGACAGCAGCGCGAACAGCGTGCAGAGCAGCGTCTTGCGCTGCGCGATCCACGCCACCGACTCGACGTTGGCTGGATGCAACGCGAAGATCGCCGCGACGACCAGGCTCGGCGCGGCGTCCTGCGTGAGCGCTCGCATCACCAGGAACAGCAGCACCGCATTCAGCAGGTGCAATGCGACGTTGACCGCGTGATGGCCGCGCGGATCGAAGCCGAACACCTCGACGTCGATCATGTGACTGATCCACGTGAGCGGGTGCCAGTTCGACGTGTGATAGCCGGTGAGCGCCCAACGAACGTTCTCCAGCCGCAGCCCGGTCGCTACCGGTGGATTGGCCTGGATGTAGGCCGAGTCGTCGAAGCGGATGAAATCGGCATCGAGTGCCGGTCGGTAGCTCCAGAGCGTCGCGGCGATCAGGACGACGAGAGCGAAGCACCAGTGAAGTCGGTGGGGCATCAGGAGTTCATCCGCCTCGGATGTGGATCGGAGCACGGCCGCCGTCGTTGCTCGCGGCAGGTGGGTAGCGGATCAAGTCGCAAGACGATCCGGTACTGCCGCGTGGCGACATCGCCTTCCATGCTGCCTGAGAACTCGGAAGAGTTTTTCCCAGCCGTGGGAAGACGAGTTCCCTGCGCGCGTTCTGCGAACTCCCGCTGCGCACTCGATTGCGACTGCAAATTCAACCCTTTGAGGCCCCGTCTACCGGTCGGTACACAGTTTGCACACGATCGGCCAAGACGTGGCTTGCTGCTGTCGGCCGCTGGACGTCTGGCTTACTGGGAAGGAGCCTCTACATGACACGTGTATCCAAGGGCGTATTGGCCATGTTGGCCGTATGCACGGGACTCTCTGCCTCGCCCGCTCATGCGTACTCGGTTAATTGGGACATCAATCCGGTCCAGAGTTCGTTCACGCTCACGGTGCCGGACCAGTCTGTCGTGCTCGGCACGGTCACCGCGACGATGCGGCTCCGGAACCAGAACAACGCCGCGTGGACGACCAACACGGCGCCAGTGGACGGCTTGCTCGCCACGAACCTGGGACTCGGGTTCTCGAGCGTCCAGTTCCTCGGTGGCGCGTCGAGCTTGGTGGGCGTCAACTCGGGCAGCTATCGCCCGAACCCGGCGGCGTACAGCACGGCCACGACGAGCACCATCAACACGGCTGGAACCTTCACGAACACGAGCAGTGCACCGGCTGTCTTCGCTGCCCGCGTCAATGCGAGTGTTGCAATCGTCGGGACGCTCAACACTGGCTACATCTCGTTCGACAACGTCACCTACGACGTGTCGAGCGCAGTGACGGCGCTCGCCGGAACGTCGTTCCTGTCGAACGCACTCACGGTGGGTCTCGCCGACTCGCGCATCAACTTCGACGGGATCAGTACCGTTGTCGGACAGGTGGTCGGCGATACGCAAGCCCAGTCGGGTCCGCTCAACGGCGTCAACACCGGTGCGGGTGCAGGTTCGATCGTCAATGTCGGCGGTACGCAGTACCGGATCACGATGCCGATCAGCCTGCCGGTCGCGATCTCGCTCGGCGGCGTGAACCTGAACGCGACGGCGACGGGTGTGCTCGTCGGCTACGCGTTCATTCCCGAGCCGGCGACTGCAGCGCTGCTGGCAGCGGGCGTTGCGGCTCTCGCGCTGCGCGGTCGCCGACAGCGCCTCGACAGCTAGACGTCTGAGTCTCTTTCCAGCTTGCACGCCCTCCCTCGTCCTCGGACGGGGGAGGGCTTTCTCTTTGGATCGGGTCCACGGATGACGTCTCGAAGATCGCAGCATGCGCTTTCGGGCGCCGTCTTGTTGCTGCTGCCGCTGCTGGTCTATCTGCCGCTGCGATCGGCGGGCTTCATCTGGGACGACGACGCCTACGTCACCCAGAATCCGCAACTGCGATCGCTCGCCGGACTGCTGCGGATCTGGATCGATCCGCACGCGCTCCCCCAGTACTACCCGCTCGTCCACACGACCTTCTGGGCGGAGTTCCGGCTCTGGGGCCTCTCGGCAACCGGATACCACGCGACGAATGTGCTGCTCCACGGGGCGAACGCCGTGCTGCTCTGGCGGGTTCTCGTCCGGCTTCGCGTGCGCGGCGCCTACCTCGCCGCTGCGCTGTTCGCAGTCCATCCGGTGATGGTGGAATCGGTAGCGTGGATCACCGAGCGGAAGAACGTGCTGTCGCTGTCGCTCGCGCTCGGCGCACTGGCGAGCTACCTGCGCTTCGCGTCGAGCGAGATCGACGGCGCGGACGCCGATATCGTTCCGCTTCGGTGGCGCTTCTATTCGCTCTCGCTGCTGCTGTACGTCGGCGCGCTGCTCAGCAAGACGGTCGTCTGCTCGCTACCGGCTGTGATCGGGGTCGTGCTCTGGTGGAAGCGCGGCGAGATCCGCGGGCGCGACGCGGTTCGGCTCGCGCCGTTCTTAACGCTCGGCGTCATTGCCGGTCTCTCCACGATCTGGCTGGAGAAGCACCACGTCGGCGCTGCCGGCGCGGAGTGGTCCCTCGCGCCGCTCGATCGGGTGCTGCTCGCGGGGCGGGCGCTGTGGTTCTACGTCGGCAAACTGGTCTGGCCGCATCCGCTGATCTTCTTCTATCCGCGTTGGCAGATCGATGCATCCCAGCCGTTGCAGTGGCTGTATCCGCTCGGCGCGCTGGCTGGCGTCTCGATGCTGTGGATGGCCCGCGACCGCATCGGCCGAGGCCCGCTCGCCGCGCTGCTGATCTTCGCCGGGACGCTGATTCCGGCACTCGGCTTCTTCGACGTGTACCCGTTCCGCTACTCGTTCGTAGCCGATCACTTCCAGTATCACGCCAGCCCGGCGCTGCTCGCACTGTTCGCGGCGGCGTGCACGACCGGCGCGGCACGACTGGGAACGCGCGCGAAGACCCCAGGTCGGATGGCCGCGATCGCAGTGCTCGCGCTCCTCGGCACACTCAGTTTCCGCCAGGCTCACGTCTACCGCGATCTCGAGGTGCTCTACCGCGACACGATCGCGAAGAATCCCGCGGCTTGGAATGCCTACATCAACCTCGCCAACCACCTTTCCGGCGCCGGCCGCAATGGCGAGGCGCTGCAGCTGGCGCGCGACGCGGTGCGCCTGGCACCGACGATCGCGGACGCCCACAACACGCTCGGAGCCGTGCTGTTCCTGTCGGCGCCGGCGAGCGGCGCCGCGGGGCCAGCGCAGCTCGCCGAAGCGATCGACGCGTTTGCGCGCGCGATCGCGCTCGATCCGGGTCACATCGACGCGCTCTACAACGGCGCGGTTGCATTGACCGTCGCGGGGCGTCACGCAGAGGCGTCGCGTTTCTACGCGCAGATCCTCGCCACCCAGCCCGACGCAGTCGATGCGATGATCGGCCTTGCGGCTTCGCTCGCGATGCAAGGAAGGCTGGGCGAGGCGGAGCCTCTCCTCCGCGACGCGCTGCGGCGCGCTCCCGATCGAGCGGACGCCGAGCGAGCGCTCGCCGGGATCGTCGCGCGAAGCCGCGAACCCATGGGGAACCAGTGAACCGTCACGGGTCCCGTGGAAAGTCCGGCTCGGTATCCCTGCCCGATCTTTCTATGCTCTGATGGCGCCCCGTGAAGAAACTCGTTCTCTATACGCTGTTGTGTACGCCCTTGCTGACGATCTCGGCCGTGGTTCTGTATCTCGGTGTGCTGACGAACGTTCCGCAGCTGCTCTACATGGATTCGCTCAGGAACCTGCCGTTCAAATGCCTCGAGTTTGTGTCCGACGACTACGTCTACCGAGCAAAACCGGGACCGTGCGTTCTCCAGAACGTCGAGTACGACACCGTCCTCACTCACGGTGCCGACGGATTCAGAGAGAGCATGCCCGCGTCGCACTACGACGTTGCTGTGATCGGCGACTCCCACGCGCACGGCGTCGGGGTCCGAGACGATCAAACGTTCGCCTACGTACTCTCGTTGGAGTATCGCTATCACGTCAAGAATCTGGCGATGGGATCTTTCGCCACGAGGCGGGAGTTGGAGGTCCTCGGCGAGTATGGACGGGACGTCGACTACGTCGTGCTGCAATACTGCGAAAACGACGCAAATGAGAACAGCGCATCGCTGAAGCTCAGCAGGGAGGCATTGCGGTCGCAGATTGAATCCGGCTTGCAGGACATCATGGCCACCTACGACGCGGGCAAGGCGATGGGTTACCGAAAGCCACTGCATGACCTCGGGATCATGTTGTTGGACGGCGCCTACAGCTCGAAGGCGGCGTGGCGAAAGGATCTGGACGCGAGAAACATGGAGCAGGAAGCGTCTGACTTCGCGAACGTCCTTGCGCGCTACCGCAGCGTTCTCGAAGGAAAGCGACTGATCATCGTGGAGAGTTCAGGCTGGCTGGCCAACTCGCCCCGGTTCAAGGCCACGTTCGCAGCGCAACTCGAGAAAATCGGCTGGCCTCGATCGCGTGTACTCGACAGCACTGGAATCTTCGACGACGGGGATTCCTTTTTCCTCGATGACCACATCAACGCAAGTGGCCATCGCAAACTGGCGGCTGCAATCGCCAGCGAGATCGCTGGCTGGGAACGGATCGACCCGATCCTCGATCTGAGACCGGCGAAATAGCGGGTGGGGCGCGCTTCGGTACACGCGGAGGTGCGCTGCCTCCGCCAAACTGGCGGCGGTTCCGCGGGCACGATGGCTTCGCACCGCTTCGATCCGAGAGTCCATCCAGGTCTCTCGAGGAGCGTCGGCAGATTCCCGAAATTGGGGCGCTCCACTGTGATATTTTGGCTCGTTCGGAGGTCGCGCTGATGCTCGCCGATCGCGTCGCTGCAGTTCACAAGCCCAAGCGTCCTTGGCGGGTCGTACTGCTCAAGCCGTATCAGGAGGTTCCGGGCCTCGTGGCGAGCCCCCCGCTCGGGATCCTCTACCTGGTGTCCGCCATTCGCGAACAGTTTGGCGACACGGTCGACATACAGGTGCTGGACATGAAGTCGCGTGTCCTCGACCCGGGTTGGCTCGAAGAGCCGCTCCGCCGCTATCGACCGGATGTCGTCGGGGTATCGGCACTCAACTGCGAGGCGGCTTCCGCCGAGCGAATCGCGAAGCTGGTCAAGACGATCGACCCTGCCGCGCTGACGGTCCTCGGAGGGCCCTATCCGCATCGGCGCGCAGCCGAGCTTCTCGCGCGCACCCACTTCGATTGGATCTTCGACGGCATGGCCGAGCGGACCTTCCCGGATGCACTGCGCCGCCATTTCAACGGCGAGCCGCTCGGTGAGGACATCCCGGGCTTCAGCTACCGGACCGAGAACGGACCCGTTCTCTCGCTGGAGACTGACGGCGTTCGCGAACTCGATGCGTTGCGGCTGCCCGCTTGGGACCTGGTCGACTTCGACCGCTACGCCCGCCAGCCGACGATGATGCTGACCCTCAAGGGCAAGCGCTATGCGACGATCTTCACGTCGCGAGGCTGCCCGTACAAGTGCAACTACTGCCACGATCTGTTCGGCAAGCGCTTCATCTACCGCAGCGCCGAGGATGTTCTCGGAGAGATCGAACTGCTCTACGAGAAGTACGGGGTGGATGAGTTCGAGATCGTCGACGACATCTTCAACCTCCACAAGCCGCGGCTCAAGAAGATCATGCAGGAGGTGGCCCGACGATGGCCGGGGAAGCTCCATTTCTGCTTCCCCAACGGCGTGCGCGCGGACATCATCGACGAGTCCGTGCTCGATGCGCTGGTCGCCGGCGGAACCTACGCGATGTCGGTTGCGGTCGAGACGGTGACCCCGCGTCTCCAGACCCTGATCGAGAAGAATCTCAAGGTCGAGCATGTGCGCAAGGTCATCGACTGGGCCGACGAGCGCGGCATCATGGTCTGCGGCTTCTTCATGATCGGCTTCCCCACCGAGACGCCCGAAGAACTCCGGGCCACGATCGACTTCGCCCTCGAGAGCCGTCTCTCGATGGCCCAGTTCTTCAACGTGACGCCCCAGCCGGAGACTCCGCTCTACGAACTCGCCCGCAGAGAGGGTCCGGAGGCGCTGGCCGCGATCACGGACGACGAGAAGGAAGGCGGAAGCTACCGGAACGCAATCACCTGGTACGAACGCACCTACGACTTCCCCCTCGCGCAGCTGCGACGCAGGGCGTATCGGGAGTTCTACCTCTCCCCGCGGCGGGTGTGGCGCATCTGGAACCGCGTACCCGGCTGGCGGTCGCTCGGCCTCGGATTCGGGGGACTGCTCGGCAACCTGATGGGTCGCGCCCAGCCTCACGCGTTGGGCCGCCCGAAGCCCCCGACGAACTGGCCGTATGTCGCGACGTCGGGCTCGGCCGGCGCGCCTCTCTCGACCGGCCCGAACCACACGATGTAGCCAAGCGCGAGAGGCCATCCCGACGCCGGTCCCCCGGACGGGGTCGGGGTACCGGCGGGAGCGCTCGTGCGTTGCGCCGGCATCGTAGGAATCGGTTTTCTGCCCAGCCCCCGGCCGGCCGTGTAAAGTGACGGGTCGGTAGAACTCCGGAGGACCGTTGCGGATCCAGCTCGTCTGCCTCGAAGATGGCATCACCTCGTGCGGCTTCCGGAAGGTCGCGGCGTACGTCGAGCGCCTGCATCCCGGCACGGAGTCCTGTTACGTCTCGACGCGGAGCTATCGGACCGTGCGCGCGGCCGTGTCGGGCACGATGGGCACGCTCAGTACGCTTCTCGACGCGGAGCAGGTGGAAGAGATCGCGCAGGGTCTGCGCCACGCCGATCTGCTCGGCTTCTCGTCGATGACCGGTTACGCCGGTCTCACGCGCGGCGTGATCAAGCGGGTGCGCGAGCTGAATCCTTCGGCGTACATCGTGTGGGGAGGGATCCATCCCATCATCCAGCCCGAGGACGCGATCACCGCCGACGTGGACGCGATCTGCACCGGCGAGGGCGAGTTCGCGTTCGAGCAACTTCTCGCGGGCCTGCAGGACGGTCGCGACGTCACGGGCACGCCCAACTTCTGGTTCAAGGGCCGCACGAGCGAGGTGATCAAGAACCGGTTCCTCCCGTTGCAGACGCCGGAGGAGATGGAGCAGCTGCCGTTCCCGCAGTATGGAGCCGATTGCGAGCGGATCTACCAGAAGGGCAGGGGCTTCGTGCCGCTCACCACCGACGACTACCTGCACAACGACGGGCTCGGCTATCCCGCACTCTGGTCGATTGGATGCCCGCTGCATTGCAGCTACTGCGGCAACACGAAGTTCATCGCGAACGATCCGAAGTACCGGCAGATCCGTCACCCGAGCGCACGCTACATGGTGGAGCAGATCCAGGACGCGAAGCGTCGCTTCCCGCATCTCTCCCAGGTGAGCTTCCACGACGACTCCTTCATGGCGATCCGATACCAGGAGATCGCGGAGTTCTCCGAACTGTGGCGCGCTGAAGTCGGTCTGCCGTTCGCGGTCTATGGCGTGATTCCGAACTATGTGGACCGCGAGAAGTTCGAGATGCTGACCTGGGCGGGAATGAACCGGATCCGCATGGGCATCCAGAGCGGGAGCAGGGCGATCCTCGACTTCTACAAGCGGCCCACGCCCCCCGAGAAGATTCTCGCCGCGGGGACCGTCGCGTCGTCCTTCGCGCCCAGGTATCACATCCCGCCGGTGTACGACATCATCATGGACAACCCGATCGAGGCGCGCGAAGACGTCGTCGCGACGCTCGAGCTGCTCTACGAGCTGGCCCGACCCTACACACTCCTGATCTATTCGCTGAAGGTGATCCCCAACACGGGTCTCGCGGAGGCGATGAAGGCGCGCGGGATCGATCTCGACCAGATCGACGACAGCTACCTGGTCGTGCCGCCGCGCGTGGCGAATCTGCTGCTCTACCTGCTCGTGCTCTGGCGGCCGCCGCGCTGGCTCTGGGAGCGCCTGCTCGAACGGGTCCGCGCGAGCTCGGAGCCGCAGCCGCTCTACCCGCGGCTCGGTATGTTGCTGCGCACGCTCTACCTCACGAAGCGCGTGCTCGGTCACGTGCGCGTCGCAGACTTCTCGATCACGCCGGGCAGGACCAGCTACATCCTGTGGCGTCTCGGTCTCGTGAGTCTCTGGCAGCGCTGGTTCGTTCGGCACGCGCCACGTCCGCAGCGAACGGCGCGAACCGCGCCCGCGACGGTGCTGCCAATCCGCGTCGCCGGCTGAGGGCCGAGCGGGCCACCGGCCCGCGCGGTCCGGGTTGCCAAGGGCACCGGCCATCGCTCCATCCCCTCGAGGAATGGAGACCCGACCAGGTCCGGGCGGCTCTGCCGTTCCGGAGCGTCAGCGCACACACGAAGGCGACGAGCGAGATGCGGGCGGCCGTCGATCAGGCGATCGAGGCCCCGGGCGTGGTACAAACGCCGTCCGCTGCGATGGACCGCAACGACGGAGCCCGCACCCGATGCGCCGACTGCACCTGGCCGCCGCCGCCGTGATCCTTTCGATTGCAGCGCTCACGGCCGTCCTTGCCGACCGACCCATCCTCGATACCGACTACTTCTGGCATCTGCGAACCGGAGCGTTGATTGCCGAGACGGGGGAGGTCCCGCGGGTCGACCCGTACAGCTACTCGGCGCCGGGGGCGCGCTGGGTCGATGCGCACTGGCTCTTCCAGGTCGGGCTTTTCCAGATCTATCAGGCCGGGGGGCATGAAGCGAATCGGACGGCGGGCTTCGCGCTCGCAGTCGCGATCGTCGCGGTCTCGGCGCTGGGCCTCTGGCGACGCGACCGGCCTGCGCTGTGCGGTCTCGCTCTGGCACTTCTCGTTGTCACAGCGTGTATCCGATTCCTGGTGCGACCCGATACGGTGAGTCTGTTGCTCACCGCGGCGGTGCTGGGATTGCTGCGTCGCGACGAGCGCGCGAATGATCGCGCTGTGTTCGCGATCGTCCCGATCCAGTTGCTGTGGGCGAATCTGCACGGCTTTCATGCGGTGGGGATCGCGATGATCGCGATGGCGCTCGTCGGCGAGTCCGCTTCGCCCTGGTTCGGCACCGGAGCCGCGGTGCGTCGCGATCGCATCCGGCGGCTCGGCATGGTCCTCGGGTTGGCTGTCGCGGCGGCACTGGTCAATCCAAATGGTGTCGATGGCGCACTGTTTCCGCTCCGTCAGCTCGCGATGATCGTGCCTTCTGCCGGGGGCGGGGTCTTCGACCGGAGCATTGACGAGCTTCGCTCTCCTCTGGCCGCGTTCGACGAGAACAGCGCGAGCGCGCTCGTTGCGTTCGGCGCGCTCGGATTGCTGTCGTTCGCCGCACTGCTGCTCGATCGGCGTGGCTTCTCGGTCTTCGATGCGCTGGTCTGGCTCTCGTTCGTGGGGCTCGCATTCGCGGCGGTTCGCAACATCGCCCTGTTCGCGATTGGCGCGGCGCCGATCTTCGTCGCGCACGCGGGACGCTGGCTCGACGAGACATCGCGGATCTCGTCGGCCCGGCAGCGGCTCTTCGGCGCCGCGACCGTCGTTGGTCTCGCGGTCGCCGCCAGCCTCGTGGTGGCGACTCGAGTCGCGCTTGCAGACGGACCCCACGAATCGTCGAGTGCAGCGTTCGCAGACTTCTGGTTCCCCGAGCGCGCCGTCGATTGGATCGAACATAATCGTCCGCCGGGCCCGATCTACCACCGGATGGGAGACGGCGGATTCCTGATCTGGCGACTCTGGCCGGCCTACTCGGTGCTCTCCGACGGGCGGCTCGAAGTGTATGGTGAGGACTTGTACGCCGACATCGAGGTGAACGGCGATGGCGGTCCCGACACCTTCCGGCGACTCGACGAGCGCCATCACTTCGGGACCGCTCTGCTTCACTTCGGACTCTTCCGCGAGCCCACATTGTTCGCGTGGCTCGATGCGCAACCGGAGTGGACCCTCGTCCATCTGGATGAGGTCGCCGCCGTCTTCGTGCGCACGCAGGTCGCCGATCCGCGGCGCTGGCCGGCCGTCAACGTGGACTCGTCGGTTCTGTTCGAACCGCTCGAGCCCGGTCGGCAGCATCCGCTCGACCTCTGGCGGCGTCGCGCCCGGATCTCGATCTTCGGCGCGCTCGGGCGCATCGACGCGGCACGCGCGCTGCTGGAGGAAACCAGACTCCTGTATCGCGATCCGACGCTCGACGAACTGCGCAGGCGGCTCGCGGCTCCGAGTTCGGGGTGAATCGTGGCGTGCGATCGGCGAGGATCGCAGCGCGCGAAACAGCGGAGCCGGTTTCGATGCAGCAGAGCGATCGCCCGAATCTCAGTATCGTCGTGCCTGTTTTCAACGAGGCGGGTCGCGTCGCGGCGTGCGTCGAGCAGGCGACCGCCTATCTCGCCGCGCAACCCTACGCGAGCGAGCTGATCGTCGTCTCCGACGGGAGCACCGACGCGACCGCGCAGATCGCGCGCGAGGCGGGACGCGAGCGCGTGCAGGTGATCGAGATGCCGGCCAATCGAGGCAAGGGATTCGCGGTGCGCACCGGCGTTTTCGCTGCGACTGGCTCGCAGGTGCTGTTCTCCGATGTCGACTTCTCGACGCCGATCCACGAGGTCGAACGCTTCCTGGCAGCCGTCGCGGCCGGGTTCGATGTGGTCGTAGGATCGCGCGCGCTGCCGGGCTCCGACGTGCGCGTGCGCCAGGCGTGGTGGCGCCAGTCGATGGGCCGCACCTTCAACCACATCGCGCGTGCGGCGATCGGTTTCGAGATGCGCGACACCCAATGCGGCTTCAAGTGCTTCCGGCGCGAGGCGGCCCGTTCGATCTTCTCGCGCGCCCACATCGACCGCTACGCATTCGACGTCGAGCTACTGTGGATCGCCCAACGCCTGAAACTGCGCGTCGGCGAGTTGCCGGTGATCTGGGCGGACGACCCCCACTCGAAGGTCCACCCGATTCGCGATTCCCTGCGCATGCTCGTCGACCTCGCCGCGATCCGCCGCCACAGCGCGCGCGGAGCCTACGAAGCATCCCCAGCGCCAGGCGACGCTCCGGATCGAGCGAGCCCCGCCTAGTGGCGAGCCCGGGCGACCTGCCGCACGACGTTCTCGAACCGTTCGCGCGCCTCGATCGGCGCGGATTCCTCCGTCTTGCAGGGGTCCTGGCGGCCACCGGGATCCTACCGTCCGGCTGCGGGCGGGTGCGGCCCGCGCTGAATCCGCCCGCCGGTGTCGATTTGCAGGTGCTCTCGCCGCGCTCGTATGCAACCTTCCAGTCGGTCGCGATGCGCTGCGTCGGGCCTCGGGGTGCCGAGGCGATCCGGGCGAGACGCATCGACCCGGCGCGCGCCGCCGATGCATGGGTGGCGCGGCTGCCAGCACTCGCGGGTCCGCTCGTGCAGGGGCTCTGGTTGCTGGAGTGGGGCGTCGCTCCGCTCGTTGCGAAGTGGCGGCCTTTCACGGCGCTCGACGGCGCCAGCCAGGATCGTGTGTTGGAGGATCTGATGCGCTCGCGTCTCGACCTGAAGCGCGACCTCTTCAAGGGGCTGAAGTCGCTTTCGATGTTGACCTTCTACTCCGATCCCGCGAGCCGCGCGCTGGACGGCTTTCCCGGCGCGTTCGACGCGGCCGGAATCCTTGCGGCGATGGCGTACGAGTCCGGTGTCTGAGCCGACGAGCGAGCGGCCGAGGCGGCGTTCGCGCCGCGGAGGGCGCCGCCGCCGTCGCGGCGGGGCGAAGCTCGAGGCGTTTTCCGCCGACGTGGATCGTGCGCCGCGCGCCGATTCGGCGGCCGAGAAGGATGGTCCCAAGCCGCGGGTGCGCCGCCCGCGCGCCAAGCCGGTCGAGTTCCCGCCCGAGTCGCGCGAGGTCGCCAAGACACCGGCCCAAGCCGCGTTGCGACTCGGCATCGAACGGCTCCATCCCGAACAGGAACAGGTCGTCGCCGACGTTCTTGCGCAGCGCGATGTGCTGCTGGTGCTGCCCACCGGCTTCGGCAAGTCCGCCTGCTACCAGGTGCCTTCGATGCTGCTACCGAAACCGGTGGTGGTGGTATCGCCGCTCGTCGCGCTGTTGCAAGACCAGCACCTGGGGCTCGTCTCGAAGGGCATCCGCTGCGTGCGGCTCGATGGCACCGTGCGCGGTCCCGCGCGTCGCGCGGCGATGGCAGAGATCGCCGCGGGCGGACCGCTGCTGGTGATGACCACACCCGAGACGCTCGGCAGCACCGAACCGCGCGAAGCGCTCGTCGCGAGCGGCGTGTCGCTGGTGGCGATCGACGAGGCGCACTGCATCTCCGAGTGGGGCTACGACTTCCGTCCCGAGTACCGCCGCCTCGGCCAGCGCATCCGCGAACTGGGCGCGCCGCCGATCCTGGCGCTCACGGCGACTGCGACGCCGCTCGTGCGCGACGCGATCGTACGTTCGCTCGGCATGCGCGATCCCGAGGTCGTGGCAGCGTCGCCGCACCGTTCGAACCTCGCGTTCGAAGTGCTGCGCTGCGAGGGCGACGCGCGCTTCCGCGCGCTGCTCCGGCTCGCGCGGCGACTGCGACGGCCCGGCATCATCTACTGCTCGACGCGCGCCGAGGTCGACGCGGTCTACGCACTGCTGATGCGCTTCGGAATTCCGGCGCATCGCTACCACGGCGGCATGACGGGGCTCGAACGCGAGACCGAGCAAGAGCACTTCATGAAGGACGAGCGCCGCAGCGTGATGGTGGCGACCAGCGCCTTCGGCCTCGGTATCGACAAGTCCGACATCCGCTTCGTGATGCACTTCCAGGCGCCGGCGTCGCTCGAGCAATACGTGCAGGAAGCCGGTCGCGGCGGCCGCGACGGTCGCAAGGCGAACTGCATCCTGCTCTTCGACGCCGAAGACCGCGCGATCCATGAGTTGCTGTTGTCGCGCAGTCGCGTGCGGCCCGATCAGCTCTACAAGCTCGGCGCCGCGCTCGCGGCGTGGGCGGACGAGGGCCGCGAGCCGACCGTGGCCGCGCTCGCGGTCTCCGCGGAACTCGGACCGCGCATCGCGAGCGCGCTGCTGAACAAGCTCGAAGAAGCGGGCCTCGTGCGCCTCGAGGGCGATCAGATAAAGGTCGTCGGCGCGCCGGAGACACTGGAACAGGACGCCCGTGCGCTCGCCGGGCAGTTCGAGACGCTGCGCCGCCAGGATGCGCGCCGCCTCGATGCGCTCGGCGACTACGCCGCCCAGGACGAGTGCCGCGCAATCTATCTGCGCCGCTATTTCGGCGAGGCCGACGAGACGCCGTGCGAACTATGCGACGTGTGCCGGGGGAGTCCGGAGCGGCCCGCCGCGTTCTTCGAACCACTGGTGCGACCGGCGCAAGCGACGCGGCGGACGCGCTCGCATCGAAGCGGCCAGCGCGGACGCGACGGCGCCCGCGAGCGCGACGTGGGCGCGCGTCCGGCGCCGCGTCCGCGTCCGGCACAGCGTTCGCGGCCGTTGCCGAGCGCCCCGGTGGCCGCAGAAGAAGCGGCGGCGGGCGCGCAAGCGCAGCGAAAGCGTCGCCGCGGTCGTCGCGGGGGTCGTCGTCGTCGCGGTCGGCCTGCCGGACAGGACGGAGCGCCGCCGTCTCCGGAAGACGGGGCGCCGCCGGCCTGATCCGCTCGGCTGGATTCCGCTTCAGACGCGGTGATCGGCTCGACGGTCGCGCAGCCGACGTACCTCGCTGACGAACGCGTCGACGGCTTCGTGCAGCGCTTGTCCGATGTCTTCGCCGGTGCGCGTCGCGACCAGTTCCTTGCCGCGCGCCTGACAGGCGATGTGCACCTCTTGTCCGCCGTGGCGGTGATGGTTGTTGGGCTTGGCCGCGATGCGCAGGTCGATCAGGTCGGTGTGACCTTCAGCGAGCGCCAGCAGGCGCCGCTCCACTGTGTCGCGCTGTGCCGCTTCGATCTCGTCCATGTTGCGCCAGTGAATCTCCATGCGTCACCTCCTGCGATCTGGTTTGGGATGGTTGCAGCAGCTGGGTTCAACTCGGATCCTGAAAACGCGGCGCCCGCTTCTCGAGATTCGCGCGCACCGACTCGAGCTGATTCGGGCTGCCGATCAGCCCGAGCTGGAGTTTCTCCTCGAGTCGCAAGCCATCGGCGACGGACACGACACCCGATGCGTCGAGCAGGTGCTTGGCAGCGCGGATCGCGTCGGGCGACTTGGCCGCGATCTCCGCCGCGATCTCGAGCGCCGCGGCGCGCGGATCGGCCGCGACGCGGGTCGCCAGACCGAGAAGGGCCGCCTCGATGCCCGACACGACGCGCCCGGTGAAGGTGAGTTCCTTCGCAACGTCGAGCCGCACGAGCCTTCGCAGCGTCTGCGTCCCGCTCATGTCGGGCACGAGCCCCCACTTGATCTCCATCACCGAGAGCTTGGCATCGGGCGCGACAAAACGGAGATCGGCGCCGAGCGCGATCTGCAGTCCGCCGCCGTACGCAACGCCGTGCAGCGCGGCGATCACCGGCACGGGCACCTCGGTCCAGACCCAGGCGGCGCGCTGCGCGAAGTTCGCCGGGCTCGAGGCGTCGCCACGCGCCAGCAGATTCGGAGTCGCTTTGTCTGCGCGCTCGCCGCTGCCCATCGACCGGAAGCTCCCGAAGTCGAGGCCGGCGCTGAAGCACCGGCCCTCGCCCGACAGCACCACGGCGCGCAGGGACGGATCGCGCGCGAGCTCGGTCCCGGTCGCGACGAGCGCCTCGAACATCGAAGTGTCGAGCGCGTTCATCTTGTCCGGGCGATTGAGGCGAACGTCCGCGACGCCGCCCGGCAGTCTCGTCACCACGACCCGATCCGACATGCAAACCTCCTAGCTCATGACTTCGCTCGGCTACGTCTCGACGCGCGTCGGCCGGCTCTCGAGTCGGCCTCTCAGCGCAATCCCGCACTGCGCAGATGATCGATCTCATTGAAATTCTGCAGCGACCACACGAAGCCCGTCATCCCGACCGGGCGTGACTGCACTACCGCGTAGGCAGCCAGCTCCATCTCGAAGCGGTTCCACTCCCACGGCACGCCCTGGATGTCGAGCAGATGCGTGATCGCGACGGCGTTGGTGCCACCGTGTGCGACGATCGCGATCCGCTGTCGCTGCGGCGGCAGCTTCCAGACCGTGAACTCGTCCTCGCTCTCGCGCGGAACACCGTGTCGCAACAGCAATGCGGCGAGCGTTCGGGTGACGCGCGCGTGGAACTCCCGGAAGCTCTCGCCACCCGGCCAGCCACTCCAGTGATCGCGGAGCGGGCGCCGGATGGCGCTGTGGAAGTAGCCGTCGACATCCGTCTGCGAGAGACCCGCGAGCGGAATGTCGATCTCGGCGAGGCCTTCGATCGTCACCGGCTCGATGCCCGTCGCCTTCGCGACCGGCGCAGCCGTCTGCTGCGCACGGCGCAGCGGAGAGACGTAGATCGCGTTCACGCCGAACGTCGCGACTGCTCGCGCCGCCGCTTCTGCCTGCAGTACGCCGCGCGCCGTGAGCGCTGCATCGCCGACCGAAAGGCCTCCAGCCGGCGTCCAGTCGGGCTCGCCGTGCCGCAGCAGGATGACTTCGATCGCCGTGTCGTCGCGCTGGCGCGCTTCTCTTCGCGAGATCGCGCCAGGCTCGGGGACTTCGAGCACACGCGCCGAGGGTTTCGGAACCAAGACGATCCTCCGTCGGAGAGCGCGGCGACTGCCGACTATCATAGCCACACGGAACGGCCTGGCCCGACCTGCGAACGAGAAGTCTCGATGGCGCGGGATGAATCGGCGCCCGCAACGCCGCCGCCTTGTGCCGGACATGCGCCCGTGCGATCGCGCACCGCTGCTCGCCGTCTCGCGATGGGGGCTTGGTCGCCGCGTTCCGCGGATCGAAACGCGCTTTTCGGACGCGTGCGTGATGGCTAGCGTCAGTCCGCGTGCCCTCTGGGAGACACCATGAGCGAAGCCAACGAATACGACGGAGCGGTCGATCGCGGACTCGAGGGCGTAGTCGCCTGCAGTACCGCAATCAGCGCGATCGCTGGAACGACTTTGCTGTACCGCGGCTATACGATCGAAGATCTGGCGGCGAACGCCACCTTCGAGGAGGTCGCCTATCTGCTCTGGTTCGGGGAACTCCCGAACGCCGAGGAGTTCGCGCGCTTCCAACGCTCGCTCGACGCTGCGATGGCGCTCCCCGCAGAATCATTCGGCTGGTTCCATGGGCTGCCGACCGACGTGCATCCGATGGACTTCCTGCACGCGGTCGTCGCGGGTCTGTCGCTTCACGACCCCGATGCCAACGTTCTCTCGTACGAGGCGAACCTGCGCAAGGCCGTGCGCCTCACCGCGCGCCTGGCGACGATCATCGCCGCCTACGATCGCGTGCGGAACGGCCAATGGCCGCTGCAGCCGATGCCGGGCCGATCGATTGCCTGGAACTTCCTGTACATGCTTCACGGCAAGGAGCCGGCACCGCGGCGCGTCCGCCAATTCGACACGTGTCTGGTGTTGCACGCGGATCACGAGCTGAACGCATCGGCGTTTTCGGCGCGCGTCACCTCGAGCACGCTCTCGGGCATGTATTCGAGCGTGATGGCGGCGATCGGAACGCTGAAAGGGGAGCTGCACGGCGGCGCCAACGAGCGCGTGATGGGGATGCTGCTCGAGATCGGTTCGCCGAAGCGGCTCGACGCGTATCTCGAGGACGCGTTTACGGCCAGACGCAAGGTGATGGGCTTCGGCCACCGCGTCTACAAGGAGGGCGATCCGCGCGCTGCGATCCTGAAGCGGATGAGTGCCGAGATCACCGCCGAGACCGGTCGACCCGAACTCTACGAGATGAGCGCCGCGCTCGAGGAGACCATGCACGACCGCAAGGGCCTGATTCCGAACGTCGATTTCTACTCCGCGACCGTCTACTACAGCATGGGCATCCCGATCGACCTGTTCACACCGGTGTTCGCCGCGAGCCGCGTGGCCGGCTGGTGCGCCCATGTGCTCGAGCAGTACTCGAACAATCGGATCTACCGGCCGCGCGGGAACTACGTGGGCCCGCGCGATCTCCACTACGTCCCGCTCGACGAACGCTAGCCGCTGAGGTCTGGCACCTCGGCGGGGCGCGTCGAAAAGCGCGCCGGGACTATTGTCATCGTTTGTAATACAACGTAAGTTGCCGCTGGTCGGGGAACCGGAGGCAGCCATGGACGATGAACGCGAGCGGCTCCGCGAGCAGCGGCGCAAGGATCGCCTGATCCAGACGCGCGTGCCCCGGGACCTCGAATCCACCCTAAAGCGCGAAGCGCACAAAAGGCGGCTCAGCGTGTCCCATCTGATTCGCAACATCCTCGAAGACACCTTTCAGCTCGTCGACGACGTGGTCGCAAACGTCGACGAGATCGTGACCGAGTCGGTCGAACTCGCGCGCCGCGTGGGTCGCGACGCGCGTCGCGTCGCCGACGCGGTACGCGAGGCAGTCGTGGAACCACTGGGCGACGAGGCGGCGTCGCGCGCCACCGAGGCAGCGGAACGCGATGCCGCGCCCGCCGCGGCGGTGGATCCGCAACCGGCAAGCGACGACGCCGGAGCGCTCCCGCATGTCTATGCGTGGAATCGCGTGACGCTGAATCGTCCCGCGCGCTGCGCGCGCTGCACGACGCCGCTGACGCGCGGCAGTGACGGCTTCGTCGGTCTCTCGGATGAGCCGAGCAGCGCGCGCGTGTGGCTCTGCGCCGCGTGCGGCGAGTCGCTTTGATGGTCGCGACGGCTCGCCGTGCAGCGTCGCGGGGCTGGTTCGCGACGCTCGACGATCTGGTGTCGGGAATCGAGGAGACCGCGTGGGAACTGCGCGGGATCGCCGAGCGCTTCGTCGCGTTCGGCCAGACCGTGCGCAAAGACTGCGTCGCGCTCGCAGACGACGCGCGCGCGCTCGGCGCCGAGGTCGAGCGTTGGCCGACACGCGGTGGCCGCGCGGCGGGCGTCGGCTGGCTGCTCGCGCAGATCGCCGCGAGCTATCGGCTGCAGGCGATCCAGTCGGCATTCCTGCCGGAGCGCAGCGCCCACGCGCAGCTCGAAGCGCTGCATGCCCGCAATGCGCGGCGCTTCGTCGAGGCGAGCGTGCGCCACGGCGGTGCGTTCCTGAAGGTCGGCCAGCTGCTCTCGTCGCGACTCGATCTGCTCCCGGACATCTGGTCGCAGGAACTCGCGCGACTCCAGGACGGCGTGCCGCCGGCCGCCTGGCCCGACGTTCGGGAGATCCTCGAGCACGATCTCGGAGCGCGGCTGGACCAAGTGTTCGCCGCATTCGATCCCGAAGCGGTCGCGGCGGCCAGCATCGCGCAGGTACACCGTGCGCGTACGCGCGACGGCCGCGATGTGGCCGTGAAGGTGCAGCGCCCGGGTATCGAGGCGATGCTCGCGCTCGATCTCGATCTGCTCGCGACGTTCATCGCGTCGATGCGGTCGGCGCTCCCGACGCTCGACTACGACACGATCGTCAGCGAGGTGCGCGCCAGTATCGGCGCCGAGACCGAGTTCGCGCGCGAGGCCGACGTCCAGCAGCGTCTCGCTGATTTCTTCGCGTCGCATCCCCGAATCGCGGTGCCGCGACCGCTCCACGAACTCTGCGGCCCGCGCGTGCTCACCAGCTCGTTCATGGAGGGTCGCCGCATCACGCTCGCCCTCGACGAGTGGCGCGCGCAGCGCGACGCGGGCGACACGGAAGCCGGAGAACGCATCGACGAAACGCTCGGCCTGGTGCTCGAGGCGTATACGCGGCAGGTGCTCGAGGCCGGCGTGTTCCAGGCGGATCCGCATCCCGGCAATCTGCTCGTCGCGGACGACGGCACGCTGGTGCTGCTCGACTTCGGTTGCGCGCGCGAGCTGTCCCCGATTGCACGACGGCAATACGCGCAGCTGCTGATCGCGTTCCTCGGCGGCGACGTGGCGCGCGTCGCCGCATTGCTGACCGAGCTGGGCTTTCGCACCGCAAGCGGCCGGCCCGACACGTTGCTGCACTTCGCCGACGCCATGCTCGGCGCGTTGCGCCAGGCCGCGCTCGATGGCGGCGGCGTGCCGTGGCTCGATCAGCAGGAACTCGCCACGCAAGCGCGCGCGCTGCTCGACGCCACGCGCGACGATCCGGTGACTCGCATTCCCGAGGAGTTCGCGATGCTGGCGCGCGTGTTCGGATCGCTAGGCGGCCTGTTCCAGCACTACCGACCGCGCCTCGATTGGTCGCGCAGCATGCAGCCGCTGCTCGCCGCGCTCGCGCCGCCCTGAGCGCGCGCGATCAGCCCGGCACGCGCGTCGCGGCAGCGGTCGCGAACATCCGCTCGGCGTTGGCGCCGAGGATCGCAGCGCGCGCCTCGGGTTTGCCTTCGGTGACGAGCAATACCTTCGCAAGCGTCGCGGCAAGCGGATAGAACGGCCAGTCGCTGCCGAAGAGCAGCCGCTCCGAGCCGATTGCGTCCATCAACGAACCGAGCTGCGTCGCACCCTGGCAGGCGATTTCGAGCCACACGTTCGGGTACTGTCGTGCAGCGGCAAGTGCGTCATCGACATCGCGCGCGCCGGCATGGCCGAGTAGGAACTGCACGCGCGGGTAGGCCGCGATCGCAGGAACGTAGTGACGGATCAACGCGTAGGGGCGGATCGACTCGGGCTCGATGCCCGAGCGGCCGGCGTGAAAGATCACCGGCAGGCCGAGTCGCTCGCATTCGGCATAGATCTGCATCGCCTCGGGATCGTCCGGGGCGAAGCGCATCATCTCCGGATGCAGCTTCACGCCGCGCGCGCCGCGCGCCGCGAACGCGGCGAGTTTCGCGCGCCAACCCGAGTCGCGCGGGTGCACGGACGCGAACGGAACGAAGCGATCGCGAGCGGGCGAAGCAACGATCGCGTCCATCCACTGCGCGGTCAGGTGATCGCCGAACGGCAGGCCGATCGCCATGCCGAGCACCGCGGCGCGCTGGAATTTCATCGCATCCAACTCGGCGAGCAGGTTGGCAAGCGTGTGCGTGCGCGCCGCGCTGCCACCCCAGGGCAGCAGCTGGTCGCGCATCTGCGCGGTCAGCGCGGCGTGGGCAGCTTCCGAGAAGTTCGCGTTCTGGTAGACGTCGAGGTCGAGGTCGCAGCCGGGGTCGCTGCCGTCGCAATCGAGGTAGTACTCGGTGCGCGGTGTACGCGCGGCGAGGTCGATGGCCGGAGCGAGCAGCAGCGCGATGCCAAAGTGCGTATGCAGGTCGATCGCGGGCGGAATGTCGATCGCGAGCTGCAACGTGCCGTCCGGCGCCAGATCGAAGTAGGGAAGGTCGGCGAGTCCGCGATAGCCCCGGTAGCGCAGCGGGCCGAGCGGACCCTTGCCGGTGCGCTCGGTCTCCACTCGACGTTGGCGATCGAGCGCGTCGCGATCCGCGTCGGTGTACTCGAGTCCGGAACCGCAACCGGGAGCGGCCCAGAGCGAGGCGAGCGAACCCAACGCGAGCTTCGCGAAGCCGCGCCGATCGAGACGGGGATCGCGCAAAACCGTTCTACGCCGCCGAACCGGGCTGCGGGCCGCGCAGCAGCTTGCCCGGCAGCGTTCCGGTGGGCTCTCCGTCTTCGTAGATCGCCTGGCCACTCTGGATCGTCATCCGGTAACCGCTGGCGTGCTGCACCATCCGACGACCGTTCGCCGGCAGGTCGAAGACGACCTCCGGCGGCGCGATGCGCAGATTCTCGAAGTCGATCACGTTGACGTCTGCGCGCAGTCCGGGCGTGAGCGCGCCGCGGTCGCCCAAGCCGAACAACGCGGCGGTGTTGCGAGTCTGCATCCGTACCACCTGCTCGAGCGCGATCCGCTCGCCGCGGCTGCGGTCGCGTACCCAGTGCGTGAGCATGTAGGTCGGCAGGCTCGCGTCGCAGATGATCCCGCAGTGTGCGCCGCCATCCGACAGGCCGAGCACCGTCTGGGGATGCATCAGCATCGTGCGCATGTCGTCGAAGTTGCCGTGCGTGTAGCCGAGCAGCGGGAAGTACAGCAGCTCCTTGCCGTCGCGCGCGAGTAGGAGGTCATACGCGACTTCCTGCGGCGAACGGCCCTCTCGCTCGGCGATCGCCTTGACGCTCCTCTCGGGTCCCGGCTCGTAGTCCGGCGGGTCGCCGAGCGGGAACAGCTTGTGGAAGCTCGCCGCGATGTAGACCGCAACCGGCATCGAATGGTTCGGCGTTTCGGCAAGGATGCGCGCACGCAAGGCCGGGTCGCGCATTCGGCGCACGCGCTCGGCAAGCGGCAGTCCCGCGATCTCGGCGTAGCTCGGATAGGTGCTGAACGGATGGAAGCTGCTCTCGAGACCGAGCAGCAGGCCGGTGGGCCGACCCGCGACCTGCGGCACCACGCGCGCGCCGCGCGCAGCGCAGCGCTCCGCGAAATGCAGCAGGCGCTGCCACTGATCCGGATTGAGGTCGTTCTGAAGACACGCGAACGTGATCGGGCGCCCCGTCGATGCAGCGAACTTCTCCATCCAGGAGAATTCGTCGCTCTCGGGGGTGAGATCGCTCGCCATTTCGAAGACGCCGTGACCCACCTGCCCGAGCGCTCGACCGATGCCGAGCAGCTCCTCTTCGCCCGCGAAGGTGCCGGGGACCGGCTCCCCGTCGATCGCGCGGTGCAGCAGCGTGCGCGAGGTTGAGAACCCGAGCGCACCGGCGGCGAGACCTTCGCGCACGAGTTCGGCCATCTGCGCGATGTCGTCCGCGGTCGGCTTCTCGTTCCTCGCACCGCGCTCACCCATCACGTACCCGCGCACCGCGCCGTGCGGAACCTGCGTCGCGACGTCGATCGCGCGCGGCATGCGCCCGATCGCGTCGAGATACTCGGGGAAGGTCTCCCAGTCCCACTGGATGCCTTCTGCGAGTGCGGCGCCCGGAATGTCCTCGACGCCTTCCATCAGTCCGATCAGCCACTCGTGGCGGTCGCGCCGTGCGGGCGCGAATCCGACGCCGCAGTTGCCCATCACCAGCGTGGTCACGCCATGCCAGGACGAAGGTGTCAGGTACGGATCCCAGGTGACCTGGCCGTCGTAGTGGGTGTGGATGTCGACCCAGCCGGGTGTAACCAGCAGGCCCGACGCATCGATCTCGCGACGAGCTGCGCCCGCCTTGCCGGTCGCGGTCGTGATGCGATCGCCGTCGATCGCGAGGTCGCCGCTGCGCGCGGGAGCTCCGGTGCCGTCGACCAGGGTGCCACCGCGGATCACGAGATCGTGCATGGTGTGTCTCCAAGAGCTGTTGGGCGCGCACGGTACCACACAAAATTTGTCAAAAAGCGAGGCTCATCGAGTAGGATGGGCGAGGGTGGTGACGAGGTCGGAGGCGGTATGGCGCGTCTCTCGGCCGTTGCACGTTCGGCGATCGCAATGCTCGCGGTGATCCTGGTCGTCGATGCCACCGCGCGCGCGGACGAGCCGATGGAACTGCGGGATCCGCAGCCGCGTTGGATCTCGGTGCGCTTCGAGAACTCGCCGTTGGACCAGCCCGGGCAACTCGCGACGCAGTATACGGCCGCGCTGCCGGCATGGTTCGAACCCGGCGGCGCCAGCAACAGGGCCCGCGTGACGATTGCCGGGCCGACGCTCGAGACCGGTTGGTTCGAGGGGCATCGGCTTCGCACGGGAAGCTTCAGCGATTTCGTGTGGATCTTCGATGCGTCTTCGGGTGACGTGCTCTCGGCGCGGCTGCGCGGGACGCTGATCCGGCGACTCGAGTTCGGCGTTCTCGGCTCGGACGTGGATCTTCCCTTCGAGGCCGAGATGACGACACGGTCTGCTGTCGGATACAAAGCGGTGCGTCACACACTCGGCCAGCTGGTATTTCCGTTCTGCGAGCGCGCAGAGCACGGCTGCACGCTCATTGCACCCGTCCGCTACGACTCCCGCACCGGGTACGTGAACGCGGTGGGATCGATCGTTGCGCGCGCGATGGGGGCGGCAGCACGCACTTTCTCCCCACTTGGCGAAGCGATCTTCTCGGAGCGAGCGGATGCCCCGCGCGCCAGCGAGGACTTCGCGGCCGCGCACTGATCGATCGCGATCGGGCAGCTGCACTAGCCGTCGCAGCGCCTGGCCGCGATTGGGGGAACCGAGCACGACACGTTCGGCGGCGTCGGTACTTGCTCCGGCCGACCCAGCGCAGACGGAAACCGCTCGAAGCGCGACCACGGCGCCGAGCACCTTGCTGGCATGCCGACCCGGGCTCGCCGCTCGGTCCCGGGGAATGGGCGAACCAGGCTTTCTCGGGATGCGCCAGTTCGCACACGAAGCGGCTCGACGCGCCGACGAGGCTGCGCAGCGGCCGGTCGTGAGACGGGGTCGACAAAGTCGGCTCGCCGTCTTCGGTCGTCGCACTCTGTCTCTGATAGGCTCGCGCAACGCGCTGAAGTGATCTACCGATGGCGCTTCGCCACCGCGAGGGAGGGAACGACGATGACCGGCCATGCCGATCTGAAGCAGCAGCTGATGGAACGCCTGACGGTGATCGAAGCGCGTGTCGGTCGCATCAGCGGCGATCTACGCCACGAGTCGGATCCCCTCGAGCACGACTTCGAAGAGCAGGCTACGCAACGCGAGGGCGAGGAAGTGCTCGGCGCGCTCGACGAAGCGGGCCGTCGCGAGCTCGACGCGATCCGCGCTGCGCTCGGTCGCATCGAGCAAGGCAATTACGGAGTTTGTCGTCGCTGTGGCGAGGCGATCGCGCCAGCGCGGCTGCGCGTGCTGCCGACGGCTCTCGAATGCGTGGGCTGCGCCGGCTGAGTCCCGCCGCGCGTACTGTTTCGACGCGCGCGCGAGCGGACGATCAGAGGAAACCGAGCCGGCGGTCCGCTTCCTCCGAGTCGTAGTCCTCGAACTGCAGGATGCCGAGCCGATCGAACGCCTCGCGCACTCGCTGCGTCAGCAGTCCGAGCTTCTTCAGGTTCGGCACGATCCGCATGAACAGCATTTTGCGGAACATCTGGGCGGCCGGCGCCGCGAGGACCGTCTCGCGCACGTCAGCGGCATTCCATCCCATCGCATTGGCAATGTCGTCGCCGATCAAGCGGTTTCGCATCAGCTCGCAGGCGTAGATGATGAAATCCTCGCGATCCTTGATCTCGTTCGCGGGCATGTCGTTGTAGTAGTCACGCAGCGAAAGCACGCCGAAGGCGACATGGCGCGACTCATCCTTCATCACGTACTTCAGCAAATCCTTCAGCAGCGGCTCCTGTGCAAGCTGATAGAGATTGCCGAAGGCCGCCATCGCGAGCCCTTCGATGATGATCTGCATGCCGAGGTATTTGAAGTCCCACCGGCTGTCCTTGATGGTCGCGTCGAGCAGTTCCTTGAGGCTCGCATTGATCGGCCACTCCCATTCGAGCTTCTCGTGCAGGTAGCGACTGAACACCTCGACGTGACGTGCCTCGTCCATCGTCTGGGTGCCGGCGTAGTACTTCGCGTCCATCCAGGGGACGCCGCCGACGAGCTGCGACGCGACGATCAACGCCCCTTGCTCCCCGTGTAGGAACTGCGAGAGCTGCAACGAGATCTGCGCGTGACGCAAACGCGCGCGCTCCTTCTCGTTGAGCTTCTTGAACGGCGCGTAGTCGGCGAGCGGGTTGATCGCGGGCGGGATGATGTCGCCTTCGGGGTCGACCTGGGTGTCCCAGGCGAGCTGGGTCGTGCCGTTCCACTGGTCTCGCTTGGCCTTCTCGTAGAGATCGAGAAGGCCCTCCTTCACGCTCCCGTAGTTCCAGACGTAGTTCGTGTCGAAGGAGGTGAGCACGGTCTCGAGTTCGAGGTCGAGATGTTGGAGCTGGTTCACGGACGGGGAATTGGCCATCGGCTGGGATCTCCTGCGCGGGACGCGGCACGCGCGGGGCCAGCCTATCTGCGCTTCCGGGTCGTGTCGAAGGGTGACCTACCCGATTCGAGACGCGGACCCTGGCCACCCGGCGAGCATCGAAGACACGGGAAAGAGAAGGCGGAGTCTGGGGGTTCATAAAAAATATCGACATGATGTTGACAAACG
>JANLTC010000213.1:0-53829 GCA_031362725.1 Deltaproteobacteria bacterium | reverse complement strand
CGTGGAACCCGAGGATCGCCCGGTGATCCTGCGCGTCGGCAAGAATCTGCCGAACGCGCGGCGCTTCGCGGTCGGGCTGCGCAATCTGCGCGCGGCGGACGGCACGCTGCTCGAGCCGTCGCGGCTGTTCCGGATCTATCGCGATGCGATTCCCACCTATCTGCCGACCGTCGAGGCGCGACGCGCGCAGATGGAGCAGGTGTTCACGACCCTCGCCAGCTCCGGTGTGTCACGCAGCGACCTCTATCTCGCGTGGGACTTCACCACGCAGAGCGTCACGAGTGTCGCCGGCAAGATGCTGAAGATGCGCGACGAATCGTTCGCGGCGCTCGGCAGCGCCGCGCCGAGCTTCACGGTGACGAGCGTCACCGAGCCTTCGGACAGCCGCATCTTCCGCGACGTGAGCGGCACCTTCCAGGTCCCGCTGTACATGACGACCGTACGGCCCGGCGCGTTGTTGCGTCTCGGCGCGGATGGTCTGCCGATCACCGACGGCACCTTCTTCACGGCCGACTTCCGGTGCATGGTCCCGTACGCCGCGACGACCGCCGGCGCCGCGCCGGTCCACCCGGGCAGGCCGTCTCTCTACGGCCACGGCCTGCTCGGCAGCGAAGGCGAGGTGAGCGCCGGCCACGTCCGCGACATGGCGAACGAACACGACTTCGTGATGTGCGCGACGACGTGGACGGGCATGGGCGAGGACGACTACAACACGGCGCTGCAGATCCTCGCCAACTTCTCGAACTTCCCGAAGTTCTCCGAGCGATTGCACCAGGGCTATCTGAACTTCCTGTTCCTCGGTCGCCTGATGATCCACCCCGACGGCTTTGCGGGAAATTCTGCGTTCCAGATCGGCGGCCAGTCCCTGATCGACACGAGCGAGCTGTTCTACGACGGCAACTCGCAGGGCGGTATCCAGGGCGGCGGCCTCGCCGCGTTTGCGCAGGACTGGACGCGCGCGGTGCTCGGCGTGCCGGGCATGAACTTCAGCACGCTGCTGAATCGCAGCAGCGACTTCGACGACTTCAACCTGTTCTTCGCCGCCTCCTACACCCAGAATCTGGATCGCCAGTTCATTCTCTCGCTGGTCGAGATGCTGTGGGAACAGACCGAGGCGAGCGGCCACGCAACGCACCTGACCGCCGATCCGTACCCCAACACGCCCGCGAAGAAGATCCTGCTGCAGGTGGCGCTCGGCGATTACCAGGTCGCGCAGGTCACGGCCGAGAACGAAGCGCGAACGATCGGCGCCAGGCTGCACACGCCTGCCGTGATCCCGGAGAAGTTCGTCCCGGACGTAGAGCCGTTCTTTGGCATCGACGCGATCGAGTCGTACCCGTACGACGGCTCGGCGATCGTGATCTGGGACAGCGGCAACCCGTGGCCGATCGGCGCCAACGTCCCGCCGGTCGTCGATCCCGACAGCCCGGAGTGGCTGCTGCTCGGCCCGTGCGCCCAAAGCCCAGGCCGGGGCGGCGATCCGCACGAGTGCCCGCGCCGCGCGGTGAACGGTCGTCTGCAGAAATCCGAGTTCCTGAAGACCAACGGCGCCGTCGTCGACACCTGCAACGGCCTCCCCTGCCTCGCCCCGTGAGCTGAGTCGGCGTTGCGAATGCTGATCGCCGCAATCGCAGTGATCGGTGCGGGGCTGGCGTACCTGTGGTTCCGCCCGAATCGGGCGGCGATCGATCCGCGACTGCGACTCCAGCATTGGGACGTGGTGGCCGACGGGCTCCACAACTCGAACACCGACCTGATCCTGTGGCGCGGCGACTTCCTGTTGGTGCACGACGCGCGCCCCTACCACCTCGGTTCACCGGACGCGCGACTCGTCGTGCGCCGCTCGCGCGACGGCCGCGACTGGGAAGAACTCGCGCGACTTGAGGTGCCCGGCAAGGACATCCGCGATCCGAAGTTCGCCGTGATCGGGGGCAAGCTCTTCCTCTACGCGCTGCCGAACGCGGGGATCGCGGCGACACCCGAAGGCACCGTGCTCGCGACCAGCGAGGACGCCGTGCAGTGGACGCCCTTCGAGCCGGTCGAGCCGGCGGGCTGGCTCTTCTGGCGTCCGAAGTCGAACGACGGCGGCCAGACCTGGTACGTGCCCGCGTACTGGCACGGCCACGGCAAGTCGATCCTGCTGCGCTCGACCGACGGTCGTGCGTGGGAGCAGGTCTCGGTGATCCACGAAGGCGACGGCAACGACGAAACCGACATCGCGTTCCTACCCGATGGCCGGATGCTCGCGACCGCGCGACTCGAGATCACGCCCGACACGATTCTCGGAAACTACGACGGGCAGACGGCGATCGCCGTGGCAGCGCCGCCGTTCACCGAGTGGACGACGGCGCGCAGCCGGCTCACGCGCCTCGACGGCCCGAACCTGTTCTCGATCGATGGCGCGATCTACGCCGTCGCGCGTTACCAGCCCGACCCGAACGGCTTCTTCACGCGGATGGGAGGCGCTCTCTCGCGCAAGAGAACGGCGCTGTACCGCGTCGAACCCGATCGGCTGGTGCGGCTCTCGGACCTGCCGAGTTCGTCGGACACTTCGTATGCCGGTGTCGTCGCGCAAGGCGATGCGCTCTTCGTCGACTACTACACGAGCCGCATCGACCGCGACTGGCCGTGGCTCGTCGGCATGTTCATGCGCAGCGACATCCGGATGGCGCGGATTCCGCTCGATGCGCTGGCGGTGCTGTCGAAGGCGACGCCGTAGCGAAGCGGCGGAATGTCAGGTGCGGATCGTGAGCGCGATGGCTTCGTGGTCCGAGAGCATGCTGCCACTGCTCGGCCCCACCGCACCGATGACGGATGCGGCGCTGGCGCCGACGCCCCGGCACAGGAACCAATCGAGCTTGAGTTTGCCGCGCTTCGATCCGGTGTCGGCCGCGTGGCGCAGCGTCGACTCGCCGAGCACGTTGCCCTGCGACCAGGTGTAGCCGCGCTCCGCCGCAACCGAGAAGAGCGGCTCGTGGGGCACCGGGTGCGACCAGCGCAGCGGGTCTTCCCGGAGCGCCGCTTCGACGCGTTCGCGATCCGCGAGGTCCGCGAGAGACATCGAGAACGCGTTCAAGTCGCCGCCGATCACGACCGGTGCCTCACGGTCGTAGCCGTCGATTGCATCGAGCAACCCGCGCATCTCGGCCGCGCGGTTCGCCGGAGAGCCGTGGCTGTCGAGATGCACCGCCGCGAAGGTCACGTCTCGGCATCCTACGGGCATCTGAGACAGCACCGCGCAGCGCCCGCCAACCCGCGCCTCGCCGCGTGCGCCGTCGAACCAGTCGCCGCGCGTCTCGAGACGCACGAGCTGCGGCCGGAGCAACGGGCCGCGCACGAGAACCGCGTTGCCGTGGTAGCCGACCTCGTTCGCCTGACCTTGGAACGCGGCGCGCTCGAGCTCGCCGCCAATGCCCAGTTCCAGGAACTCGACGCCATACGCGAACGACATGCCGAGTCGCGAAGCCAACTCGCGCGCCGTGTGTCTCTGTCGCGAGCGCGCCATGCCCCAATCGAGTTCCGAGAGCAGTACCGCGTCGGCGTTCTGTGCAGCGAGCAGCGCGGCGCTCTCATCGAAATGTTTGCAGCGCTCGGCGTTCCACGCGACGACGCGGACCTGATGAGCCTCGCCGCTCGCCTTCGGCTCGCTACGCGGGAAAGTTACAGCGGAGTGCGCGACGTCGAGCGCGTTCGCGAACGGCAGCGTCGCGAGCAGCTGCGCATGGGTCGCCGCGTCGCGCGGACCCGATGCAATCTCGTCGCGACGAGCCTGCGTCAGCGCCGGCAGTCTCGACTCCGATTGGAAAGTCACAAATCATTCGGCCACGGCCGAGGTCGGCACGTCGTGCTCGTCTTCGATCTCGCCGACGATCTCTTCGAGCACGTCTTCGAGCGTGACCATGCCGAGTACGGGGCCGCCGGGTTCGCGCACCAGTGCGATGTGCGCGCGCCGGCGGCGAAAGCGGCGCAGCGCTTCGAGCACCGACAGATCCGGCGGAATCTCGCCCAAGCCGCGCAGCAGATCGTCGAGCACGAAGAGGCCGCGCTCGGCGTAGAGATGGAACAGGTCCTTCGCGTGCAGCACGCCCATCACGTGGTCGAGACCGCCGCCGCAGACGGGGATGCGCGTGTAGCCCTGCTCGCGCACCTCCTCGAGCAGCGATTCGATCGGCATCGTGCGCTCGACGGCGAAGATGCGGTCGCGCGGCACCATCACGTCGCGCACGCGGGTGCGGGCGAGGCGGAACACGTTGCCGAGCAGGCGCCCGGTGTCGGCGCGGATCGCGCCGGCCTCGCTCGCTTCATCGACCAGCAGCGAGAGTTCTTCGGGCGAGTGGATCGCGTGGTTCGACGGCATGCGCTCGACGCCGAAGAGCCGCACCACCGCGTTGCCCGCCCCGTTCATCACCACCAGCAGCGGCCGGAAGACGCGAGCAAAGATCAACAGCGGACCGGCGCAGAACAGCGCGACGGGGCCGGGCCGGTCGAGTGCGAGCGCCTTCGGCGCGAGTTCGCCGACGACGACGTGCAGGAACGTGATCGCCGAGAAGCCGACGCCCACCGAGATCGAGTGCATCAAGCGCGGCGTGCCGATCCCGACCGCGGTGAGCAGCGGTTCGAGCAGCGCCGTCACGGCGGGCTCGCCGATCCAGCCGAGCCCCAGGCTCGCGAGCGTGATACCGAATTGCGTCGCGGCGATCGCATCGTCGAGCCGCTCCACCGCGCGCGCCGCCGCTGGCGCGCCCCGCTTGCCGGCCTGCACCCACAACTTCAGTTGCGAGCGCCGCACCGCGACCAGCGCGAACTCGGTCGCGACGAAGTACGCGTTGGTGAGCACCAGCACGACGACGCCAACGAGTCCGAGCAACGAGAGCCCGACGACCGTCTGCGCGTCCGTCACGATCCGCCCGCTCGCTCGAGCGCGATGCGACCGGCGAGGTCGTCGACGAAGTGGCGCGCGACGCGGCCCGAGCGACTCGCGCGGTTCAAGGCGAAGCGCAGCGCCTCGGCGTGGATCCGCTCGCGCGGCCAGTCGATCCCGGCCTTGCTCGCGTAGCGGTCGACGATGCGCAGATAGGTGGGCTGATCGAATCCGTAGAATCCGAGTACCAGCCCGAAGCGATCGGAAAGGGCGAGCTTCTCGTCGAGCGCTTCGCCGACGTGCAGTTCGCCGTCGTCGTCGAGTCGCGCGGCGCGGTTCTCGCGCACGAACTCGGGAACCAGGTGACGGCGGTTGCTGGTCGCGATGATGCGCACGTTGCTCGGCGTCGTCTCGACGCTGCCCTCGAGCGCGACTTTCAACTCGCGCATGCCGGGCTCGCCGTCGTCGAACGAGAGGTCGTCGCAGAACACCAGGAACCGGTACGGAAGTCCGCGCAGAGCGGCGACCACGTCGGGCAGCTGCGTCAGCTCGTTCTTGCGCACTTCGACCAGGCGCAGTCCACGCGCCGCGTAGCGCGCAAGCAGGCCCTTCACCGACGACGACTTCCCGGTGCCGCGCTCGCCGTAGAGCAGCACGTGGTTGGCGGGCAGGCCGCGCACGAACTGCTCGGTATTGCGGATCAGCTCGGCAATCGAACGCTCGACGCCGAGCAGGTCGTCGAGATCGATCGCCTGCAGCTCCTCGATCGGGACGAGGCGGCCGGCGCCGTCGCGTGCGTCCCAGCGAAACGCGGTGCAGCGCGCCGCGAGCGCGGGATCGAGTCGCGCGCCGGCGCGCCGCTCGAGCCAGCGTTCCGCCAGCTCGAGAATGCGTTCGATGCGATCGAGTAGACGCGCAAAGCGAGACACGGCGACGGATCATAGCCGCAGGCGTGCGTGGTGGGCGCCAGCGATGAACGTCCCCGAGTCACGCTGCGCGAGCAGATCCCGGCGCGCGGCTAGAATGCCGAGGTGCCGCGCCGAGCCTCGAATTTTGCTCCGATCGCGCAGGTCGTGCGCTGGACGTCGACCGAGCGCGGCGGCGTCGATCTCGATCTCGGCGAAGCGGTGGCCCGCGTCGAGATTGCGCGCGACGGCGCGGTGCGCGTGCGCGCCGCGACCGGACGCGCGCTGCCGCCCGATCCCTCCGATGCGCTCGGCCGCGAGCCGTGGCGCGCGTCGAACGCAGAGGCGTTCGCACTGGAAGCGGGGAGCGAAACCAGTGGCAGCCCGGGGCAACCGGGTGCGGGCGTCGCGCTCGCGTTCGACGGCGCCGACGGCGCGGCGCGCGTCGAGATCGACGAGCGACCGTTCGAGGTGCGCGTCTTCGATCGCAGCGGGCGCGAGATTGCGCACCTGCTCGACTTCGCGTTTGCGCAAGACGGCGCGGGCCGCGTCGCGCTGCGCGCGGCGCCCGGCGAGCGCTGGTTCGGACTCGGAGGCAAGACCGGCGCGCTCGATCGCCGCGGTCGCCGCTTCGCGATGCGCAATCGCGACCATCCGGTCGGCGATCGCGTCGACCCGCTCTATCACTCGATCCCGTTCCTGCTGCGCCTCGCGATCACCGAGGGCGAGGCCGCGCGCGCCGACGGCATGCTTCTCGACGGTTGCGCGCCGTCGCACTTCGATGTCGCGGCGAGCGAGCGGCTGCGCGTCGTCGCCACCGCGCAAGCCGGCGGCATCGACGTGACGATCTTCCCAGGCCCGTCGCCGGGCGACGTATTGCGACGTTACACCGCACGTACCGGTCGCATCACGCGCCCGCCGCTGTGGGCGCTCGGCCATCACCAATCGCGCTGGGGATATCGCAGCGCGCGCGACGTGCGCCGCGTTGCGCGCGAGGCGCGCCGCCGCCGCATTCCGACCGACGCGATCCATCTCGACATCGATTACATGGACGCGTATCGCGTCTTCACCTGGCACCCGCGCCGCTTCCCGGATCCCCGCGGCCTGTTGCAGGAACTGCGCGAAGCGGGCTTTCGCGTCGTCACGATCATCGACCCGGGCGTGAAGGTGGACGACGCGTGGCCGGTCTACCGCGATGGCGAAGCCCACGACGTCTTCCTGCGTCGCCGCGACGGTTCTTCGTACGCGCTGAAGGTGTGGCCCAAGACGTCGGCGCTGCCCGACTTCGGTCGTCCCGAGGTGCGCGCGTGGTGGGGCGCACAGCACGAATCACTGGTCGACACGGGCGTCGCGGGCATCTGGAACGACATGAACGAGCCGGCCGGCTGGAAGCGCGAACTCCGCGTCGGTCGCTTGATCGTGCCGCTCCAGCCGCAGGATCTGGGCGACGTCGTTGCAGCCGACCCGGCGGATCCGAAGCGCCGCGTGTCGCACGAGTCGGTGCGCAACGCCTACGGGCATCTCGAATGTCGCGCGACGCACGAAGCGCTCGCGCGCCTCGACCCCGAGCGGCGTCCGTTCGTGGTGTCGCGTTCCGGGCATGCGGGGATCCAGCGCTACGCCGCGCTGTGGACCGGCGACACGACGAGCAGCTGGTCGCAGCTCGCGCTCTCGGTGCGGATGCTGCTCGGACTGTCGGTGTCGGGCGTGCCGTTCTGCGGCGCGGACATCGGCGGTTTCGCGGGCTGGTGTAGCCCCGAGCTGTTCGCGCGCTGGATGCAGATCGGCGCGCTCTACCCGTTCGCGCGCACGCACTCGATGTGGTTGAAGCATCGACAAGAGCCGTGGCGCTTCGGCAAGCGCGTCGAGGGCATTGCGCGCACCGCGCTCGAGCTGCGCATGCGGCTGCTTCCCTACCTCTACGGGCTCTTCTGCGAAGCCGAAGCGAGCGGCGCACCGATCTGGCGACCGATGTTCTGGTCCGATCCGGATGATGAGCGCGCCGCTGCGATCGACGACCAGCTGATGCTCGGCCGAGATCTATTGATCGCGCCGGTGCTCGAACGCGGCGCCCGCGAGCGCGACGTGTATCTGCCGGCCGGTGCGTGGACTGCGATCGACGACGACGCGCGCTACATCGGACCGCGCACCGTGCGCGTCGCGGCGCCGCTCGAACGCATTCCGATCTTCGCGCGCGGCGGCTCGGTGCTGCCGATGCGCAGCGCGGTGCGCCACGTCGGCGAGATCCCAGAGGAGCCGCTGGTGCTCGAGGTCTACCCGGGCGGCGATGCAGCGACGGTCGTGATCGAGGACGACGGGGAGTCGCCTGCGTATCGCCTCGGCATGGAGGCGCGCACGCACGTGCGACTGCGCAGCCGCGCCGGCGGTCGACTGCGGCTCGAAGCGAGCGGGCGCGAGGGCGAGTTCGCGATCGATGCGCGCACCGTCCGCGTCGCGGTGCACGGCTGCCCGCCGCCAACTTCGGTGTGGGTCGATGCGGTGCGGCTGCCCGTCGCCGGGCGCCGCGACGACGAAGTCGGCGCGATCTGGCACTGGGAGGGCGGGGTCCTCCACGTGCGCTGGACCGATTCGGGCGCCGCCCGCTCGCTAGAGGTGGACCCGGCGCCGTGAGCGACGGCGCCGACCGTGACCTCGATCCGCGCGTCGGACTCTGCTCGGCCTGCCACTTCGCCCGCGTACAGCCCAGTGCGAAGGGCTCCGTCTTCTGGCGCTGCTCGCGCGCCCAGAGCGATCCGCGCTACCCCCCCTATCCGCCCCTTCCCGTCCGCAGCTGCCCGGGATTCGAAACTGGATCGGATACACCCTAGAAACTGGCTAGGCTGCTGACCCCTGTGGCGCGAATTGCCCACATACCTGTGACCTTTCCAGTCTGGAGGCAGTTGCCGTGCGGAAGCTGAGTCGTTGGTTGTCGGGATCCATGCTGGCCATCGCGTGCCTGGCGTTCGCGGGATCAGCGGGGGCCGTTTCGTTCGGGCCGCTCGCGGTCGCCCCGCCCAGCGCGATCGTGCCCGACGTGGGTCCAAGTGAATCGCTCGCGGGCTCGATCACGCTCGACGTCACCAGCGTTCCGGTCTCGTCGCCGACGCTGTTCTCGCTGACGAACGTCTCGGTGCTCGCGAGTGGCGGCGCTTCGTTCGCGCTCGATCCGAGCGTGCTGTCGGCGGCGCTCGGCGTGGTGCAAGCGAGCGGCAATTTCTCGATCCCGACGTTGTTCCTGCACATCGTCGATGGTGCATCGAGCTTCGATCTCGCGGTTCCCAACGTCACCGGCAAGCTGTTCTTCGGCGCCGGCGGGAGCGTCGTCGGAATCGCTTCGAGCTTCGCGATCGATTCGCTGTCGCCGGCTGGAACGCTCACGGTGAACCTGCTGGCCGGCGTCCCGGAGCCCGGCACCGCGCTGCTTCTCACCCTCGGCCTGGGTGCGCTCGGAATGCGCGCTCGCAAGGAGATCTGCTGATGACGCGCAGCCGCTGGTTCCTGCTGCTTCCGCTGCTCGCGTTGCCGTCACTCGGTCCGGCGGCATGCCCGTCCGGTGGACCCGGGGCGACCTTGGTGCTGCAGCAATACGTCGTCGCGCCCAGCTATGTCGAACCGCACACGCCGGGCTCGGGTGTTGCGGGTGTCGAGATGGCAGCCACCGATACCGTGCAAGCGATCGTCGGTGCCGCGCCGAATCTGAATCGCGTGAGCTATCTGCGCACCTACCTCGCGCGGGTGAGCGCTCCGGCACCGCGCGCGATCCTGATCGTCGTGCCGGGCTTCCTCGGCGGCGCCGGCACCTTCTCGCCGCTCGCGCGGCAGCTGGTCCAGAAGTACAACGGCAACCTCGAGGTCTGGGCCGTCGATCGGCGGCCGAACCAGCTCGAGGATCGCCGCGGCTCCGAACACACGAGCGCGCTGATCGCGAGCGCCACGACCGACGACGCGGTTCGCGACGCGCTCTATTCCGGCACCTTCTTCTACCTGCCCGAGCCGGATGACGGCGCGATCGATACCAACGGAAACGGCCAGGTCGACCCGCCGACGCTGCTCCCCGATGCGCTCGGCAACCAGAGCGCGTACGCGCGGCTCCAGCAGAACGACATGCGTTTCGCCGCGCACTGGGGTGTCGACACCAACGTGCGCGACTGGAAGGTGCTCACCGACACCGCGCGCAGCATCGTCGGTCCGCAGGGTGTCGTGCTCTTCGGCGGCCATTCGCAGGGCACCTACTGGGCGAGCGTGTTCGCCGCCTACGACTTCGACCCCGATCCCAACGTCGTCGATGCGGGCTATTCGCACGTCGACGGCATCGTGCTGCTCGAAGGAGGCGGCGGACGCGGCCCGTCGGCGACGGCGCCGACCCTTGCGAGTTACCAGTCGACGGTCGCGTCGCTCGCCCAGCCGGGCGGGCCGGATGTCTTCCTCAGCTCGTTCCAGGGCATCGTGCCTGCAATCCTCGGTCCGGGCGCGGAAATCGCTGGCCTCGCGGGGATCCATCTGCCCGACGAACCGGCGATCGTCCAGCAAACCACCTTGTTCCTGAGTTCGCCCTTCTCGCTGTTCTTCAGCGCGCCCGCCGACAATCGCGCGCTGATCGGCTTGTTCATCGACGACGACTTCCAGCCCTTCACCGCATTCCGCGCGTCGGTCGGTTTCTCTGCGGATGGACCCAACTCGTATCTGCCGGCGGGGGGCGGGCTCGGTGCTTTCTACATCGCGCGCGCGAACGCCGACGTGCGTCGCTGGACCGACTACGACGACCCGACGCTGCCCACCTGTCCGCCCAACCGGATCATCGATGGCTGCGCGCTGCTGAACAACGGACCGCGCCCGCTGCCGACCGCGACTCCGGCCAACTGGGGAAACGAGCTCGAAGTCACCAGCCTCGACGACATCCTCGAGATCCAGGCGCTGCCGTCGAACTTCGTCGAGTGGTACTTCCTCTCCGGTCGATCGAACCTCGACGGCGCCTACGGCATCGACTCGAGCGCACTGGTTGCACAGTCGGTGGCGGCGACGGGGGACGAAGGTCCGCTCGTGCTCACGCAGAACGCCAATGTGAACGTGCCGGTGTTGGGCATCGGCGGTTCGAACGGTCTCGCGCCGCTCGAGAGCAGCTTCGCGACGTATCTCGGATCGATCGCCACGCCCGCGGCCGACAAGGAGGTGCTGATCGTCGAAGGCTACGCGCACCTCGACGTGCTCACCGCCCGCAACAACGCCGCGCTACCGACACTCGTCGACTGGATCAACCGCCAGATGGTGAAGAAGCTGTTCTGAGTCGGTGCCCGGCACCGTCGTTCTAGCGGATGCGCTCGAGGAGAATTTCTAGGAAGCGGTAGGTGAGGCCCCAGACGATGTGGCGGTCGGGCTCGCCGACCAGGATGCCGGGGAAGCCGCCGGCCGCGGTCGGGTATTCGACGCGGTGGCTCGGATCGACCAGGCGGGCGAGCGGCACCCACAGCGTCGTTTCGACTTCGCAGTTCGTCACCAGCGGCTCGTGTTCCTTCACGTGATAGACCCACGCGGAGATCACGAGCGAGAGCGGGCGACCGGCGTGACGACCTTCGATGTCGTCGAGGCGGCCGAGCAGTTCTGCCCCGTCGAGCGTCAGACCGACCTCTTCCCTCGTCTCGCGCTCGGCAGCGGCGCGAGAATCGGAATCGCCGGGATCGACTCGACCGCCCGGGAACGCCATGTGTCCCGACCAGGGATCGTCGGGATGGCGCGCCCGCTCGATCAGCAGCACCTCCGGTCCCGTCGCGGCATCGCGCAACACGACGGCGACCGCCGCACGCGGGCGCGCCGCGTCCTCGACCACGGTTGCTTCGTACGCGCCAAGAGCGCTGCGGACTGCGTCGACGGAGATCACGGCGCGCAAGATAGCCCTGGGACTCAGGGCGCCGGCTCGGCGAGCCAGAGGCGCTTGCGCGGATAATCGATGCGCAGCACGAAGCGCTTCAGCAAGTCGACACCGAGCAGCGCCTCGCTGCGCGCACCGGCGCCCTGCACGCCGCGCTCGGCGACCAGCATCGGCACTTCGCTCTCGGCAAATGGACCGATCTGGAAACGCGCCGCCGTGACCGCCTCGAGGCGACCCGCGCCGGGCATTGGCGCGAGCATCGCAGTGGCCTCCGGATCGGGCTCGAGCGCCGCGCCGGGCGACCAACCACCGGGCAGCATCAGCGTACCCGGCGCGCCCGTCGTGATCACCGCGGGAACGCGCGCGGTGCCCAGCTCGATTTCGACGATCGGGCGACCCGCGGCGAGGCGAATCGGCAGCACTGCCTGATTCTCCGCCTCCGCACGCTCGGGTACCTCGAAACGCTTCGGGTCGAGGAAGCGCACGCGGCGGCCTGGAAAGTCGATCTCCAGCACGAACGACGCCAGGAAGCGCGCACCGAGTACCGCCCACTCCCCGCCTGCACTCTCCGCAGTGTCGCCCCGTCGCGTATCGACGGAGATCTCGACATCGCGGTCGAGACGCGTCGCGCGCCGATAGGGCGACTGTTTGTTGCGCCGCAAGCTGAACCCGAGCGCCTGCGCGGCGCGTGGTGTCGCGAAGCTCTCGGACGAACCCGTGTCGAGCACCAGCGGCATGGGCCGCGCGCCCGGCACCGCGAGGTCGATGCGAACCTCGTTCTCCGCGCCGGGCGTCGTCGCGGGCAGGAACGGAACTTCGGCGAGCACCGCATCGGCCGGCGGCTCGGCGGCTCGGGCCGCCGTGGCGAGCAGCAGCGCGGCGAGTGCCAGCGCAGCGAGACTCTTCACGGCGCCGCGGGCGCACGCGGCGCGAACGCCGTCTGCGTACAGGCGAGCTGGATCGCGACGAGTCGCTCGTGCACACCGTCGTCGTCGCGGCGACGCTGCCCGAGCACGTAGCCGCTGCCGTCCGGTTCGATCGCGAGCCCGGTCGGCTCGCCCCAGCTGCTGAGGTCGGCTGCAATCGCGATCGCAGCCGCGCTCGCCGGCTGTTCCGTTGCGGCGCTGCGAACGCCCGTGTCGCGGTACAGCGGCTCGCGTTTGCGCCAGTCGATCGCGATCGGCGCGAGCGCGAAGCCCAGCGCGCGCGGCAACACGCCGGCCCACTGCAGCGGCCGCGTCGTGGCGAAGCCGAACCAGCCACCGTCGCCGTCGAAGGAGCCGGCGAGCGCCGCATCGGTTGCGAGCAACCGACGCGACAAGGTGTTGGGATCGACGGCTTCGAGCGCGAGCGGCGCGAACGGATTGCCGCGCGCGACGAGCAGGCTGCGCGCATCGGGACTCCACGCAACCGGCGCGATCCACTCCGCGCCGCCGTTCGCGACGACGCCCGGCGTCCCGAGCAGCAGCCCACCGTGACCCGAACGAATCGACGCCGCGACGACGTCGTAACGCCCCGCGAGCCGCCGCGACCAGGTCACCATCATCGGACCCGGACCGAAAACGGGCGACTCGTCCGGCCCGACCGTGAAGCTGAGTCGCCGGCCGCGGTCGGGATTCTCCGCGCGCTGCGCCGCGGCGAGATACAGATCGGTGTCATCTGGATGGCGCCAGGAGGCGTCGCGATCGGATTGGAACAGCAGCGAGACGCCGCTCGAAGAGATCGAAGGGTGAACGTTGTTGCCAAGGCTGCCGCAGCTCCAGCAGATCACGGTGCCGGTCGCCCGGTCGAGGCGATGGATCTGGCGACGCCCGCCGTCGGCGTCGGACTCCGCATCGAACCAGATCTGTGCACCGTCTGGCGACAGCGCCGGGTGCGCGCCCCGGGTGAGCAGCACCGCGACCGCGCGCGGCTCGGCGCTGCACGCAGGCATCGGGCGCGTCACGACCTCGGCATCGATCGCGTCGAGCACCGACGAGAAGCGAGCACTCGGTTCGGGCGCGACCGCGAAGAGCGCAGCGCCCGCGGCGGCGATCGCGAGCACAGTGACGCTTCCGAGCAGAAACGATGTCGCGGCCCGCAGCTTCCAGCGCAGCAGGCCACCTCCCGGCCCGAGCGCCCGCGCTGCGAGGAAGAGCGCTGCCGCCAGCATCGCGACCACGAGCACCACGTACACCGACGGTCCCGGGGACCACGCGAAGAACACCGCGACCGCAGCGGGGACCGCGGCCCAGCCGAAGCTCGTTGCGCCAGCGAGGTGGCGACCCCGCTCGAAGGCGTCGTCGTGCCCGCGCGCGAGCATCGAAACCAGCAGCGCGAGCAGCACGCCGCCCGCGAGCGCGCCCCAAGCCAACTGCAGCGGCGCGGGATCGCGAAACGCTGCCAGCGCGATCATCCCACCGACGGGGATCCCCGAGAAGAACGCCCAAAGCCGAAAGAGCAATCGCATTCCCCCGCAAGTCGCATCGCGCAAAAGAAAGGGCTGCCGATACTACCACCCTGTCCGACTTGGGGACGTTCGTTGCGCCGTTTGCGTTGCGGACGCTCGTTGCGTCGCTTCCCGCGAGGAGCGTCCGCGACGCCAGCAGCGCTGCGAACGCCTCCGACGCAATGAATGTCCCCAACGCAACACGTCCCCGATGCAACAGCCCAAGCGCTACGTTGGGGACGAATGGCTGCGATCTCCGAGTTACCGGTTCCGGTGCGCGACTTGTTTGCGCTTGCGCGAAGTGACCGGCGCGCCGCGGAGAACGCCGTCGGGGCGCTCTCTGTGGACGAGCAGGTGGCGCTGATCTGCCAGACGCCGGTGGCGCGGCGCGCCGAACTCCTCGAGCTCGTGCTCGAACCGGAGCGCGTCGTGCCCGCGTTGCCCGAGGCGGAGCTGGTCTTCACGGTAAAGGGAATCGGGCGCGCCGATTCTGCCTGGCTGCTCGCCCACGCGACCGACGATCAACTCGTCGCCTGCGTCGACCTCGACGCGTGGAACGACCTCGTCCCCGATCGCGAGTCGCTCGCCGAGTGGATCGCGACGTTCGGCGAAGCCGACGACGAAACGCTGATGCGCGGCGTCCAGGCGCTCGACCCCGAGCTGATCATGCTCTGGCTGCAAGATCGCGCCGATGTCGAGATGAAGCCGAACGACAGCGACGGCGGTCAGGGCTGGTCGCCACCGGCTGGTGGCAGCACGCTCGACGGCGTCTTCTACCTGATCGCGAAACGTTCGAGCGATGACCTCGACGTCGCAATGCGGCTGCTCGCGCTGCTCTTCGAGAGCGACTACTGGCTCTACTTCCGGATGTTGCAATCCGTCACGTGGGAGCTGCCGACGGAGAACGAGGAATGGGCGCTGCGCTGGCGCGCCGGTCGGCTACAGGATCTCGGCTTTCCGAGCTGGGAAGAGGCGATGGCGATCTACGCCCAGCCGCGCCGCGAGGAACTCGAGCGGCTCCCCGACGCGGCGCCTCCGGTCGGCGAGTGGCATCTCCCGGTGTTCATGCCCGAGCTTCCCGCCGTGGCCGACGCGCAGCTCTCGCTGTTCCGAGCCGCGGCCGCGCTCGATGACGAAGCGCGCCGTGCGTTCGCATACGCGTTCCTCGCACTCGCGAACCAGGTGGCGGTCGCCGACAAACTGCCGCTCGGCGACGCCGAGTCGATCCCGCGGGCGATCGAAAAGGCCGCCCAGGTGGCGAGTCGTGGACTCGATTCGCTGGCTGCGCGCTTCGAGGTCGATCCCGTAGTCGTGCTGCGCCGCGCCCCGCTCGTGCGTCTGTTCCGCGTCGGCGTGCACCTTGACCGCTCCGAGGGCGCTTCGTAGCCTCGTCTTCGCACGTCTGCGGCTGGCGTCATTGTGGATGCCGCGAACATCAGGGGGGCCGTGATGGCCAAGGTGAGGATTGCGATCGCGGGTGTGGGCAACTGCGCCAGCTCGCTGCTCCAGGGCATCGACTACTACCGGAACGTTCCGCGGGAGCAGCACGAGGCCTGGGGCCTGATGCACGTCGACATGGGCGGTCACCGGCCAGGCGACGTCGAGGTGGTGGCCGCCTTCGACATCGACGCGCGCAAGGTCGGCAGGCCGCTGCACGAGGCCGCCTTCGCGGCGCCCAATTGCACGACGACGATCAGCGACCACATCGCCAAGTCCGAGGTCGTGGTGCAGATGGGCCCGCTTCACGACGGTGTCGCCGACCACATGGCCGACTACCCGCCCGAGCGCTCCTTCCGCGTCGCCGATGAACGGCCCGTGGACGTTGCGAAGCTGCTGCACGACAGCGGCGCCGAGATCCTCGTCTCGTATCTGCCGGTGGGCTCGCAGAAGGCGGCCCAGGCCTACGCCGAAGCATGCCTCGTAACCGGCGTATCGCTCGTCAACTGCATCCCGGTCTTCATCGTGTCGGACCCGCAATGGGGCGAGCGCTTCCGACAGGCGGGCATTCCGTGCGCGGGAGACGACATCAAGTCGCAGTTCGGTGCGACGATCCTGCACCGTTCGGTGGTGCGGCTGCTCGCCGATCGCGGCGTGAAGGTCGAACGCACCTATCAGTTGAACACCGGCGGCAACACCGACTTCCTGAACATGCTTTCGCGCGAGCGCCTCGCGTCGAAGAAGATCTCGAAGACGGAAGCGGTGACATCGCAGATCCCGTACGAGATCGGCGCCGACAACGTGCACATCGGTCCGTCCGACTACGTGCCGTGGCAGAACGACAACAAGGTCTGCTTCCTACGCGTCGAGGGACGCGGTTTCGGCGGCGCTCCGATCGAGCTCGAAGCGCGCCTCTCGGTACAGGATTCGCCGAACTCGGCCGGTATCGTGATCGACGTGGTGCGCTACGTGAAGGTCGCGCGCGAGCGTGGCGTCGCGGGACCGCTGCTGCCGATCTCGGCGTACACGATGAAACACCCGCCGGTGCAGATGCGCGACGTCGATGCCGCGCGCCAGATCGAAGCGTTCCTGGAGAAAAGCTCGGGAGATGACACCGCATAGCGACTCCGATCGCCTTTGCGTGCTCCTCGCCGTCCGCACGGGCGCGGGCGCGTCGGTTTCGCTGTTTGGTCTCGCTCCGGTCGAGCGGACGGCGCTCGCATTCGCTCGCTCGGGGGTGCGGCGCTTCCTGCTGGCGGGCGATGCCGATGCCGTCTCGACCGCGGCACGCGCGCTGCAACAGGGCGCGTGCCGCGCGCTGCGCGTGCGCACCGTCGCGTCGCTCGCGCCTGCCGTCGGCGACGAACCGTTCTTCCTCGCCCGCACCGATTGCCACTATGACCGTCAGCTCGTGTCGCGCTTCGTCGAGGCGAGCCGCGCTGCGGTCGACTCGGTGGTCGCGGTCGATTTCCGGAGCGAGGCGAACGAGCGCGGCTTCGGACTGCCACGCGTCGCGGTGTGGAGTCGCCACGACGCGCGCGCCCGCGTGCAGCGCGTCGCGCGCGAGCTGGTCGGTGCGGACGGCGTGCTGATCGGCCTCGCGGTCGCGACACCGGTCTGGGCGCGGGCGGCCGATGCGGAGCGCGACGCTGAGCGGACCTTCCTGCACGCACTCGGCGCGCTCGGGGTGCGCGAACCCGTCGCGACCTGGCCGGTGCGGGAACGCTGGCAGAGCGTGCGCCGCGCCGAGGACGTGCCCCGCGCGCGCCGCGAGGTGCTGGCCGGCGCCGCCCGTGTCGGCGACGGCGTCGTCGCGCGCTACCTGAATCGCCCGATCTCGCTGCGCATCACCGAGCGACTGATCGCGCGACCCGTGAAACCGTGGCAGGTCAGCGTCGCGACCTTCGCGATGACACTCGCGGCGGGGCTGTCCTTCGCGGTCGGCCACGCGACGACGGGCGGTCTGCTCGCGCAATGCGCGTCGGTGCTCGACGGTGTCGACGGTGAACTTGCGCGCGTGCGCTACCAGGAGTCCGCGTTCGCAGGGCTCTACGACGCACTGCTCGATCGCATCGGCGAAGCCGCGGTGATCGGCGGCATGACGCTCTACGCGTGGCTGATGGGGGCCGGAGCCCTCGCGGTTGCGCTCGGATTCGCCGCGCTGGCGGGCAACAGCTTGTCGATGCTCGTCAAGGAGAAGTACGGCACGCAGTTCCAGCGACGCTTTGCGACCGAGCGCGAAGGCCGCTGGCGCTGGTTGCTGCTCGGCCGCGATGGGCGCCTGTTCCTCACGCTGATCGCGGGTCTGACCGGCCAGGTCGAGCTCGTGCTCGCCTACATCGCCGTAGGTACCCATGTCCATGCGGGTGCGCGCATCGTGCGGATCCGCGCCGAAGCGCAGCGCGCCTAGCCGCATTCGGGCTTCCGGCTAGGCTTGCTGCCTTTCAACCGGGAGAAACACATGCTCAGTGCGTTCAAGGAGTTCATCCAGCGAGGGAACGTCGTCGACATGGCCGTCGGTGTGATCATCGGCGGTGCATTCGGGAAGATCGTCTCGTCGATCGTCGGCGACGTGTTGATGCCGCCGATCGGCCTCGTCAGCGGTGGTGTCGACTTCAAGAATCTGAAGATCGCGATCGGCGGCACGGCGGAAGCGCCCGTCACGATCAACTACGGCATGTTCCTGCAGACCACGATCGACTTCCTCATCATCGCGTTCTGCGTTTTCCTGCTGGTGCAGGCGGTGAACAAGATGCGAAGTCCCGCTCCGGCCGCCGCGGCGCCGCCGCCCGAGCCGAGCGCAGAAGAGAAGCTACTGACCGAGATCCGGGATCTGCTGAAGAGGACCTGATCGAGACTGTCTTGCGCGGGGGCCATGCTGGTCGTTCGCGCGTGGAAGGGAGAGCGCCATGAAGAAGATCGCAATTGCAATCCTCGCGTCGTTGGCATTGTTCACGGCATGCAGCGAGCAGACGCCGACCGCTGCCGACAAGGCGGCGGAGTCGGCCAAGGCCGCCGGAGAAGCGGCAAAGATCGCAGCCGAAGACGCCAAGACCGCCGCGGGCAAAGCGGCCGACACCGTGAAGCAGGCGGCCGACAGCGCCGCGCAGACGGCGGCCGACACCGCCAAGCGAACTGAAGAACTCGTGAAGCAGGAAGCCGCAAACGCGGGCGCGAACATCGAGAAGGCCGCAGAGAACACCAAGGAGATGGCACAGGACGCCGTGGATGCCACCAAGAAGGCGGTCGGCGTCACCGACGATGCAACCAAGGCGACCGAGGACGCGGCCGAGGCGGCCAGGAACGCCGAGAAGGCCGCACCCTGACGATCTGACGCAGCGGTCGAAGCGGTGGCCGAGGTAGGACATGCAGAACTACGAGAAGCTGGGCGCGTTCTATCTGGGCCGCCGCTACGACCTCGCCGCCAATCGCGTCGCGTCGGACGAACCGCTGCTCTACGACGCAAAGGATCTGTGCACCCACGCCGTCATCGTCGGCATGACGGGCAGCGGCAAGACGGGCCTCGCCGTCGCGCTACTCGAAGAAGCGGCGATCGATGGCATTCCGGTGATCGCCATCGACCCGAAGGGCGATCTCGGCAACCTGCTGCTCACCTTCCCGTCGCTCGACGCCGCCTCTTTCCGCCCCTGGATCGACGAAGCCGAAGCCGCGCGTCGCGGTCACACGCCCGACGACGAAGCGCAGTCGGTCGCGGATCGGTGGCGCGGCGGACTGGCGGAGTGGGACCAGACTCCGGACCGCATCGCGCGCTTCGCCGCCGCTGCGGACCGCGCGATCTACACGCCCGGTTCGCGCGCCGGCCGACCGCTCGCGTTGCTGCGCTCCCTCTGCGCCCCGCCCGCCGCGGTGATCGCAGACGAGGAAGCCTTGCGCGAACGCATTGCGGGCACGACCTCGGGTCTGCTCGGCCTCGTCGGTATCGACGCGGATCCGCTGCGCAGTCGCGAACACATTCTCCTTTCGACGCTGCTCGACGTAGCCTGGCGCGACGGCAAGAGCCTCGATCTCGCCGCGCTGATCGCATCGGTCCAGAAGCCGCCGCTCACGAAGGTCGGCGTACTCGATCTCGAGTCGTTCTTTCCGGCAAGGGAGCGCACGCAGCTCGCACTGGCTCTGAACAACCTCGCGGCGTCGCCGGCCTTTGCCGCGTGGGCGGAGGGCGAACCGCTCGACGCCGCGAGACTGCTCTACACGGAGGACGGCCGACCGCGGATCTCGATCGTCTCGATCGCGCACCTCTCCGACGCCGAGCGCATGTTCGTCGTGACCTTGGTACTCACCGAGTTGGTGTCGTGGATGCGCGCGCAGCCGGGTACGCAGTCGCTGCGGGCGCTGCTCTACATGGACGAGGTGTTCGGCTTCTTCCCGCCGGTCGCCAACCCGCCCGCAAAGACCGCGATGCTGACGCTGCTGAAGCAAGCGCGCGCCTACGGGCTCGGTGTCGTGCTCGCGACGCAGAATCCCGTCGATCTCGACTACAAGGGACTCGCCAATGCCGGCACCTGGTTCCTCGGCCGGCTGTCGACCGAGCGCGACAAGGCGCGCGTGATCGAAGGACTCGAAGGGGTCGCGGCCGGCTCGGGATTCGATCGCGAGTCGCTCGACGCGACGCTGTCGGCGCTGCCGCCGCGCACTTTCCTGCTGCGCAACGTGCACGAAGATCAACCGGTCGTGTTCCAGTCGCGCTGGGCGCTCTCGTATCTTGCGGGGCCGCTCACGCGCGAGCAGATCCGCAGGCTCTCGCCCCAGCAAGCGAGCCCGGCGAGCGCGCAGCGAGGCGGAGCCGAGCAAAGTCATCAGGACGCGGTCGCGTCAGCAACCACTGCGGTCGCATCAGCAACCGCCGCTTCCGCGTCAGCAACGACGCGTCCGACCACCCCCGCCGGCATCCCCGAACGCTTCCTCTCGATCGCGCAACCACCAAGAGCCGGCGAGCACCTCCTCTACCGCCCGGCCCTTCTCGGTGTCGCATCGCTGCACTACGCGCTCGCCAAGGTCGATGTCGATTGCTGGGAGAAGGCAAGCTGGCTCGCGCCACTCGAAGCGAGCGACGACGCGGAGCCCTGGGAAGGCGGTCGCGAGATCGGTCGCGCTGCGCCGGATCTCGGCGCGGATCCCGCCGCCGGCGCGCACTTCGCAGAGCTGCCGACCGCGGCGCTGCGCGCCGAGAGCTTCGAACGCTGGCGCAAGATGCTGGCGGCGCAGCTGTATCGCACGCGCCCGCTCACGCTGTTTCGCAGCGCGGATCCTGTGAGCACCTCGCAGGCTGGCGAGACCGAAGGAGAGTTCCGGGTTCGGCTGCGCGACGCGTTGCGTGAGTCGCGCGACGCAGCGGTCGAGAAGCTGCGCGCGCGTTTCGCCCCGCAGCTCGCAACGCTGCGCGATCAGATCGCGCGCGCAGAACAGCGCGTCGAGGCGGAGCGCGAGCAGTACTCGGCAAGAAAGACCGACACGATGATCTCGATCGGCGCCAGCGTGGTCGGCGCGCTCTTCGGTCGCAAGCTGGCGAGTCGCACCAATGTGGGTCGCGCCGCGACGGCGATGCGCGGATTCGGCCGCGCGGCGGATGAACGCGGCGACGTCGGACGCGCCGAGGATCGCGCAGAGCAGATGCGCGCAAAGCTCGCTGAGTTGGAGCAGAGCTGCCAACACGAGATCGCGGCGCTCGAGTCGCGCGGGATCGAGTCGCTCGTCATCGAATCGCTGCAGGTTCCGGCGCGCAAGGGCGATCTCGACGTTGCGCCGCTCGTACTGGTCTGGACACCGTGGCGCGTCGCAGCGGATGGCAGCGCGCTGCCGGCGTGGGCGGATCCAGGCGCCTAGCGCCGCGCGCGGTTGCGAGGCGGCAGAATGAAGAAGGACCCGCGGATGCGAATCCGCGGGTCCTCTTGCATTCGGCGCGAGGCGAACGGCCTTGTGACCTCGCCGCTCGCCCTCGGCTCGCTACGCGGGACTAGATGTCGACCGGCTTCAGCGTCTTGCGCTTGTTGCCCTGCGCACGCTCTTCGGCGCCCGCGATGATCTTGCGCACGGCGGCGTCGAGTGCGCCGTAGAAATCACCACCGACGTTGCACTTCTTGGTCGCCGCCTTGACGCGCGACTTCGAGATGATCAGGTCGCCGGTGGCCTTCTTGGCGCCCTTCTTCTTCGGTGCGGCCTTCTTCTTTGCTGCCATCGTTCCCCCCAGTCCTTTGGCTCGCCACCTCATGACCCCACTCGGTGCATCGCGAACCATCGCGATCGTGGGCATGGATGACTTGGTTTGTTGAGTCTCCGTGTCAGCGGAGTTGCGGCGCATCATACGGCTTCCGCTGCCGCCGTCAAAGGGAAAACACTCGATCTCGGGCCTCTCGACCCCGATACAAGGCCGATCTTGATGACCTCGCCGCTCGCCGTTCGCTCGCTACGCGGGATGATGGGAATTCGTAACTTGGGTGCTCCGGCGTCGGCGCTTCAGAGGGTGCTCAGAGCTTCGTCACGCGGAAGCCGGCGCGCGGGAAGTGGACCACCACTTCGCCGACCTCGGGCGCTTCGCGACGGATCGCGATCGCGTGGACCTGCAGCGCGACGATCTCTCCTTCGACGGGGTCGAAGCCGTAGTCGTCCGGTACGACGCGCACCCGCATGCCAGGCTCGAGACCGTTCGGATCGCGCGCATCCGGCGTGATCGGCGTGGCCGGCTTCGCGTCGCGGGCGATGCGGATCGCCTCGTCGGGCGGCATCTCGCTGCGATCGCCGTGGCCGATCCCGCGGATTCTCCCGGCCCACGCGACGATGTTCGGGAATTCGTCGAAGGAGTTCTTCGTCGGCGGCATCCCGAGCAGAAACCAGATCGGGTGGTAGGCCGCCGCGTCAGCGAAGGAGAACCCGTCTCCGAGCAGGAACGGGCGGCCGTCGCCGAGCTGGGCGTCGAGCAGTTGTGCGTGGGCGCGGAGTTGATCGGCGAAGAGCGGTCCGGCGGCCATCATCGCGCGGAAGTCGCCACCGCCCATCAGCGCCTTGCGATCCTCGATGAACGCCTCGGGGACCGCCGGACCGATCTTCGCGAACAGCACCGGCACGGCAGCCAGGAAGAGCAACCGATCGGCCCAGAACTTCGTCGCGAAGCAGATTCCCTCCGAACCGCCCGGGAACAGCGTCTTCGCGGGATGGAGGTTCTCGAGGCGGCGCGCGATCAACTGGCTATCGCAGAGGATGTCGGCCCCGAGCTGCAGGACGGGGATCTTGCGGTAGCCGCCGGTCAGCGGGACGAGGTGCGGCTTGGGCATGATCTGCGGCTGGATCACCGACCGCCAGGCAAGACCCTTGTGGCCGAAGCACAGCCGGATCGTTTCGGAGAACGGCGACGCGTCGTAGTGATGAAAGATCAGTTCGCTCATGGTCGCTGATGGTACACTCCCGCGTCCCTTGGAGGCCCCACGATGAATGATCTTCTGCGCCGTCCGCTGACTGAAGTCACCGCGCTGCTCGAACGCCGTGAACTCTCTCCCGTCGAGTTGATGCAGGCGACGCTCGACCGCATCGACGCCGTCAACGACAAGCTCAACGCATTCGTCGCGATGCGCGATCGAGAGCATCTGCTCGCCGATGCGCGCAGCGCCGAAACGCGCATCCAGCGCGGCGAAGGGCGGCCACTCGAAGGTGTGCCGCTCGGCGTGAAGGACCTCGAGGACGCGGCGGGACTCGTCACGTCGCACGGCAGCCTCGTTTTCAAGGACAACCTCGTCACGCGCGATTCGCTGCAGGTCGAGCGGCTGCGCGCGGCGGGCGCGATCGTCGTGGGCAAGACCAACGCACCCGAGTTTGGCGCCACCGCGATCACCAAGAACCTGCTCTTCCCCGAAGCGCGCAACCCGTGGAATCTCGAGCGCACGCCGGGCGGATCGAGTGGTGGCTCGTCGGCCGCAATCGCGGGTTCGATGATCCCGCTCGCAACGGCGAGCGATGGCGGTGGTTCCGTGCGCATCCCGGCAACCTTCACCGGCTGCTTCGGTCTGAAGACCAGCTATGGGCGCATCCCGCATGGACCCGACAAGTTCTGGGTGATGGACGATACGGCGGGCCACGGTCCGCTCACGCGCACCGTCGAAGATGCAGCGCTGCATCTGGACCTCACGGTCGGCGCGCATCCGCTCGATCCGAACTCGCTGCCGCACCCGGGCCTCTCGTACCGCGAAGGACTGCGCAATCTGCCCGACGGACTGCGGATCGGATACGCCACCGACCTCGGCTACGCGATCGTGCAGTCGGACGTGGCCGACGCGGTCGGTGATGCGGTGCACGTCTTCGAAGAACTCGGCCATCCCGTCGATCTGGTGCGCGGCGGTCCGCCCGAGCCGGGTCGCGACTGGGGCCTGATGGGCGCGTTCCAGTTGCTCGGTCAACTCGAGGGCTTCCTGCCGGATCGCGAACATGAGTTCGGTCGCAGCCTGATCAACAACGTCAAACTCGGCTTGCAAATGACGCCGGATCGCTTTGCCGCGTTCCGGCGGCGTCGCGAAGAGCTGAACCGCTGGTGTGCAGGAATCTTCGAGCAATTCGACCTGCTGGTGACACCAACGGTCCCCTACGACCCGCCGGGCGCACGCGGTCCGCTGCGCGCCGAGGTCGAAGGCAAGCGCCAACCCGACGCCAACGTCGGCTCGTTCACGATGCCGTTCAATCTGTCGTGGCATCCCGCCGCGACGGTGCGCTGCGGTTTCTCGCGCGCGGGATTGCCGGTGGGCCTGCAGATCGTCGGTCCGCGCCATCGCGACGACCTCGTGCTACAAGCCGCCTACGCATTCGAGCAAGCACGTCCGTGGGCGCACGATTGGCCGACGCTCTGAATCGCGAGGAGACAGATCCATGGCGAAGTTCATGAAGCCCTTCGCTCCGCAGACCTACGCAGTGATGCGAATCATCTTCGGCCTGCTCTTCATGAGTCACGGCCTTCAGAAGATCTTTGGTCTGTTCGGCGGGATGCCGGAGGGAGTCCCGGGGTTCGTGACCTACGTCGCGGGTACCATCGAGCTGGTGACGGGCGCGCTCATCGCGATCGGTCTCCTCACGCGTTGGGCCGCGTTCCTCGCCGCCGGCCAGATGGCCGCCGCGTACTGGATGGCGCACGGCCTGCAAGCCTTTCACCCGATCGTCAACAAGGGCGAGCTCGCCGTCCTCTACTGCTTCGCCTTCCTCTTCATCGCCGCCCACGGCGCCGGCACCTGGAGCATCGACGCCGACTGAAGCCGGTGCCGGGCGTCAGGTTGTTTTCTGTCAGGTTATTGGGCGCGCATGCGATCGGACTCGACCGCTACGGCTCGCGACCCTGCACCTTCCCGGGATCCTTCCAGATCGTCGTGTCGGGATGGAACGCCTTCCACGCGAACCAGTACGACTCGGTGAGCGCGACGCCGGCCGGCACCTCCCACGCGAAGACGCCGCGTGCCTTGTCGTAGCGGACGTCGATCTTCTTGCCGTCGATCTCGTCGTCAGCGCGTCCGCCATTCGCGTCGAGTAGCGACGCGAGATACGCGCGTGCCTTGCCGTTGACGACGACGCCGACCACCAACTCCTTCGCATGGAAGCGCCGATCGCGCGCCTCGACCGGAAACGGTCCGCCGTCCTTCTCGGCATAGGCCGCGTAGTCGCTCTCGTTGTAGTCGTAGCGATTCGGTTCGGGCGGAATCAGGATGCGCGTCTTCGGCTCGCGCGCGAGCCAGCTCCCGAAGTCCTGTTGGCGCAGCGCTACCGCTTCGAGTGTCTTCCCCGCCAGCGGTCCCGCGATCGCGCGGCCCTCGAACTGCGACCACAGGCTTTCGGTCTGATGGTCGTAGAGCAGGAATCCCGAATTGTAGAGCAGGCCCGACACACCAAAGAGAAGCGTGCGACCGTCGACGCTACGCTTCCACGCCAGCGGTGCGCCGGTGAGCGGGTCGTAGGTGACGGCGATCGGAACGCCGCCGACGTCGTCGTTGACGACCTGGTGGTACTCGAGGATCGGCGAGAGATAGGCACGCGCGTCGCCAGCGATCGAAACGCCGAGCACGGGCGTGTCGGGTCCGACCGCTTCGGCAGCTTCCGGACCAGCGAAGGTCGGCGCGTCGACCGCGTGGATGCCGTCGCGACCGGGCCCGCCCGCGATGATCTTCTCGGGCGCCACCTGCTGACGCGTGACCTTGAAGCCGTAGAGCTGCTTCGGATCCTGGTCGGTCGGCAGCGGCGCCTTCGGCACTTCGGGCACCAGCGCCGTGACCTCCGGCTTCGCGACCGCATTCTGCTGCGCAGCGCGCGAAGGCACGCCGAGGAGCAGCGGGAGAAGCAGGGGAAGCGCCGCGACCAAACGAATCTTCATGTGGGTCCTCGCGCGCCCGCGCCTAGCACGGCGGCGACGCTTTCGGAGACGATCGTCAGCAACGCATCGAGATCGCCATCGTCGATGTTGAGCGGCGGCGCCACGTAGATCACGTTGCCGAGCGGACGCAGGTATGCGCCGCGGCGACGCGCTTCCTCGTAGACGCGCCAGCCGACGTCGGCGAGATAGCCGCCCTCGGCCGCGAGATCGAGCGCGCCGATCATGCCGAGCGCGCGCGTCCGCAAGACGCCGGGGAGCGCGCCGAGCTTCGCGAACGCATCGGCGATCCGCGCGGCCTTCGGCTGCGCGCGTTCGAGCACGCGCTCTTCCTCGTAGACGCGCAGCACTTCGAGCGCGACCGCGGCGCCGAGCGGATTGCCGCAGAACGAGTGCCCGTAGTAGAACGTACGCTCGCCACCGCCGAGGAAGCCAGCGAAGACGCGTTCGGTCGCGAGAGTCGCCGCCATCGGCAGCATCCCGCCCGAGAATCCCTTCGCGGTGCAGAGCAGATCGGGCGCGATGCCCGCGTGCTGGACCGCCCACATCGGACCGCTGCGGCCGTAGCCGGTGAAGACTTCGTCGGCGACCAGCAGCACGTCGTGGCGATCGCAAAGTTCGCGCGCAGCGCGCAGGTAGGCGGGAGCGTGGATCCACATGCCCGCCGCGCCCTGCACGATCGGCTCGACCACTACACACGCGATCGTGTCCGATTCGCAGCGCAGCACGTCGGCGAGCGCGTCGATCGCATCTTGGAGCGCAACCCCAGCATCGCCCGGCGAGGGCACGTGGAAGCATTCGGCCAGCACGCCGGCGAACGGGCGGCGGAACAGCTCGACACCGCCGATCGCGGTTGCGCCGATCGTCTCGCCGTGGAAGTCACCGTCGAGCGCGACGAAGCGCGTCCGCCGTGGCCTTCCGTTCTGCGCCCAGTACTGGACGGCGAGCTTGAGCGCGACTTCCACCGCCGTCGAGCCGTCATCGCTGAAGAACACGCGCTCGAGACCGTCCCGATGACCAGGCGGGCCGACGCGGGGTGCCACCCCGCACAGCGCTTCCGCCAGCTCCGCTGCCGGCGCGTGCGTCATGCCGGCGAGTGCGCTGTGACAGTTCTCGCGGGCCTGCCGCTCCAGCGCCGCGACGAGCCGTGGGTGGTTGTGTCCGAGCGACGCCACCCACCACGACGAATTGGCGTCGAGGTAGCTACGCCCGTCGGCGTCGAACAGACGCGCACCCTCGGCACGCACCACGACGATCGGATCGACGTTCGCCGCGTACGCGTCCATCGACGTGTACGGATGCCAGACCCGCCGCTTGTCGAGTGCGACGATGCGGTCGCGATCGATCGTCATGATCCGCGCGTGCGCAGCGCAGAGCCCGATTCCCGCGTAGCGAGCAGAAGGCGAGCGGCGAGTGAGGCGCCGAAGGCGCCATCCAGTTTGCGCGTAGCGAGCAGAAGGCGAGCGGCGACCGAGCATGAAGCGCGTCGCCCACGCGGAGCGAGGCTTCCCGTTTCCCGCGTAGCGAGCCGTAGGCGAGCGGCGAGCTTCACAAGGCCGGCTAGAGCGCGAGTTCCGCGAGAACCCGCAGCGCTTCGGGCTGACCGGCGCCGACCAGCAACGTCTTTACCGGCGACGCCTTCCAGGCTTCGAGGCGATCGCGGATGCGCTCCTTCGGACCGATCAGCGCGATGGCATCGACCAGTTCGTTGGGAACCAGCGCCATCGCCTCGGCCTTCTTCCCGGCGAGGTAGAGATCCTGGATCTTCACGGCCTCGTCTTCGTAGCCGAGCCGCTTCGCATAGTCGTTGTAGAAATTCTTGCCGCGGGCGCCCATGCCGCCGATGTACAGCGCCAGCATGCCCTTCACCGGCATCCGGCACTTCTCGACGTCGTCGCCCAGAATGCACGTGACGAACGGCGCGACGTCGAAGTTCGCCAGCGACTTGCCGCCGCCCGCCTTCTTGAAGCCCGCGTCGAGGTGCGGCGCCATCAGGTCGAAGCGCTCGGGATTCATCCAGACGGGGATCAGCCCGTCGGCGACCTCGGCACTGCACTCGATTCCAGCCGGTCCGATCGATGCGGTGTAGATCTCCATGTCCTTGCGGCCGTGCAGGATGCTCTTCAGCGGCTTGCCGAGACCGGTCGCGCCGGGGCCCGTGTACGGGATCTGGTACTGCTCGCCCTTGTGCTCGAGCGGCGCCTCGCGCGCGAGGATCTGGCGGATGATCGCGACGTACTCGCGCGTGCGCGAGAGCGGCTTGCCATACGCAACACCGTGCCAGCCTTCGACCACCTGCGCGCCCGACGGGCCGAGGCCGAGGATGAAGCGGCCGCCCGACATCGCGTCGAGCGTCATCGCGGTCATCGCGGTCATCGCGGGCGTGCGCGCAGGCATCTGCATGATCGCGGTGCCGAGCTTGATCCTGGTCGTGAACGCGGCGATGTACGCGAGCGGCGAGACGGCATCCGAGCCGTACGCTTCGGCGCTCCACACCGACCAGAATCCCAGGCGCTCGGCCTCGAGGATCAGCTCGCGATTGATCTGCATGCTGGCGCCGGAGTAGCCGGCGGTGAGGCCGAGGCGGAGGGACGACATCGGGGGGCTCCTTCTTGGGCGCGTGCGGGCGCAGGTTAGCCGAGTCGATCGGCGACGGCCGCGCGTCAACAACTCGCGGCGGGTGTCGCTTTTCCCTTGACCTCGATCGACCAACCCCTCTAATGACACTCGAACAAGTTGGAGGGCCTTCGCGATGGACCGTCATGCGATCTCGGCGAGACTGCTGTTCTCGACGCTGTTGTTGCTGGCACCCGGTGTCGTCCGCGCAACGGAACCCAGCGACGGCCCGTTCGTCGCGCACGGAATCTCGATCGAGGGCAGGGTCGGTCCGTACTTCTCGCCGACCGGGATCGGTCCCGATCATCCCGACTTCGACTTCGTCCGGATCGGGGCACGGATCGGCTTCATGCTGAATGCGGCAAGCAAGTGGTCGGGCCCGTTGCGCGGCAACTTCGAGGCACTCTTCGAAGTGGCGGGTGGACCCACCTTCGATGGCTTCGGCGATTGGCTCGTCGGTCCGACCGGCTGGATCCGATACAACTTCGTACAGCCGGGCTGGCGCGTGGTTCCTTACGTACAGGGCGGCCTGGGAATCGATTCAGCGACGCCTATCAGGACAAGCAGCAGGACGCGATCGGCACCAACCCCGAGTTCAGCGTGCAGGCGGCGGTCGGGATGCACGTGTTGCTCGATGCGCACTGGTCGCTCGATCTGGAAGGCGGCTACGAGCACATCTCGAATGCCGGGATCGCGCGTCGCAACAACGGCGTCAACGCACTCGGTGCGAGCGTGGGTTTCACGTACTTCTTCGATCAGGCCTCATGAAACTCGCCGCTCGGCTGCGCCTCGCTACGCGGGAGCGTCCTCATGAAGCTCGCCGCTCGGCTGCGCCTCGCTACGCGGGAATGGCTTCCGAGCTTTGGTCGGGGGTCGATGATTCAGCGCGGTGCGAGGGCGAAGCGCATACCGTCTTCGCCGACCGTCACTTCGCCGTCGAACTCCTCGCTGGCGCCGTTCTTGAAGGCGCGGCGCAGAATGACGTTGTTCGGTGCCGGGACGAGATGCGTCAACACCAGATGCGCGACGCCCGCTTCTGCGGCCACCTGGCCCGCCTCGCGCGGCGTGGTGTGATAGCCCGGGATGTCGCCGGCCAGCTTGGCGAGCCGCGTCATGCCGAGCCGCTTCGCGCCCTCGATCGCGCGCCCAGTGAACTCCGAGGCGAGCGCTTCATGGACCAGCAAGTCGGCGCCCTTCGCGTGCGCCGCGACGCTCTCGCTCTTCTTGGTATCGCCCGACACGACCACCGCGCGGCCGCCGAAGTCGAAGCGGTAGCCCACCGCCGGCCGCACCGGATCGTGATCGACGCGGAACATCGTGATGCGCAGACCATCGCGATCGAACACCACCGCATCGGCCTGTGCGCCGTCGGCAAGCGCGCCCTCGTGTGCGACGGCGCCGCCCGCCGCGCGCGGCATGAACTCTTCGCCGTGGTGGAGTACGCGTGCGTCCACGTCGGCCGCATACGCCGCGCCGAAGCCATCGACGACCGCCGCGACGCCGGTGGGCCCGTAGACGTCGAGCGGCTTCGTGCGACCCGCGATCCAACTCTGCGTCGTCACCTCGCCGAGATCGCCGATGTGATCGGAATGAAAGTGGGTGAGCAGCACACCTTCGAGGTGATCGATCGGCAGGTTCGCGAGGTTCACCACCTTGGCGCTACCGGGTCCAACGTCGACCAGGAAGAAGTGTCCTCCGGCGATCACTGCGGTGCAGGCCGCGGCGCGATCGGGATCGACGAGCGGCGAACCCGTGCCGCAGAGCACGACCTGGAGGTCCGGCGAACGCAGCACGCTCTCGTCCACGCGCGTCAGCGTGCGATCGACCTGGCGATCGATGAGCCGCTGGCAGCCGATCGCGCAGGTTGCAACGGCGAGAAATGTGGCGACACGTAGGGTCACGATGCGAAGCTCCCGAGTAGGCCGCGCCAGACTAGGTCGAATCGCAGCGAGCGGCGAGTCTCATCAAGCTCGCGCCCGACAATGAATCTCCCCAGCTTTTGCGACGGGACACTCCCCGTTTCCCGCGTAGCGAGCCAGCGGCGAGCGGCGAGGATCATGAGTTGGACGCGGGTAGACTGACGGCGCTCGAACCAGGAGTTCCCATGCCCGGACCGCTCGATCGCGTTCGCGTCGTCGATGTCTCGGCCATTCTGGCCGGACCGCTCGCCACGATGATCCTCGCCGACCAGGGCGCCGACGTGATCAAGGTCGAGCCGCCCGGCATCGGCGATCTGTTGCGGCTTGCGCCGTACCGCCGCGAAGGGCTCTCGGCGTTCTTCGCGAATGGCAACCGCGGCAAACGCTCCGTCGCGCTCGATCTCAAGAATCCGCGCGGCCGCGAGGTGCTGCTCCGAATGGTGGAACGCGCGGATGTGTTCGTGCAGAACTTCCGCCCCGGCGCCGTCGAGCGGCTCGGCATCGCCGAATCCGACCTGCGCGCGGTGCGACCCGATCTGATCTACGTGTCGGTCAGCGGCTACGGAGATTCGGGGCCGTACCGCGATCGCCGCGTCTACGACCCGATCCTGCAAGGTCTCACCGGTCACGTCGCGATCCAGAAGAACCCCGACGTGCCGATCCCCGACCTGATCCGCCATGTCGTCGTCGACAAGGCCAGCGCCTACACCGCGGCGCAGGCGATCACCGCGGCGCTCTTCGCGCGCGAACGCGGCGCCGGCGGCCAGCACGTGCGGATCGCGATGATCGACGTCGCGCTGGCCTTCCTGTGGCCCGATGGCATGATGGCGCACACGCTCGTCGGCGAGAACGTCGTGGGCGGCCCGACGCTCTACGAGCTGTACCGCCTCACCGAAACCGCCGACGGTCATCTGATCTACTTCGCCGCGAGCCAGTCCGAGATGGAGGGCGTGTTCCGCGCGCTCGACCGGCCCGAACTCTGCGACGACCCGCGCTTCGCGCTCTTCGAGCGCGCGAAGAACGCCGAAGCGCTCGGCGCGATCCTGTACGAGGAGTTCCGCAAGTGGCCGACGCAGCAGATCTACGATCGGCTGCTCGCCGAGGATGTGCCGGTCGGCCCGGTGAACGCACTCGCGGACGTGTTCGACGATCCGCAGGTGAAGCACAACGGCAGCATCATCGAGTTGGAACACCCGAAGGCCGGCAAGCTACGGCAGGCAGGGCCGGCCGCACATTTCGACAAGACGATTGCGACGCCGGGAAGAGTCGCGCCGTTGCTCGGCGAGCACACCGAGGAAGTGCTCGCCGAGTTCGGCTACGGGGCGCAGGCGCGCGCACTGCTGCGCGGCGAGGGAGTGATCCCGTAGATGCGACTCGATGAGGCGAACCAGCTGCTCGATCCGGGTCACCTCGCATTGGAGTCCGGGTACCTCCGGCTCGACGACGGCCAGCTGCTCGTCGCCGCGCACACCGCAATGAACGCCTGCAAGGGCCGCATGATCGACTGGTGGTTCGGCTACATCGAAACGACCGAGCAATACAAGTGGTGGCACCCGAAGGATCACGTGTGGTGCGAGTGGAAGGGCGAACGCGGGACGGGTCGCTACGTCGGCGGCGAGCACCACGTCCACGAGTTCATTGGCGGTGAACTCGCGAAACTGCGCATCGCGTTCCGCGAACCGGCTGAGGTGCTCGACGTGACGCGCTTCGAAGAAGCCGGCGTCACGGCGGCCGTGTGCGCCCGCGTCGGCCTGCTCGACGCCCCGGTCTGGAGCGGGCACCTGATCCACCTGATGCGCGACACCGGATACGGTTGCGAGATGCGCAGCCGCTTCTGGCTCGGCGACGTCGATCCGCCGGCGCTCGCGAGCACACGCGAAGCCCGAATCCAGCTGGTCCCCGATCCCATCGGCCCCGCGCTGCTGAAGCACTGCCACGAAGAAATGAGCTACCTCGCGGCGTTCCTGCCGGCGCTCTACGCGAACAAGGCGCGGCGCTAGCAACGGGAGTCCGAAGAGGCGCGACCCGAGCCCCGGACCAATGCGACGCTGCGCCGTCTCCAGCTGGGTCTGATGCAGAGGGACTTGGCCGCTCGGATTTGAGCCGAGCGCTCGAGCAGGCGGGCATCACGTGCAACATGAGCCGCCGGGGCGATTGCTGGGACAACGCGGTCGACGAGAGCTTCTTCGGCACGCTCAAGACCGAGTTCGTCGACCAGACCAACTCCGCGACGCGCGAGGCCGCGACGGTTGCGGACGCGGAGTACATCGAGGACTTCTACAACCCTCGCCGAAGGCATTCGTCGCTCGGTTACGTCAGCCCGTTGGTGGTCCAGCTGCAGCACGCCACGGAGGTACTGGCTGCATGGTCACAGTGTCCACGGATCGGGGCAAGCCCGGTTGGCATCCACTGGGGCATCTAACGTCACACTCTCGCATGCGCGAGGCTGAGCCGAGCTGTCGAAGGTCGACAACGCTGTGTAGATTGTGTTCGTGTGGAACGGTAAACAGGTTTCCGTGGTCTTCCCCGCCTACGACGAGGCGGACAATATCGCGCAAGCCGTCCGCGAATTCGCGAGCTTCCCGGCTGTCGACGAGGTCGTCGTGGTGGACAACAACTGCCGGGATGCAACCGCGGCGCTGGCAGCCCAGGCAGGGGCTCGGGTCGTGGCGGAGCCCAGACAGGGATACGGCTATGCCTTGCGCCGGGGTCTGGCCGAGGCGCGTGGCGACTTCATCGTGCTCTGCGAGCCGGATGGCACGTTCATGGCCGCCGATATGTTGAAGCTGCTCTCCTATGCCGAAGAATTCGATCTCGTCCTCGGCACTCGGACCACGCGGGAGCTGATCTGGAGCCAGGCCAACATGGGTTGGTTTCTGCGGGTTGGCAACGTTGCGGTTGCGAAGCTGCTGCAGGTTCTCTTCGGCGGACCATCGCTCTCGGACGTGGGCTGCACCTATCGCCTCGTGGGACGCGATACCGTGACTTGGCTGTTGCCACGCCTGACTGTCGGCACTTCGCACTTCCTGCCGGAAATGGTGGTACTCGGATTGCTCGGTAGCCGGCGGGTCATCGAGATTCCGGTGAACTACCGCGGTAGGGTGGGCGAATCGAAGATCACGGGGTCTCGCGTGACCGCGCTGAAAGTGGGGTCGCGCATGATCGGCCTCATCATGGGCTACCGGCTTCGCACTCTGATCAACAGGATCGACATGCGTGGCTAGTGTGTGGCAATGGGCCACTCGAAACGGGCCGAGTCGGCTCGTATTGGGGTTGCTCGCTGCTGTTCAGTTCTGGCTGATCCTGCCGCAGCTCCGTCAGCCCCTGATATACGACGACGTCAACTTCGCCTTCGCAGCGGAGGCGGTGGCCCGTACCGGCTTACCCTTGGCCAACGCTGGGCACATGAGCGATCGATGGGATTTCTCGCAGCGCGAGCAATGGGCGCTCTGGCATCCTCCGCTCTACATCTACTTGTTGGGCTTGCAGTTCAAGTTGTTCGGCGTCTCGGAGCTCAGCGCTCGGGCACTCGGCGTGGCCTGCGGGTTGGTCACGGCGTTGCTCGTCTACCTCATTGGACGGGCACTCCAACCCGGGGCGGGACGAGCGATTGCGCGCGAGGCGACAGGGCTGCTCGGCGCCGCGTTCTTCTTGCTGAACCCGTTGACGATCCAGAGCGCGCTGATCCTGGATATCGACGGAACGATCCTCACTTTGCTGATGACCTTGATGGTCTACGTTCTTCTGCGGTTTCCGCCGGAGAGTCACCCGCGAACACTGCGAGTGCTGACAGTCCTCTTCGCGCTCAGTCTCTGGGCCAAGATGACTACCCCGCTGGGTCTGCTGGGCTGTCTGGCGGCGGTCAGGGTGTTGGCCGGCCGCTTCAAGCAAGGAATACGAGAAGTGCTCGCGATTGGAGTTGGCGGCGGTGCCGCCTTCCTGCTCACCTGGGGCCTCGCCTGCCTGACACTTGGAATGCCGTTCGATATGCCGTTCGCGGTGACTTGGATCGAGTTGCTGGACGCCGCCGGCACTTCGAAAGGTTGGCTGCAGTCCCCGATGACTCTGGCGCAGACGCTGGCCGTACCAGTGCTCTGGAGCGGGCCATTTCTGGCGCTGCTCTTCGCCACGGCGGGACTGGCGAGGCTGCGGGGTTTCGCGGTGACCCGGAAGATTCAACCGGTCGATCTACTCATCGGCTTCGGCGTGCTGATTTTCGCGGTCTACCTCATCAAGATGGCCGGCGAGTTTCCCAAGTATCACATTGCGATGTTGCCTTTTTGGTCGGCGGCCACTGCTGCGCTGGTCGTCGCGGTTGTGGGCCGACTGCTTCCGATTGAAGCCGCTCTCACTGCAGCGGGTCTCGTGCTCTTTGATTGGTACTTCCAGCGCACGCCAGACGTTTGGGTCCACGGGCTCTACCGTGGGATCTTCGCGGAACTCGGTTTCTTCCCCGCCCTATTGGCCTGCTTGGTAGTGACTGCGCTCTACCTGGCAAATGGGCGCGATCTTGCTCGAAACGTCGTGCTGGTGCTTGTGATGATGACGTTGGCCTGGACATCGGCCGTGGAGCGCGGATTCGGACGCGCTACGTCTTCAACGACCTACTTCCACGGCACCAGTGGCCAACGCGACGCGGCGGTGGTAGTCGACTCCTTGACTCGTCCCGGCGAGTTCTACGCGGCGGCCAAGGAGGTCGCCTGGTATGCGCACAATCAGCGCTACCTCGATCAGGACACGTTGGAGTATTTCGTGAGCTCCGCCGGTGGGCGATTCGACGGGCAACTGGTCGGCTACGACGTTCGGGTGCTGGCGCTGTGGGTTCGGCCTCGCGACTTGCGAGAATTCTACGAGAAGGCGCTGGCGCCAGCGTACGATCGGGTGGCCGAGCGCGGTGACTACGTGATCTGGGTGCGGCGCGGTCGATGAACGGTGGACCCGGCCCGAGCTCTCCTCGGGCGTGTCCAGACTTCGGGATCTACTTCGACGACGTCGTGCTGGCGCCGGCGCCGATCATCAGGCCGGCAGGCGCCTCGAAACGCCGACGCAAATCTGCGACACCCGCCGCCGAGGACGTTCTGGCCGAACGTACCGCCCCCGCGCTCAACGCATCGACCTCCAAGCGATCCCGGCAGTGCAGCGCTCGTACTGCATTGCCGCGCTCCATCGAGCAGGGCATCCTCGCGTCGCTCGCCGCTGTGGCGAGTCGGCGCGCGGCATACTGCCCTCGCCGTTGCTCCGCGGAGTGCGACATGCCTCCGCGCGAGGAGTCTCGCGATGCATTCTCATTCTTGGAATCCGAACAGCTGCAATTCGCGTCATTGGCAAGCTCGCTTCCAGCGCTGGGCCGACCGTCACTTCGATCCGGCCTTCGCGGGAGGTGAGTGCGGCAGCGCGGATCGGTCGCAGCGCTGGGCCGAAGCGGCGGCGCATCGTGCGCAGCGCTTTGCGCACCGGCGCTTCGAGGAAGACGAGCTGATCTCGAGCGCGGGTCTCGGCGTGCGGCGGCCGCTGCGCTTTCTCGCCTTCAAGCTCGATCTCGACGACGCGCAGACCGCGCAGCTCGCGCGCATCCTCGAGCGATTGAAGCTCGAACGCGCGCAGGCAGCGCTCGACCTGCGCCGCGCCGCGGCCGATCTCGCCGATGCGCTCGAGGCGACCGAGTTCACCCGCGAGAAGGTCGATTCGGCCGGTGAACTGCGCAACGCCGCTGCGCGTCGCGTCGAGACCGCCGTTGCGACCGCGCTGCAGGAGCTGCATGCGCTGCTCGAACCCGATCAACGCGCGCGGCTCGCGGAGTTCGTGCGCGCCGGCGTGATCCGGATCTAGCAGGTCTGATGAACCTCGCCGCTCGCCGATGGCTCGCTACGCGGGAAGCGGCGGTGGCTACACGGCGACTCCCGCACGCCCGCGGGAGTCGCCCAGCCTCGCGCTACTTCTCGCGCACCCGATCCGCGGCTTGCCACACCGTTTCGAGCGGAGCCGCGTCGCCGAGCAGCTCGACGGGGCTGTGCTTGTCGATGTGGCCCACCAACGCGCGGTAGACGCCGTAGCCGACCAGTTCGCGAAGGCGCGGCGGAAAGGTGCGCGCGATCTCGCGCGGGATGCCGAGCTGTTGGTTCTCCTGTTGCCGGATCCAGCCCGCGCAGTAGTTCATCGCGATGCCGACGCGCACCGCGTCGCTGCGGTTGGCGCCGCCGCCGTGCCACAAGCTGCCATGCCAGACCAGTACGCTGCCCTTCGTCATCTCCGCCGCGATCGAGTCGTACGCGGCGCCATAACTCGGACTGGTGTCAGACTTGTGCGTACCCGGGACGAGCCGCGTGGCGCCATTCTCCTCGGTGAAGTCGGTGAGCGCCCACATCGTGTTGCAGACCGTCGGCACGTGCGGCTTCGGCAGCGGCAGCAGCTGATCGTCGGCGTGGATCGGCTGGGCGCGTTCGCCGGGATGGATCGCGATCGACGACAGCGATGACACCAGACAGCCCGGGTCGAGCACGCCATCGACGACCGGCAGCACGCGCGGGTCAGTCGGGATCGCCTGGTAGCGCGCGCCGTGCACCAGCAGGTTGTAGATGCGCCGCGTGCGGCGCCCCTCGAAGTCGTTCGACGCGAAGTCGATCCCCAGCGCGCGATCGAGGCGATCGAGATCGGCGACCAGCGCATCGGCTTCGTCCTTCGAAAAGACGTCCGCGAGGATCGTGTAGCCATCGCGGTCGATGCGATCGAGGTGGGCCTGGACGTCGGGTGCAGCGCTCATCGTTTCGGCTCCGTCACGGTTGGGTCGACAGCACTTCGGCGAAGCCGCGGGCAATACACGATGCGAAGACCGCGGGATCGGGAACCGCCGCGGGATCGGAGTTGATGCCGAGGTATGCGGTTCCGCTCTGGCTGAAAAGCGTGATGTTGACGGCCGCGCCCGCGAGCGGCCCGAAGCCGTACACCGCCTCGAGCTTCGCGCCGGAGACGAAGACGTCCATCGGGGGGCCGGGGACATTGCTGGTAGTGATGTCGACACCGCGCTGCACCGACCCGAACAGCTCGGTCGCAATGGCTGCGGGCAGCCGGATCAGCAATCCCGCTACGTCCTCGATCATCGAGAGCCCGCGCTCGGCGCGCTGGGCGCCGACAAGACTGCGGATCCGGCGCATCCGCTCGAGCGGATCGGCTTCGCCGACCGGGATCGGGAAGCGCGCCGGCACGAACTGGTTGCCCCCGACGGCTTCGGTGTTCGCGTCGCGGATGTTGATCGGCATGCTCATCCGGATCGCTTCGATCGGCGCACCGTGCGCCTCGTGGTAAAGGCGCAGCCCGCCAGCGACGCCCGCGACGAAGGCATCGTTGAGCTTCCCCAGGGCGCGCTTCGCGGCGGCGCGCAGCGCGTCCACGGGAAACGCGAGCGTGTCGAAACGCACCGACAGCGAACGTCCGCGCATGATCGGCGACAGCGGCTCGCCGACCGGGCTGAGCAGGCGCCCGAGTGACGAGATCGCCTCGGCCACCGCCTGCGCCGAAGCGATCGGATTCGCGACCAGGCCCGGCAGCGCACGCGCCACACGGCGCGCGCGACCTAGTTGTCGCCGCCACTCGTGACCGAGCGCATCGACTGCGCGGTCGCGCTGCGACAGTACCCGCGGCGGCGGCAGTTCCGGCATCGGCCTATCGCGCGACGATCCCTCACGGCTGCGCTCGACCAGCGCGGTCGTCATGCGCACCAGGCCGACTCCGTCCGACAGCGAATGGTGCAGCTTCATCAGCATCGCCGCGCCGCCGTTCGCCATGCCCTCGATCACGTACAGCTCCCAGAGCGGGCGCGCGCGATCGAAACCCTGCATCGCGATCGGTTCGGCGCTATCGAGCACCGCGCGCAGCGAACCGTCGCCGGGCGCCGCCATCCAGCGCAGATGGAACTTGCGATCGAATCCGGGATCGATCTCCCATCGCGGCGGAGCGAGCGAAGCCGGATTCGACATCACCCGCTGGCGCAGACGCGGAATCGTGCGGGTCGCGCGCTCGATCTTGTCCTCGAAACGCGCCCGGTCCGGCGCCCGGTCGAGGAGCCACACCACGAGAATCGTCGAGCGCAGCTGCGGATCCTTCTCGATGTGCCACAGCAGCGCGTCGCCATCGCTCATCCGGTCGCCGTATTCGATCTGGCTTGCCATGCATCCTCCCGTTGTGGGCCGAACGGCTCGCATCCCGCCACGGCCTCAGGCCGGCGCGATCGGCGCGACACCCCGCACCGGCAGCTCGATCACGAAGCGCGTGCCGAGACCGCTCCCCGACTCTACCCAGATGCGACCCGCGTGGCGTTCGATGATGCCGTGCGTGAGCGAGAGACCGAGACCGGTGCCCTGTCCCACCGGCTTGGTGGTGTAGAACGGCTCGAAGACGCGGTCACGCACGTCGGACGGAATCCCCGGTCCGTCGTCCTCGAACTCGAGTCGAACCTGGCCATTCGCGGCGCGGGTGCGGACTGTTATGCGGCCGTTGTCGCCGATCGCGTCGCAGGCGTTCATCAGCAGGTTGAGAAACGCTTGATTGAGTTGCCCTGCGTGGCAGTGCACGCGCGGGAGCGTCTCGAAATCGCGTTCGATCTCGATGCAATTCTTGCAGCGCGGCTCCATCAGCGTGAGCGTGCGCTCGATCTCTTCGTTGAGGTCCGCCTCGGCCTGCGCCTCCTGATCCATCCGCGAGAAGGCGCGCAGGTCGGCGACGATCTTCGTGACGCGCTCGGTTCCCTCGCGGCTGCGCGCCAGCAGTTTTGCGATCGCTTCGCGCGTCTTGCTGGTGTCGGCGCCCTCTTGTTGCAGTCGCGAGAGTTTTGCGACGTACTCCTCGAGCAGCTTCAGGTTGGCATGCACGAATCCAATCGGGTTGTTCAACTCGTGCGCGACGCCCGCGACGAGCTGGCCCAGCGTGCGCATCTTCTCGCTCTGCATCAGCTGCGTCTGGGTATCGCGCAGCTCGCGCGTGCGCACTTCGACACGCGCCTCGAGCGTCTCGTTCAGCTTCGCGATCTCGTCGAAGGCCTTGGCGTTCTCGATCGCGACGGAACTCTGGTTGGCGAGCGTCAGCAGGAGCTGCCGATCGTCGGGCGTGAAGCGCTCGCCGGACGCCTTGCGACCGACCGCGATCACGCCGAGCAGGTCGACGCCAAAGAGCACCGGCACCAGCAGCGTGACGTCGAAGCGCGCGAAGAGTTCCTCGCAGGCGGCGCGCATTTGCGCATCGGCCTCCTCGGCAAGATCGCCGCGCGAGACCTCCTGCCGGCGCATCCACAGGTACTTGCAGACCGGATGCTCGGTCGGAAGCCGGATGTCACTAGCGTCGAGATGCCACACGCCGCTGCTCGCGGCCGGCAGCAGCGCACGCTCGTCATCGGAGATCAACAACACCATCGAGCGTTCTACGCCCATCGCCTCCGACAGCGCGCGCACGATGCGCTCGACGATCTCCTGGATCGAAAGCATCGACACCATCGCTTCGGAGATCTCGCGTACGGTCTGGCGATAGCGACTGCGCTCACGGTCGAAGAGGCGGTCGACGAGTGCCTGCAAGCGGTCGCGTAGCGGATTGAAGCCGAGGATCGCGAAGAACAGGAAGACCACGTTGAAGCGCGGCGAGCGCGCATCCCAGTGCAGTTTCACGACGGCGGCATCCGTTCCGGCGACGAGCAACGCGTAGAGACCGGTGATTGCGAGTGTCGACGCGCCGTAGGCCACCGACGAGCGCGCCAGATGCCGGATGTCGAAGAGTTCCTTCTTGACGATCCCGTAGGCCACCGAGACCGGGAATACGATGAACCAGAGCAGTGCCAGATAGACCGGGAAACCGGTGCGCAGGAAGCTCTCCGCGACGATCAGACCGAGAACGGGAACGAAGGATCCGAAGGCGCCGAGTAGCATCACGTCGGCGCGCGCGTCGTCTTCCTCGGCGCGGCGTCGCCTGCGCTCGGCTGCCACCGCGCCGAGACAGCAAACCGTGACGACGATCAGGAAACCGAAGCCGAGCTGCGCGATGGCGAAGAACGGAACGCCGAAGCGTCCTTCCAACCAGATGATCGGCGCCGCCGCGAGTGCGACACCGTAAAGGGCGCCGCGCAGCCAGCGTCGCGATGCGACCCAGGGTGGCTCGAACGGGTAGGTGGTGAAGAGCTGGAAGATCGCGGCTGCGAGCAGGAAGAAGTTGATCGCGGAGCGCTCGTAGCCGGCGGTCTGGCGATAGGTGTCGAAGGCCGTGAAGAGCTGCACCGCAACGAAGGCGCTGAAGAGTCCGAACGCCCAAGCCTCCTCGCGGCCGCGGCGCAGCAGCCAGACCAGCACGCCCATCACGAGGAAGGCGGACGCCACCACCAACGAGGCTAGATAGACCGGGACCAGCGGCAGCGGTTGATCGTCGACCGCGCTTGGCTCGAGCGCGACTTCGACGGCGTGGCCGTCTTGATCGAGAAACCGATAGAGGTTGGTCTTGCCGGGCGCGAGATCGCGCCAGAGTCCGTCGCGGCCCCAACGCAGGTACGAGACACCGTCGATCGACACGAGCTCGTCGCCCGGTTGCACGCCGGCCGCTTCGGCTGCGGGCGCCACCCAGGTAACACCGACGCGGCCGGGCGTGTTGCTGGTGGAGACCGGTGTCGTCCAGCCGGTGTGGAAAAGCGTTCCTCGCAGGAAGAACAGCAACGCAAAGGCGGCCCACGCGAAAGCCAGCGCGAGCGTGACGCGCTGGAAGCGCAGCGTGGCGATGCCACTCATGGCTCGCCCCCGGCGCCGTCGTCCTCGAGCGGTTTCGCCACCAGCGGCAGCTCGATCACGAACGTCGTCCCTTCGCCGGGCGCCGAGCCCACCAGCATGCGACCGCCATGCCGCTCGACGATCCCATACGAGATCGACAGGCCGAGCCCCGTCCCCTGCCCGACCGGCTTGGTCGTGAAGAACGGTTCGAAGATGCGCGCTTGCACCTCGGGCGACATGCCCGGGCCGTCGTCGTGGAATTCGAGCCGCACGCCGCCGCTCGCGGGGTCCGCAGCGCTGTGCTTCCGGGCGCGGGTGCGGATGCGGACCTTGCCCTTGCCGTCGATCGCGTCGGCCGCGTTCATCAACAGATTGGTGAAGACCTGATTCAGCTGGCCTGCGTAACAGCGCACCAACGGCAACTCACCGTAGTCGCGTTCGACTTCGATCGCGTTGCGCAGCCGCGGCTCCATCAGCGTGAGCGCGCGGTCGATCTCGCGGTTCAGGTCGACCTCCGAGAGCACCGCCTGGTCCATCCGCGAGAAGGTACGCAGATCCGCGACGATCTGCTTCACGCGCTCGGTCCCTTCGCGACTGCGCGACAGCAGTTTCTCGATCGCCGACTCGATGCGCACCGTGTCTTCGCCTGCGCGCTGCGCGGTGACCAGCTTCGGCACGTATTCCGAGAGAAGCTGCAGATTTGCGTGCACGAAGCCGATCGGGTTGTTCAGCTCGTGCGCGACACCCGCCACGAGCTGCCCGAGCGAGCGCATCTTCTCGCCGTGCACGAGCTGTGCTTGTGCCTCGTGCAGCTCACGTGTGCGATCGTCCACGCGCGCTTCGAGCGTTGCATTCAGATCCGCGATCTCGTCGAATGCCTTGGCGTTCTCGATCGCGATCGAGCTCTGATTGGCGAGCGTGCGCAGCAGCTGGCGATCGTCGGCGCCGAGGCGGTCGCCCGAAAGCTTGCGACCGACCGCGACGACGCCGAGCAGCTCCGCGCCGAACAGGATCGGAACGAGCAGCTCGACTTCGAGCTGGTCGAAGACATCGCGGCAGTCCTCGCGCGTTTCGAGGTTCGTCTCGTCATCGAAGTCATCGCGGGCGAGTGCGTCTCTTCGCGAGAGCAGCTTGCGGCAGAGCGGATGATCCTGCGCGATCTGGATGCCGAGCGCGTCGTCCTCCCATTCACCGCGCGACGCCGCGGACGCGAGGCGCCGTCCGCCCTCTTCTTGCAGCATCACCATCGCGCGCTCGACACCCATCGTCTCGGTGAGCGCGACCAGGATGCGGTCGACGACCTCCTTGGTCGAGAGCATCGAGACCATCGCCTCGGAGATCTCGCGTACCGCACGGCGGTACAGCGCGTGATCGCGGTCGAAGATGCGATCGACCAGCGCCTGCATCCGGTCGCGCAGCGGATTGAACGCGAGGATCGCGAAGAACAAGAACGCGACCGAGAACCACGGCGAGCGCGCGTTGACGTTGAAACGCGATACGACCGCGTCTGCGAATGTGATCAGGAACGCGTAGACGCCGGTGATCGCGAGTGTCACCGCGCCGTAGGTTGCCGACGACCGCGCCACCACGCGGATCTCGAAGAGTTGACGACGCATGATTCCGTAGGCAATCGCGAGCGGAAAGATGAAGAACGAGAAGATGCCGAGCACCCACGGGAAGCTGGTCCCGAGCAGCGCGCGAGAGAGGAGCGCGATCAGCGCCGGAACGAACGAGACCACCGCGCCGAGCAGCATCACGTCGGCGCGGCCAGCGGTCTTGCCCTCGCGCGATCTGCCTCGCGCATGCGCCGCGATCCCGAGCGAGACGAACGCCATCGCGATCGTGAAGTAGAATGCCGCCGTCTTCGCGACGGGCGCCCGCATTCCCGTCATCCCTTCGAACGCCGCTGCAAGACCGAGCGGAAACGCGATCGCATAGGCCAGCCAACGCATCGATGGATTGCGGACCATCCACGCAGGCTCGGTTGGATACGCGGTGAAGAGATGGAACGTGGTCGCTCCGATCAGCGGTAGGTTGATCCACACCAGCACCCACGCCCAGCGCCCACCCACGGGTGGCAACGCCAGCTCGGCGGCCATCGAGCAGCAGAACAGCAACAGCGCCCAGCTCGACGCCCGATCGGGTCGCAGCCGAAACACCCAGAGACCGACACCGAGATAGATCAGACCGACGATCGGCAAGCCGATCGCGACGATCCACATCAAAGGCGTGAACAGCTCCGCCGCATGCCGGGGCATGAGGCGGTATTCCAGCTCGCGACCGTCCGCCTTCTCGACGCGGAAGAGGTTCTCGGCGCCGCTGCGGAACAGATGGTGCCAGTGCAGAATCGCCGTCCCGATCGGGCTTCCATCGACGGCGACGAGTTGGTCGCCATCCCGAAGGCCGGCCGCCGCCGCATCGGGCGTCACGCCGGAGATGCGCCAGGGGTCGGTCGGGAGGCCCTCGAGCACGAACGGCGGGCCGAAGCGGTGTTCCGCGTCGAAATGCAGCGCGATCGACAGCCCGAACGCGACCAACGCCCAGACGAGGGCGATGGCCGCAGTGGCCCGGCGCAAGCGCGCGGTCGCGGTCGGGTTCATCGAACTCCAGGCGGCGCGCAGCCTAGCTTACGAAGCGTAAGCCTCCGCTGTCAAAGCGCGGAGTGTCGCCGCCCGAACCCGATGCCGCGAGGCCGGCCCTACTGCTCCGTCTCAGCGGACCCGTAGTTGTGACCGGTGCGATTGAGCACCTGGTAGTCGGGATTGGCCTGCTTCTCGGCGGAGAGCCGCTTGCCCAGATCGGCGAGCGCCGCCTCGCGCTCGCGATTGCGCTCTGCGGTCTCGGCGGGGTTGCAGGTCGGCCCACCCGGCGCGCTCGGTAGCGTGGCCGCGTTCACCGGCGGCGGATTCTCGGAAGCGGTCTCGGCGCGGGCCGCGATCGAGCCGGACGCAATCGCGACACCGCACAGTCCCGCGAGCAAAAGGTCTCGAGTTCGTCGCTTCATCGGCTCCTCCAATGTGGGCTTCCCCGCGTGCCTTCAGTTTTTCGAATCGACGGATCGGCGCGGGCGCTTGACCCCGGTTCGGCGACCCACAGCGAGCGCTGCGCACTCTCTGCCGCCGCACTGCGACGGCGCTGCCGCTGCATTGCTCCCGATCGGCGCATCGCTCAGATCAGCTCTGGCTCGGCTTCCTTCTTCACGCGCGCATCGTGCGTCTTCTTCGCGTCCAGCATCGCCGGCATCACGCGATCGAGGTCTGCCTGCGTCCACAGGTGATCGCTCGTGAAGCAACGGATGATGGCCGGCTGCTGCATGATGCCGAGCGTCCCGCGCATCGAGTTCACGATCTGACCGCTCCACGCCTTGCCTGCCTCGGAAGCGAGCCATGTGCAGATCGGCGCGATCTGTTCGGGCCCGCGCGTCCAGTCTTCCTCGGCCACGGCGTCGCCCCGGCCTTCCATCAGCGGGATCGTCAGCCGCGTCGCGGCGCCTGGCGAGATCGTATTCACGGTGCACTCGTACTTCGCCATCTCGAGCGCGAGCACGCGCGAGAACCCCGCGATGCCCGCCTTCGCCGCACCGTAGTTCGACTGCCCGAAATTCCCGAACAGTCCCGACACCGACGAGAAGTTGAGGATCCGGCAACCGCGGCGGTTGGTGTCGCGGATGTAGCGGGCGAACGGCGCCGTGCAGCAGTAGTGACCCTTCAAGTGCACCGCGATCACCGCGTCCCAATCGGTTTCGGTCATCTTGAAGATCGTGCGGTCGCGCAGGATGCCGGCGTTGTTCACCAGGATGTCGAGCCCGCCGAAGGCATCGAGTGCCGCCTGGAAGATCGCTTCGCCGCCGGCGACCGTCGCAACCGAGTCGTAGTTGGCGACGGCTTCGCCCCCGAGGTTCCGGATCTCCGCGACGACTTCGTCCGCAACCCGCGCCGCTCCGGTTCCGTCGGGCGCCGCGCCGAGATCGTTGACGACGACCTTCGCCCCCGCCCGCACGAAATCGAGCGCAATCTCGCGCCCGATGCCGCGCCCGGCGCCGGTGACAGCAGCGATCTTTCCATCGAGAACGCCCATTTCAAAGCCTCCCTGGGCGGCGGGACCGGAGAGGGTCCCGCACGCAGTTCCGAAGGCGGCGCTCAGACGAATCACCGACCGAAGTCGAGTCGGCCAAGAGCCGAGCGGCCCCGAAATCGCGAGATTGGTCGTGAGCGTCGCCGAGGATGTTCGAGCACGGGACCCTCGCCGGTCCCGCCGCCTTGCAACCAAGCAACGATCAGAGGGGTGTGTAGCGGAGGAGCTTGCGCTCGCCGCTGTAGAAGCCCGTTTGCATGTCTTCGCGCCAGCGATCGAAATCACCGGCGTACTTCTTCTCGTAGAGCGCGATCAGCCGATCGTTCACTGCGCGTTCGCTCTCGAAGCTTGCGCGCGCGTCGAAGTGCGGCGCCGCGCGAAACGCCTCGTTGCGCGTGCTGCCGAGCACCGGCTTCCAGCGACCATGATCGCCGACCCAGATGCGCGCGCGATCCTGACCCTTCTCGACCGCCTGGACCTTCCACGTTCCGCGGCGCGAATTCACGAGCACGGAGCCGTCGAGCCAGGCGAACCAGACTTCGCCGTGACAGGTGCTCTCTGCGCCGTCCTTCCGCAGCGGCGACACGTAGGCGAACTTACTCGCGTCGAGCAGGCCGATCGTCTTCTCGGAAAGCGCTGTCTCAGCGTTCAGCGCCGGCTCCGCGAAACCGCGCGTGGGCCAGAGCAGCAGCATCGCGGCGCCACCGAGAAACGTGCGCCGATCGATGCCGAAGGCGACGCGATCAGATGCCCGAGCCACCGGACTCCTCCTCGACATGGATCCCGCACTCCTTCGTCTCGGGATTCTCCCACCACCAGCGGCCGGCGCGAATGTCCTCGCCGGGCTGGATCGCGCGCGAGCAAGGATCGCAACCGACGGACGGATAGCCCTGCTTGTGGAGGCGATTCACCGGCACATTGTGCTGTCGAACGTAGTCCCATACCTGCTCGTGACTCCAGTCGACGAGCGGATTGATCTTCACGAGTCCGTCATGCACCTCGTCGACTTCGACCTTCGCAGCTTCGGTCCGCGTGACGCCCTGTCCGCGGCGCAAGCCAGCGACCCAGGCATCGAGCCCAGCCGCCGCAAAGTAGCGACGCATCGGCTCGACCTTGCGGATGCGGCAGCAGAGTTGGCGCTTCTCGACCGACTCGTAGAACAGGTTCTGCCCGCCCTGTTGCACCATCTGCACGACTTCGGTCGGATCCGGAAACACCACTTCGACCGCGACGCCGTAGCGATCGCGCACGCGGTCGATCAAGTCGTGCGTCGCCTGCGGCAGGCGACCGGTATCGAGCGTGAAGACGCGCACGCTGGGCTCCATCCGCTGCATCAAATCGAGCAGCACCATGCCCTCGGGCGCCCCGAACGACGCCGACAGCACCAGCCGCGGATGAAAGGTCTCGATCGCCCAGCCGAGAATCCGCTCGGCATCAAAGGACTCGAACGACCCCCGCGCGATCGACTCGAGCAGGGAATCGGACACGATCTTCGGGGTCGTCACCGAGGGGGAGGCAATCGCCATCGCGATGTTCCTGTGCGTGGGCGCTGGTTGCGAGTGTGGCCAATCTCTGACTTCCGAGGCGGAAATGCAAGCGCCAGATCGGCGCGCGAGCGGGTCGAGATGGATTCGACCCTTAGGTCGGATTGCGGACGGGACGATATCACCAGCCTGTGGGCGCCCCGATGCAAACCCTCGCGAATGCGCAGAACTCGCGAGAGGCGCTCTCGGAAGAGATCGCGCGGCTCGAGCTGCTGCGGCGACTCGCGCTGGGCGCCGCCCATACCTTCAACAATGCCTTCACGGCGATTCTCGGCGAAACACTTTGCCTCGCCGACGAACGCAAAGGCGACCCGCTGGTCTCCGAGGCCTGCGACCTGATCCAGGGCGAGGTGGAGCGCTGCGCGCGTCTGACCCGTTCGATCGCAGCGCGTGTGCAGCGCCGTGAGAGCGCGCTCGAAGAAACCAACATCGCAGCGCTGGCGCGCGGACTCGAATCCCTGCTGCGCGAGACGGTGAGCCGCAGTGTCGCGATCGCGATCGAGGTTCCCGACATCTGCGTCGTCGTGCGCGGACCGGGCGAGGACCTGGAACTGCTGGTGTTGCTCGTTGCGCATCGACTGGCGCGCACGAACTGCCGCGGGGCTTCGCTGCACATCGCGCTCGGGCCGCACGACGCAAAGACTGCCGAGCTATGTCTCGAGATGCGCATCCCCGAGCAGACGTCGGAGATGCTGCGCCCCGACGCATCCTGGGACCTGTTGGTCGCCGATGCCGTCGAGGTGCTCGGCTCCCGTCACGGCGTGCGCGTCGTCAGCGCCGACGACGATCGATCGTCGTGCGTTCGCCTCCACTTCGAGATCGCGACACTCACGCTCTGAACTTCAGCGTGTCCACGCGCGGACGGCGCGCGGATCGCGCACGCGCGCCGCGAGCGACTCGATCGATTCGGCGAGCTGCGGATGCAGTAGCTGCGGCGCCAGCGCCGCGAGCGGTTCGAGGATGAACGCGCGCTCGGCCAGTCTCGGGTGCGGCACCGACAAGCCGGGTTCATCGACGATGCGATCGCCGTAGAGCAGCAGGTCGAGATCGAGTGTGCGCGGCGCATTGCGCGCGCCGCGCTCGCGCCCAGCGGCGTGCTCGATCGAGAGCAGGCCGTCGAGCAGTGCGCGCGGCGCGAGCGCCGTCTCGATCCGAACGACCGCGTTCAGATACGCGCCCTGCGGCGGAGGACCGACGGGATCGGTCTCGAAGATCGGCGAGAGCGCCGCGACACGCGTCGTGGGCAGCGCGTCGAGCAATCGCAACGCGAAGTCGAGCAGCGCGGCGCGATCGCCGAGGTTGGTGCCGATCGAGACGTACGAAATGGTCACTCGCCGACCTTGACGCGTGCGACGGGCTTGCCAGTGTCGAGCGTCTCGTCGCTGCGCGTGGCGCGATCGAGTGTAAATGCGCGCAGCTGCGCGAACGGTGCGGCGCGGACGTCACACGGGTCCATCGCGCAGCCCGCGCAGTGGCGCCGTCGGCACGGATCGAAGTGCGTGATCGCCTCGCCGGGTCGGCGCGTAGCGGAGAGCAGCGCCTTCTCGACCTCGTCGTCGATCTCGTGCAGGCGGTCGGCGTCGAAGTAGCGCGGCACTACCATGTGCAGGTCCACGTGCTCCACCGCACCGGAACGCCACGAGCGCAGGCTGTGCGCATCGATCCACCACGGCTCGCGCTTCGCCTCGAGTGCATTCACCATTCCCTCGAGGGAATCTGGATCCGCCTCGTCCATCAGCCCACCAATCGCCTGGCGCGAGAGCTGCCAGCCGGTTCGCAGGATCTGCGCGGCGACGAGCAGCGCAACGATCGGGTCGAGAATCGAAAGACCGGTGATCCACACGAGAGCCAGGCCGACGATCACGCCGACGCTCGTCACCACGTCCGTGAGCAGATGGCGACCGTCCGCGACGAGAGCGGGCGAGTGCACGCGCCGCCCGACGCGCATCAGATGCCAACCGAGCGCGGCGTTCGCTGCGGTCGCGCCGGTGACGAGCACGAGCCCCAGATCGATGCTGCGCAGCTCGGCGCCCTTGATCAGCTGCTTCACGGCGGCGACGGCGATCAGCACCGCGGCCAGCGCGATCAGCGTGCCTTCTACACCCGCCGAGAAGAACTCGACCTTGCCGTGTCCGTACGGATGATTGCGATCTGCAGGCTGCGCCGAGAGGTAGAGGCTGTAGAGCAGGATTGCGCCGGCGGCGACGTTCACGAACGATTCGAGCGCATCCGACAACACCGCCGTCGAGCCCGTGAGCTGCCACGCGGCCAGCTTCGCGAGCAACACCAGGATCCCGCCCCCGAGCGCCAATCCCCCGGCGCGCAGTCGTGCACCATGTTCGAGCGCGGCATCGTGATCCCCGGTCATCGCGCGCATTCTAACGCCTCGCGACACTTATGAGCCTCGCCGCTCGGCTACGCCTCGCTACGCGGGAGAGCCTCGCCGCTCGGCTGCGCCTCGCTACGCGGGAGGATGGCCATTCGGCATCGCGATAGGCGGCGACGCGCAGTTGTTAGAATGCCTGCGTGCCGGCACCCCGCACCCTTCCGCCCGCTCTCGCGACAGCCATCCCGGGGCCGCGCTCGCGCGCGCTGGCCGCGCGACTCGCGCGCGTCGAATCGCGCAACGTGACGTGTCTCGCTCCCGACGTGCCGATCTTCTGGGAACGCGCGGCGGGCGCGAACGTCTGGGACGTCGATGGCAATCGCTTCGTCGATCTCGGCGCCGGTTTCGGCGTCGCCAACGCGGGTCACGCGCATCCGCGTGTGGTCGCGGCCGTGCGCGAGCAGAGCGGCCAGTTGCTGCACGGCATGGGCGACGTACACCCGTCGCTGGTGAAGGTCGAGCTGCTCGAGCGACTCGCGGCGCTGTTCCCGGGTGGTGCGCCGGCGCGCGCCGTGCTCGGCTCGTCGGGCTCCGACGCGGTCGAGATCGCGTTGAAGACCGCGCAGCTCGCGACCCGTCGCGCGGGCGTCGTCGCCTTCGAGGGTGCATACCACGGACTCTCGCTCGGTGCGCTCGATGCGACCTTCCGGCGCGAGTTCCGCGAACCGTTCGCCGCGCGCCTTCCGCACGCCACCGTCTTCGCGCGCTTCGGCGACGCCGAGGACGTGTCGCGCGTGGCGCTCGAATCGCGCATCCCGATCGGGGCGGTGCTGGTCGAGCCGATCCAGGGGCGCGGGGGAGAGCGCATCCCTCCCGATGGATTTCTCGCCGCGCTGCGCGCGCTCTGCAATCGCGAGGGCTGGCTGCTGATTGCCGACGAGGTCTACACCGGCTTCGGACGCACCGGCCGCTGGTTCGCATGCGAACACGAAGGCGTCGCGCCGGATCTGCTTTGCGTCGGCAAGGGACTCGCCTCGGGCATGCCGATCTCCGCGTGCATCGGGACGCGCACCGTGATGGACGCGTGGCCCGCGTCCAGCGGGGAAGCGCTTCACACCCAGACTTTTCTCGGACACCCGCCGGGCTGCGCGGCAGCGCTCGCGTCGATCGCGGTGCTCGAAGACGAGAAGCTGGTGGAACGGGCCGCCGCACTCGGCGACGCCGCGCTCGCGCAACTGCGCGTGCTGCTCGCCGCCAAGAACGGTGTGGTCGACGTGCGCGGCCGCGGCCTGTTGCTCGCGATCGAGTGCGACACGCCGGAACGCTGCCTCGGCGCGAGCGGCGAAGCGCTCCGGCACGGCCTGATCGTCGTGCCGTCGGGCGACGACGGGCGCGTGCTCGCGATCACACCACCGCTGTCGATCGACGCCGACGCGCTCGCGAGCGCCCTCGACGGGTTGGCGGCGTGCCTCTCATGAGTGCCGATCCCGAGCGCGCTGCACTCGACGCGCGCGTACTCGGCTGGTTGCGCGAAGCGCCGGAGTCGTGGCGAAGCGACGAGCCGCGCTTCGCGTCGCTCGCGCGCGACCTCTTTGCCCATCAGTTCGCGCGCTGCGCGCCCTATCGACGCTTCTGCGAACGCCGCGGGCGTACGCCCGAGCGCGTCGCGCATTGGCGCGAGATCCCGGCGGTACCGGCGGGCGCCTTCAAGGAGATGGCGCTGCGCAGCTTTCCCGCCGCACGCGAAGTCCACGTGTTCCGCACCAGCGGCACCTCCACCGAGCGACGCGGCGCGCTCCACCTCGATACACTCGAACTCTACGAAGCGTCGCTGCTGCCGGTTTTTCGTCGCGGCGTGCTGCCCGATCTCCCGGCGGGCGAACGCGCGCAGATCCGCGTGCTCGCGCCGTCGCCCGCGGAGTCGCCGGACTCGTCGCTCTCCCAGATGTTCGGTGTGGTGCTGCGTGAACTCGGCGATGCGGCGAGCGGCTTCGATGTGCAGCACGGCGTGCTGCAGACGGAAGCGCTGATTCGCGCACTGGAAGGAGCCAGCGCGGAAGAGACCGCCCTCGTGCTCTGCGGCACCGCGTTCGCGCTGGTCCATCTGCTTGACGCACTCGAAGGCCGCGGCGTGCGCATCCCGCTTGCCGCCAACTCGCGGGTGATGGAGACGGGCGGTTTCAAGGGCCGCGCACGCGAAATGCCACGGGCAGCGCTCTACGCCGGCATCGAGCACGCGCTTTCCGTCGCACCGGAGCGGATCGTCAATCAGTACGGAATGACGGAGCTCGGCTCGCAGTTCTACGACTCGGTGCTGCGCGAGCCCACGCGCCCGCGCCGTAAACTCGCGCCGCCCTGGACCCGCGTGCGCCTGCTCGATCCCGAAACAGGCGAGGATGCACGAGACGGCGCACCCGGGATCGTGACGATCCTCGACCTCGCGAACACCGGCAGCGTGTTCGCGATCGAGACTGCCGATCTCGGGCGCGCGACGGACGACGGCTTCGAGGTGATCGGTCGCGAAGCCGGCGCCGAAGCGCGCGGTTGCTCGATTGCGGCCGACGAGATGCTCGCAACGTGAGCGCTGCGCAGATCCGTGACTCCCTGCTTCGCTTGCGGGAGCTCGGCCGTCTGCTGCGCGAGCGAAGCGCCGCCGACATCCATACCGTGCTCGCCGACACGCTGGACGCATGGAGCGCCCCGGCTTCTCCGTGGCAGGCCGCGCTCACCGAGGCGCTCGCGCCGATCGCCGGCTTCTCGCCCGAGATGCTGCGCGAAGGTCTCGCGCGCGGACTCGCCCCCTACACCGGCGCCGCGCTGCACGCGCTGGTGCAGGACGAAGTGGGCGGCGCCGGGCAACTCGATGCCACGCGCGGCCTGCGCCTCGACGGCTTCGCCAACGCGGCGACGGTTCTGGCCGGCGCGATCCCGCTGCCGACCTTCGTTGCGATCCTCGCGCCGCTGGCGCTACGCACGCCCGTGCTGGTGAAGCCGTCGATCCACGATCCGGTGTCGGCAGCGCTGTTCGCACGCTCGCTCGCCCTGCGCGATCCGCTGCTCGGCGCGTGCGTCGAGATCGCAGCGTTCCATCGCGACGACGCGGAGAGTCTCGCTGCGCTGTGTGAAGCGGAGTGCGTCGTCGCGACCGGCTCGGACGGCGCCGTCGCGGCGATCGCGCGCGCCTGCGCCGCCGCCGGCGCTTCGCCGCGCCGCTTCATCGGCTACGGCCACCGCTCGTCGCTCGCAGTCCTCGGTCCGGACGCGACACACGGCGAGGCACTCATGGCGACGACTGCAGCATTGGCGCTCGATGTCGCGCTGTGGGATCAACTCGGCTGCCTGTCGCCGCTTTCGGTACACGTGGTCAGCGCCGAGCCTGGCGCCGCAGGGCGCGTTGCGGGATCGCTCGCCGATGCGCTCGCACGAGCCGAACTTCGCTGGCCGCGGGGACGCGTCGAAGCGGCCGTCGGCGCGGCGATCGTGCGCGAGCGCGCCGAAGGGGAGATGCGCGATGCCGCGGTGTTCGCGTCGGGCGGTACCGAATGGACCGTCGTCTGCGAAGCCGACGCGCACCGCCGCGACGCGCCGCTGCACCGCTTCGTGCGCGTCCGGCCGAATCCCGGCATCGACGCGTGTCTCGCCGCGCTAGGGCCGCAGCGCGCGCAGCTCGCGGCGGTTGCGCTCGCTGGCTTCGGAGCGGCGACGGCCGAGGTCGGCGCCGCGCTCGCCGAACTCGGCGCGTCGCGAATCTGCGCGCCGGGCACGCTGCAGACCCCGCCGCTGCGCTGGCCGCGGGACAACAGGCGCGTGCTGCTCCCCTTCGCGCGCTACGGCGAGATCGAGGGCGACGGTCCGAACGGTTGAGCGGCTAGGCTGTTGCGAACAGGAGGTCCCCATGCGCATTGGTATCCAGATTCCGAGCTTCACGTGGCCCGGCGGCGCGGTCGCGATTCGCACCAAGCTCGCGGAGATCGCGCGCGCCGCAGAGGAAGCCGGCTTCTACTCCGTCTGGGTGATGGATCACTTCTTCCAGATTCCGATCGTCGGTCCCGCGGAACAGGAGATGCTCGAGGGTTACAGCGCGCTCGCGTATCTCGCGGCGATCACCGAGCGCGTGAAGCTCGGCACTCTGGTAACCGGCGTCACGTACCGGCACCCGGGCGTGCTCGCGAAGACCGTCAACACGCTCGACGTGCTCTCGGGCGGTCGCGCCTATCTCGGGATCGGCGCCGCGTGGTTCGATCGCGAACACGCGGGCCTTGGTGTTCCGTTCCCGCCGCTGAAAGAACGCTTCGAACGACTCGAAGAAGCGCTCCAGATCGTCAAGCAGTTCTGGTCGGGCGCGGCGCGTCCCTACCAGGGGCGGCACTACCAACTCGCCGAAACGCTGAACTCGCCGCCGCAGCTCGCGCAGCCGCACCCGCCCATCATGATTGGCGGCATCGGCGAGAAGAAGACGCTGCGGCTCGTCGCGCAATACGCCGACGCCTGCAACCTTTTTGCGTTCATCGGGCGCGATGCGCTGCGCCACAAGCTCGACGTGTTGAAGCGTCACTGCGACGACGCCGGCCGGCCCTATGAAGCGATCGAGAAGACCGTGCTGGGTACGGTGCGACTCGACAAGCAGAGCCCGGCGGACGTCGTCGCGAAGTGTCGCGAGCTGGCGGCGCTCGGCATCGAGCACGTCATCTACAGCTTCCCGGACGTACACGAGATCACGCCGCTGCGGATCTTCGCGAAGGAAGTGATCCCGGCCGTCGCCGAACTCT